>JAFSWN010000003.1 GCA_017450185.1 Clostridia bacterium | reverse complement strand
TTTTTCAGCGCCGGCGGCTCGTCGAACCTTTGTATATACATAGGTCTCGGGCTTATACTCAGCATATACAGATTCGACAAGGAAAGAGAAGCGGAAAGCTACAAACTCACAAACGGCGCGCCGTTTTCAAGCTACTGACAAGGCGGTTAAAGCTTTTTCAGCCCGGCTACCTTCTGCATCAGCTTCTTGGTGCCGACCGTGTTGAAGGCTACCTCGAGAAGTATATCGTTTCCGAGAGGATGGGCGGAAATAACGAGCCCGTCTCCGAATTTTTTGTGAACCACCGTATCTCCGGGCCGAAGACTTATAACAGCCCCCGGCTCTTCTTTTTTGTCCGAACCGAATGAATTCAAAACAAACGAGCCGTTTTCTTTCGAGCCCTGACTTCCTTTTTTATACGAACTCTTCCCAGTATAACCGGCGTCCCGTGCGGGCCCGTAAGCGTTTGAGGAGGAGAAGAACGAGGAATAAGGCGTCTGAGCCGGAGAAGTATCGTTGACAAGCCTTTTGGGTATCTCCTCTATAAACACAGAGGGCGGATTCATCGCGGTTTTACCGTACTGCATCCGCTGTGAAGCTTTTGTGAGGATAAGCTCTTTTTTTGCTCTGGTTATACCCACATAAGCAAGCCTTCTCTCCTCCTCGAGGCCTGATTCGTCTTCCATTGACTGCATTGAGGGGAAAAGCCCGTTTTCCATGCCTGCGAGAAAAACGACCGGAAATTCAAGCCCCTTCGCGGCATGGAGCGTCATAAGAATGACCGTATCGAGCTGATCGTCGTAATTATCTATATCCGAAAGCAGCGCCACCTCTTCAAGAAAGCCCTCCATCGAGGCGTTTTCACCGTTTTCCTGCTCATATCTCGCTATGGTTGAATAAAGCTCGTCAAGGTTTGCGAGCCTTTCCTCTTTGGTTTCCTCATCGGCGGAAAGGCCGGCGATATAACCGGAATCGTTCATTATGAGCCGAAATGTATCGGCAAGGCTGTTTTGTTCCATCCTCCGGGTGAAATCCTCGATCATTTCGGTAAAAAGAATGAGCTTTGCCGAGCTTCTCGACAACGCGCTGAATTCATCCGCATGCTTCATAACGTCAAATACGCTTTCGCCGAGGCGCGACGATATCTGAGTGACGTTGCTCATAGTTGTTTCGCCGATGCCGCGCTTAGGTTCGTTTATAATGCGGCGAAGCCTTATGCCGTCGTTGTGGTTGGCAACGACCGAAAGATACGCAACCGCGTCCCTTATCTCTTTTCGTTCGTAGAAACGCCGTCCGCCTATCACCCTGTAAGGTATCGCGCTCCTGACAAGCGCGCGCTCGATATTGTTCGACTGCGCGTTTGTTCTGTAGAGAACGGCGAAATCCGAAAAATCCATTCCGGCGGCGCTTTTTTCAATTATCGTATCGGCAATGAACCTGCCCTCTTCCATTTCATCTGAGCAGGTGTGAAGCTCTATTTTTTCGCCCTGACCGTTCGACGTCCAAAGATTTTTGCCCTTGCGTTCACTGTTGTTGGCTATGACGCTGTTTGCCGCGTCGAGGATGGTCGTGGTAGAGCGGTAGTTTTCTTCAAGCCTTATGATCTTGGCGTCTGAGAACCGGTGTTCAAAGCTCAGGATATTCTCTATCGTAGCCCCGCGAAAGCTGTATATGCTCTGATCGTCGTCTCCTACGACGCAGATATTGTTATGCCCTCCGGCAAGCAGCGAAACAAGCACGTACTGCGCGTGGTTCGTGTCCTGATACTCGTCGACAAGGATATATCTGAAACGCTCTTGATAATACTTCAATACATCGTCGTCGGACTGAAGAAGCTTGACGGTGTTCACGATTATATCGTCAAAATCCATGGCGTCGGCGTTTTTGAGCATTTGCTGATAAAGCGTATATATTTTTTTTACGTCGTCCTTGCGGGCGTCATAGCCTCTTATCCCCTCGGTGGAATAATCCTCGGGTTCAATTAGCGCGTCCTTCGCCCTGCCTATCTCATTCATAACGGTTTTCGGCTGCAGCATTTTTTCGTCGATATTAAGCTGCTTCATGCAGTCCTTTATCAGACGCTTCTGGTCGTCGGAATCATATATGGTGAAATGTGTTGAAAAACCCGTTTTGTCGGCTTCACGCCTCAAAATCCTGACGCAGGCGGAATGGAACGTGCTTGCCCATACGTCGTTTCCTGCGTTACCGAGCATATCGGAAAGCCTCTGCTTCATTTCGTCGGCAGCCTTGTTTGTAAAGGTTATCGCAAGTATCTGCCAAGGCTTAGGAGCGTTCACGCTGAGGCACGGAGCGATGCTTTCATATTCCGAAACGTCGCCTGAGAGATATTTTTTCATTTTCGCGGCGACCTCAGCCTCCGAAGCGCAATAAAGCTTATCGGAAGTATAAGCGCAGCCGTATTTTATAAGGCATGCTATCCTGTTGACGATAACTGTGGTTTTACCGCTTCCCGCCCCCGCAAGAATAAGCAGCGGCCCTTCAACCTCGGTCACTGCTCTGAACTGCATATCATTCAACCTTGAAAAATCTTTTTCAATGATTTTCTTCCTTAATTCGATCAATTCGTTTTTCATGAGATTACCTTGTAAAAATGGTATTGCCCCGGCTGTCTGTTCCGACCGTGACGGGAAGATCTTTAACAGTAAGCTTTTTTATACTCTCACAGCCGAGCTCGGGGAAAGCTATTTCCGTGAGGCTTTTGACGCTGCGGCTTATAAGCGCGCCGAAACCGCCTCCCGCGCAGAAATACACGGCGCCGTTCCTCTTTATTGCGTCAACGGTCGAAAAGTCCCTGTTTCCTTTGCCTATCATCGCGGCAAGGCCGAGATCAAGGAGTCTCGGAGAAAACCTGTCCATTCTCGCGGACGTAGTGGGACCGAAGGAGCCGATCTGGCCCGAAGGCTTCGTGGGCGTGGGCCCGGCGTAATAAATGACAGCGTTTTTTATGGGGAACGGGAGCTTTTCATTATTGTCGAGCATTGTGAAAAGCCTGGCGTGCGCCGCGTCGCGCGCGGTATAAACCGTCCCCGAAAGCAAAACCTTGTCGCCAGCGCAAAGCTCGGGGATATGCTCCCGGAGATTTAAAATGTCGATCTTTTTTTCAGCCATCGGTCGTTTCGCTTTCGGAATTAATTCTTTTTATAAAACCGCTTTTTTCATCTTCCGTTTTTGCGGAAAAATCCGTCAGAGATGCGCCAAGTGCGTCAAGCCTTTCGGATATTGACTTTAAACCGGCAAAAAAAGCCGCGGAGAACTCATCCGCTTCCGATTTAAGCGAATTAACCTGCTCGAGCATTTTTTCTGAGGATCTTGAAGCGTTTGCAAATATACTGTCAGCCTTTTCGTTTGCCTCGGATACTATGAGGTCGGAAAAACGTCTCGCGTCGTACATGACCTTACCGAGCTTTTGTTCGGAAAGCTTTTCTATATCCGTTTCGCTGTGCTGCTCCGGGGCTTTTCCCCGAGCATTCTCCTCAGCAAGCGTTTTTTGTTCCTCGAGCTCCTTTCTCAGCGCTTCATTTTCCGCGGTGAGCCGAGTATTTTTTTCAAGAATATCTTTGACGTAATCAAGCACGTCGGTTTTATTGAAGCCGTTTATTGCATTGCGAAAAACAGCGCTTTCCTCCATAGCTATCACACTGATATATCACTTCCGCCCTCTCTTGGATGGATCACAAAGCGAATATCATCCTTTCATAAATTTCTCAATCTATTTTTTTAGATTTTAGCATATAATATATACAAAAACAAGAAAAAAATAGAAAAATTGTTTTTTTATTGACAGTAGAGAAATTAGGTTATATAATTTTTCTTAAAATTACGGATCAGGGGGAGATATTATGGATATCAGAGTATTTGACGGCAAAAAAAAGCTCGCGTCGTTTGCTGCGGATCTTTTTTCGGAAGTAATAAAAAACAACGCCCGTCCCGTCCTCGGCCTCGCCACCGGCGCGTCGCCCATAGACACTTATAAAGAACTGATAAAACGCTTTAACGCCGGGGAACTGAGCTTCAAAAACGTTACTACCTTTAACCTCGACGAATACTGCGGCCTTCCGAAAAACGACAAAAACAGCTATTATACCTTCATGATGGAGAATCTTTTCGATCACGTCGATATAGACCTCAAAAACGTAAATATTCCAGACGGAAACGCTGAGGATCCGGAGGCTTACGCTAAAGAATACGAAGAAAAAATTAAAGCGGCCGGCGGGATCGATATCCAGCTTCTCGGCATAGGAGTGAACGGGCACATCGGTTTCAACGAACCCACCGATCGCTTCTCCGAAGGAACGCACGTTGTTAAGCTTACCGACTCAACCATAGAAGCAAACAGCCGTTATTTCACCGATTCCGAGATGCCGCGCTACGCCGTTACAATGGGAGTCGGCTCTATCATGGCGGCAAAAAAGATCGTTCTTATCGCAACGGGCAGAGCGAAGGCACAAGCGGTTTTTGAAACCGTCAAAGGCGAAGTAACGCCGAGCTGCCCCGCTTCGATCCTTCAAACGCATAAAGACGCGATTTTGCTGCTTGACAAGGCCGCCGCTTCACTTCTCAAATAATTTTGTATATTATTGTGCAAACCGGAAGAAGGATCATTCTCCCTCCTCCGGTTTTTCATTATCTTCATTTTCTTCCGTTTCGTCTGCTGATTCAATGATCTTTTCGATCCTCCAGTTAAAATCAACGTCGGTAACGGTCTTTTTTCTTCCGTGGTTCAAAAACTTCCTGTCCTCAAGCGCCCAGACCTTGTTTGAAAAAGCGCCGGGAGTTATATCCTTGACGGTGCTCTCTATTTCATAGATATCGGCATCAAGCGTATCGAGAGCGGAAAGGATCTCCGCCTCCAGAAACAGCGGCCTTACCGCCGCTCCGTAATCGGGTATGCCGTGGTGCGACAAGAGCATATGCTCGATAAGCATCCGGGTGTTGTCGCTTATCTCTTCTCTTTTCCCTATTTCCTCGATTATCATAGCCCCTTTAACAAGATGGCCTATAAGAGTTCCGGGCACGGTATAGCCGTCCACGAGCCCCGCGGGAGAAAGGCTGAATTCTTCGGATTTCGCAACGTCATGAAGTATGACGCCGCACAGCAGCAGATCGGCGTCGACAGACGGATAAAGACACGCCACAGCTTGAGCCAGACGGCAAATAGAAAGCGTGTGCATCAGAAGGCCGCCGCGGATAGCGTGGTGGAGCCTGAAAGCCGCGGGAAGCTCTATGATTTTTTCTTTATAGTCGTTAAGAACCGCAAAAGCGAGTTTTTTCAGCTCTTCATCCTCAAAATTCTCGACAAAAGAGAGGATCTCGCGAAACATATCCTCTCCCTCAAAGGATGCGCTCGGGATAAAATCGGAGATATTCACGTCGTCAGATTCAAGAACGTTCCTGAACCGCTCGACTCTGAACTGAGGCTGGTTGTTATATGTACCGAGAGTCCCCTTAACAAGTATCAGGCTGTTCGGCTTCGGCTTGTTTTCATCGGGCCCCTTAAAATCCCAGCATTTGGCGGAATAATCGTTTTCACCGTCGTATATCGTCATGTCAAGATAAAATCCGCCGTTTTTCGTCTGTTTCTTTTCACACATCCTCACGAGCACAAAGCCCCTGAGAGTACCGAGATTATCTATTTGCTGAAGTTTCATTACTTACCTCTCAAACAATTATTATTTTAGCGGCCGTCTGAACAGGGGTCAGCTTCCGTAATCCGGAAGGACGGCGAATTCATACCCCATATCCCTTGCCCTGTCTATTATATCGGCAAGCGCGTTAGCGTTATCCGGAGAAACGGCGTGAAGAAGGATCACAGCGCCGGGATGGATTCGGCTGATTACAGTTTCAAGGGCGTTTGAAGCTCCCTGCTGGTTGTTAAGGTCCCAATCAGCGTACGCAAGAGACCAGAATACGCAGGTAAAGCCCATCTCATTGAGCATTTAAAGCGAATTCTCGCTGTATTTCCCCTGAGGATATCTGAAATATCCGGCGGAGAATCCGAAGTTTTCGCGAATGAAATCGTCAAACCCTTTGACTTCCTCATACATCTGCTCTCTTGAAATTGAAGAAAAATCGGGATGCGTAACGGAATGGTTTCCGACTATATGCCCCTCGCTTATCATACGTGCGATGATCTCGGGATTATCCCTCATCTCGGGAAGAGTGCAGAAAAACGCTGCCTTCACTCCCTTGTCGCGCAGAGTGTCAAGTATTTTTGCGGTATAGCCGTTCTCATAACCGCAGTCAAAGGTCAGGTACACGACCTTTTTGTCGGTCTTGTTGTCGTAGGCTATAGCGTCGAAACCTTTTTCGTCAAAAAACTTCTGGTTGTTTACGCTTATCTCGTGAGGCTGCTCGTCCTTCGCTACGCCGTAGCTGTGTTCTATTGTGGAAAACGACAGGCCCTCGGGACAT
>JAFSWN010000223.1 GCA_017450185.1 Clostridia bacterium | reverse complement strand
GCATTTACAAAAGGGCTGATCGAGCCTATCATTTTTATGAAACCGAAACAGGCGCACAAACGCATATGATCAAAGAAAACAAAATAAGATTATTCCATAAATATACGATTGAACCGTCCGGTGGGAAAGTCTTTGTTTATGAAAGGGATCGGCTCGTAGATATAATAGCAACTCAATCACACAGTCAATCAGGGGTCGCTTCCGTGATTGCCCCATAACAGCGCCAAATCCGGGCAATCTATAAAGTCGCAGGTTCGGCTACGCTATGTCCCATCGACTTTTGCCGGTCGGTTTTTTTTGCCGGCCGTTTTTTGTTTTTCAAAAAAAGCCAGCGTCCGCATTCCGGCAGATCGCTGGCCTATCAAATTTGCAATCATTAATCGTTAATCGTTAATCATTTAACGTATTTCGCCACGAACTCTCTGACCTTCGGCCAGTAAAGCTCGGGATGCACGTCGCACGCCTCGGCGTGTTCGGCGTCGGGGATGGAGATAATGTCTTTTTCGGCTGAGCACGCGTCGTAAACCACGCTCATCATCTCATACGGAACGAAGGTGTCGTTTTCTCCGTGGATGAAAAGAGTGGGGGTCTTCGATCTCGCAACGGCGTCAACAGGTGAGTTCTTGTGGAAGTCCCAGCCGTAAATGAGCTTTGCGTAGGTGTTTGCAGCGCCGAGGAAGGGGAACTTAGGAAGATGCAGCACGTTTCCTATCTGAGCGGCGAACTGGTCGTAGCAGTTCGTGAAGCCGCAGTCCTCAACGGCGCACCTGACGTTCTCGGGAAGCTCTTCTCCGGTCACGAGCATCGTGGTGGCGGCTCCCATCGATTCGCCGATAATCACTATCTGGCTTTCGGGATCAATGGAAACAATATAGTTTATCCAGGCGAGGATATCGTCTTTTTCAAAGTAGCCCATCGAGCAGTGGTTCTGCTCGCTCTTTCTGTGGCCTCTCATATAGGGGAACAGGGTGTTGTAGCCCATCTCATAAAAACCGAGGGCCTGCTTTGCCATGCAGCGCGGACGCGATGAGTATCCGTGCACCACAACAGCCCACAGATGGCTTTCCTCCGGCTGCTTAATGAGCTCGGCGTGAAGCGTTTCTCCCTTGAAATTAATAAGCTTGGTTTCGGCGGGGTCGCTCGCGACGTACCAATCGTCCGCCCTGCGGAAATACTCGTTTTCAAGGTATTTCTTCATGTTGTAGTCCTCTGCGAGGATCTCGTCGGGCTTCATGTTTATATAGCCCCATCTTGAAAGGGCGCCTTCGTATATTATAGCGCCGGACGCGAGATAAGCTCCGGCTGCCGCGGCGGCTGCAAAGCATGTATTCTTAATGGTTTTGGCGAGTTTTGCCATAAAAACAACTCCTTTTCTATATAACCTTTACTATCATAACATAGTGAAATAAAATATGCAAGTTTTTTTTGTTTTAACGCTTCCGCTGTTTTTTCGGCTTAAAACGCCGCCTTCATAAAACACCCACCTTTCTCATATACATGTTACAAAAGCAATTATGTGAGAGGGGAAAACAGTATGATTGAAACGGCCGACAGGGCGCGGACTCTCGGAATGTACATAACCGAAAACAGAGCCACGGTCCGCGCTGCGGCGAAGGCCTTCGGGATATCGAAAAGCACCGTCCACACCGACGTAACGGTGAAGCTCAGATCTCTTGACGGGGAGCTGTGGAGCGAGGTCAGGGAGGTACTCGACGAAAACAAGGCCGAACGGCATTTAAGGGGAGGCCGGGCAACAAGAGAAAAATATCTCAAAAAACGCTCCTCCGGAGCCTGATCGCGCTTATACCGGGTCAAAAACTGTATTTGACATATAACGTCCGAGGATATATAATATATCCGGTGATCGTTATGTTTTCAAAGCTCAAAGAAAAAAAGAAAAAAAAGAAGCAGCGTCCCGAGCAGTTCATGAGCCTAAAGGCGAACGGGGTCGCGGTGGATGCGATCAATTTCGCGCTGTGCCGCAATCCCGACAATACCCCGCGCCTTGAGATACGCACAAAGAACGTCGCCGAGGCGCTGCATTACGAACATGTTGATTTCGAGCTCAAAACCAATCTCAAGCTCATAAAGGTAGGCGGGAATTTCCGAGAAGCCATAAACGAAAAACAGTTTAAGTTGTATATTTTTGACGTCGATAACTACGAGCAGTTTTATATTTAACGTATGAAAAAGTATTCTTCGCTCATAATAGGGCATATATGCAAAGATAAAAACACCGACTGCCTTGGTAACACAGTTTTCGCTCCGGGCGGCGCGGTGCTGTATTCTTCCGCCGCGGCCTGCGCTTTAGGGCATAAAGTCGGCGTTCTCACAAAAATATCGGAAAAGGACGAAGACCTCTTAAGCTCCTTTACGCTGCCGCGTGAGGATATAAGCTGCGTTTTCTCAGGCAATACAACACTGATGGAAAACACGTATTTTACTCCCGACAAAGAAATACGCCGCTCGGTGTGCGCTTCTCAGGGGGATCCGATATGCGAATCCGACATCCCAAAAGACGTTGAAGCCTCAATTTACCATCTCGCGGGCCTCGTTGTGGGCGATTTTGAAAAGGATTTGATAAAAAAGCTCTCGTCAAGAGGAAGGGTAGCCGTTGACGTGCAGGGCTGCTTAAGGAACGTTGACCATGAAAACGGCGGGGTTATGTTCTTTGCCGACTGGGCTGAAAAAAAAGAACTGCTGCCTTATATACATTTTTTGAAAACCGACGCCGCCGAGGCGAAGATCCTCACCGGGGCCGACGACGCGGAAAAAGCCGCTGAGATGCTCTCGTCATGGGGGGCGAAAGAGGTGCTTATAACCCACTCGGGAAAAGTTACTCTTTTCGCGGACGGCCGGATATTCGCTCAGCCGATAAAGTCAAGGAATCTTTCGGGGCGTACCGGACGGGGCGACACCACGTTCGCAGCCTATATAAACGAGCGTCTGTGCGCTTCGCCTGAGGACGCGCTCCTTCTCGCAGCCGCGGCGGTCTCCTTAAAAATGGAAACGCCCGGCCCGTTCAGGGGCACAAGGCAGGACGTAAGGAATTATATAAAAGAATTTTATTGTTGAATAATTAAAGATACGGAGGAAAAAACAATGGAAAAAACAATAACCGTTTCGGGAATGATGTGCTCGCGCTGCGAAGCACACGTCAAAAACGCCCTCGAGGCGCTTCACGGAGTTGAATCCGCCATCCCGGACCGCGTCAGCGGCACGGTGAAGCTTGTTCTAAGCGATAATATAGGCGACGAAGAGCTGAAAAACGCTGTCGAGGCCGCGGGCTACGCCTTGGGCTGAACCCGTTTTAGGCAGATCCGTTTTTTAAGCTTGATTTCACTGTCCTTGTTTACAATCAGCCTATTGATTTATTTACGCTGAAGCAGTATAATTAATAAGCTGAAGCAGTATAATTAATAAAATTATTATTTTATTTGGGTGGTAAAATGAGAAAGAGTAGATTCATCAGTGTTTTTCTTGCGGTTCTTTTGCTCGCTTTGTGCGCGTCGCCCGTATACGCCGCCGCTCCATTGGGCGATCTTAACGGCGACGGTTCGGTGACTGCCGAAGACGCGAGAATGATACTTCGAGTGGCGGTAAAGCTCGAGGCTCTGTCTGCAACCAATCAGCCTCGCGCCGATCTCGACGGCGATTCTGTGATAACGGCCGCCGACGCGAGAGCCGCTTTGAGGATCGCGGTAAAGCTCGATACCCTTTTGGGGTCGGTTCTGTATTCAAAGGCCCATCCTCTGTTTGAGAAGACCTTCGTGCAGATGCATCCGAACCGCTCCGCGATCGACGAGATCTACAACGGCACGTCCAACTGGTGCTGCTATTACACGATTCACGACGTCTACCGTCCCGTTCTCAAAACGCTCGGCTATTCCGATGACGTGATAAATAAGTTTGCTCCGAAGGATTATCCGAGCTCAAAGGTCACAAAAGCCGTTAACAGCTTTTTCGGCACGAGTCTCAGCAATGTCTCCTTCTTCGGGCTTATACACGAATGGTATATCCCGTCTCTTCTGGCGGATTACTACCTCATTAATCCCGATATCGCTTCAACCTTCGTATTCCAGGATTACTGCGACGACGTTTTAAGGAACGATATCATAGAAAGAACTTCAAACGCCCGGACCTATAAGCCTCACGTTGGCGATATTGTGTTCATGAGCAATAAGACCGAGACATACGTTGACGGCGTGCCCACGATCGACCATACCGCTCAGATCATAAAGGTCAACGCCGACGGCTCCTTCTGGTGCACCGAGGGCTCGATAATTCAGCGGGACGAGCCTCTTGTCGCAAGAGTAAGAGAGCGTCGCTACATATACAACGGCTATAAGCTTTCCTATGACTGGGAGCTCAACGACGTAGTAAGCGTCCTCATGATCGCAAGACCGCTTCTGCCGTAAAAGCATCCTTTGTCAGATCGGATATTAAACCGAATAATAAAACCAGATAAGGAAATTGGCTGTCGCAAATCATGGAAAGATGCGTGGCAGCCAAAACTTTTTGCGAACATGTGAATGTTGTTCACGACGACATCAAATCAATCAATTGTAAGATATCTCAAAATCGAGGATGGTGAAAAGCCATCCTCTTTTTTATTTGATAGGAAACTGCTCGTTTCCTATCAAATAAAAAGATTATAACGCCCGCCGATTTCGCCCTAACGGGCGACGGCGATGGCGTAATCGAAAGCGGCATCCTGCGTCGCAGACGCTGCGCCGCAGGCGCTTTCTTGTCAGGCGTATTCAGTTTGCAGGAGCTATTCTTGCAGGATTTCTTCTTCTTTCCTGAAGAAATGCTGATGAAAACGGTCGTTTTCGATTCTGTTGCACAGTTTCAGTATATTTATTTTGTGTCCGCGCCCTTCGGCATCGGCTGTGGGGTGGACGTAGGGCCGTATACCGTGAGCGCGTCCATCCCGCTTTCGGTAGGAACGAATTTCGCCCTGTCGATGCACAGGCGACGCGGGTCGGCGGAGTCAGCGCTGTAGTGACAGTGATAAACTATTATAAGCTCGCTTAAGTCCGGAGAAACCGTGAAGCAATGATGTCCGGGCCCGAGGATATTTGATGTGTGTTTAAGTATCGGGTTAGCGGGATTTTTAACGAAGCACCCTAAAGGAGAGCGTGACGTTAGATATCCGACGCCGTAGTTAACGCTGGTGAAGCCGTCGCCTGAATAGGTGAGATAGTAAACGCCGTTGTGCTTGAGCATAAACGGGCCCTCGTTTATTCTTTCCTCCCAGCCTTCGGGCGAGGAGAGCAGGGTGAGAGTTTCATCTTTTGCCGAAATAAGGTCGGAGTTCATTTCGCAACCCCAGAGCTGCTGGCCTGTGTCGGTTATGCGTGAAAAATAAAGATATATTCTGCCGTCGTCGTCAAAAAAAACGTTTCCGTCTATCGCTTCAAAATCGAACAGATAGCCGTCCTTGGTTCTGCTGAAAGGCCCGGCGGGAGAGTCGGCGGTGGCGACGGCAAGATGCCTGTCTGTGGAATAGAAAAGGTAATACCTGCCGTTATAATTATAAACCTCCGGCGCCCAGAAATCCGATTCTCCGTATATGTCTGGTTTCTTCGCGACGTTCCCGAGCGGCGTCCAGTGCACAAGGTCGGTTGATACGGATGTGTCATACCCGACAGCGCCGTTGTTTGTGGCGTAGAGATAGTATTTTCCGTCTTCAAAAAGAATGAAGGGGTCGGGGCTGAGGTCGTATATGGGGTTAACGTATCTTTCCGTTATCGTTTCTTCCTCAGGCGCGTTTGTTACGGTGAGCTCTTTTACGGCGCCGTCAAAAGCAAAAACTCCGATATCGCGGCCATTTCCCGGCGCGTACAGGTCGGCTATCGGGTACGGGGCTTCATCCAGAGGGTTGTAATACAGCCATATTCTCACCCTGCCGTCGTCCCCGCAGACTATACGGGTCCGGTACTCCTTCCCCGGAGTCAGCTCTACAGGCTTTATCGCGAGCATCTTTATTTTCCCCTCTTTATCAACTTTGCACAGCGCCGCGCGGTTCGCGGAAGCGTCAAGATAGAAAAGACTGCCGTAAAAACCGTCGTCGTCTATCCTCGCAGAGAAAACTATGCCCGAGACTGAATTTTTAACCGGCGTAATACTCGCGTTGAGTTCGAAGCCCGGGTCTGCCTCGACGCGTTTTTCCGCACAACAGGGCGTCAATAGAGACGGACGGATATAGTCTGCGTAAAACGAGCACTCTATCTCTTTGCCGTCGTATACGACCGAATATTCACCGAGTTTTCTGTGGGAACGCAGACGGAAAAGCGAAATAAGATTTGACGGGAAATTACCGAGAGCGTTTTTGAACGTGTTTTCGGCCCGGCGGGAGAACGGAGTAAATATACTGAGAATGTAAATGAACCAACGTACAAGCCCCGAGATCGCCGGTAGTTTTTCGGTTATCTCAAAGGCTTTTTCGGGCTCGTACAGAGAGAACTCCATTTGGCAGACGGTTCCCGGGTCAAGAACTTTTAAACTGCGGAACACCGTCCCGGCCGTCATAAATGAGTCTGAAATTTTATACAGCATTATCACGTTCAGGTCCTCGATATTAGCAAAACCAGTGTTGGTGATATAAGCGTTTATCAGGATCTCCTCTCCTGCGGCGAACTCCGCCTTCTCAGGGACGGCGCTCAGCGAAAGAGGGGAAGCGGCGTTTTCTGCCGCCGCAAACGCAGGAAAAACCGTCCCGAGAGATATAACCGAGCTCAAAACCAAAGCAATCAGCGTTCGTAAGCTTTTCTTCATCGAAAGACCTCCTGAATAAACAGCCGAAAGAAAGATCCTTCGGCTATTTAATAGTTATTATTCTCTTATCTTGAAACCGGTATCCCTATGATATCCTCCACGTTGGAGCGGCCGGTCTTTATATTGAAAGCAAGGATCTGCTTTCTCCCGTTTTTCTCAAGCTCAACGGTTATGTCCTCGTCAGAAACGTAGTTTGCGTCTGTTACTCTGAACTCGGATTTCGCGAATACCTTTCTCAGCGCGTCTATATCAACACCCTTGTATTCCTCCACGTTGTCAGAAACAAAGAGCACGTTTCCGCATATGTGGTTTATTGCGGCGAGCAGCACCTTCTGCTCCGTGTTGAACTTGAGATTTGAATATCTGAAGAAGAAAACGTCCGGGTCGTTGCAGAACACCCTGCCGTCCAGATGGCGGCGGAAAATAGAATTGTTGATCGCGTTCTGCGCGGAGGGGATCTCGTTGTTCACGCCGAGCTTATTGTAGAACTTGCCTTCGTATTTGAGATCAACGTCGCAGCTTATCCTGCACGCGTCCACTCTGCCGAACGCCGCGCCGAGCGGCACACCGCAGCCGAGAATAAGCTTGTCGCCGCAGCACTCTCTGAGAAAGTCCATAGCCTCGCACATTATGGTCCCGCGCGATTTGTTGTTTCTGGGGTACATGCACTGGCTGTAGAGGAAGTCGAGCTTAACCATGTCGTAGCCCCAGTCGTATAAAACGGTGTTGAAAAAGCTCTTTATGTAGGCCCTCGCATCTTCGTTATACATGTCGAGCGTGTAAGCGCCTCCCCATGCCACAACGCCGAGAATTGGCTTGCCGTTATCGTATTTTACCACCCAGTCGGGGTGCTTTTTATAGGTCTCGCTCTTTATCTGAACGCTGAACGGAGCGATCCATATCCCCGCGAGATAGCCCTTTTCGTGGATCCTGTCGGCAACGTGCTTCATGCCGCCGGGAAATTTTGCGGGATTGTCGTCGGTCCAGTCGCCCACAAAGGTCTCGTAGCCGTCGTCCACCTGAAAGATGGAAACGCTGTCCTTCACCGTGTCGAGTGCGTCGAGGTCGCGAAGTATTATCTTTTCGTCTATCTTCTGAAAGTAGTTGTACCATGAGGTGTATCCGCTCATGTGCTCAACTCTAGGCTTTTTTACGCCCATATCATTGAAATACGCGTCGAAAACCTCGTCGTAGCTACCTTTTTCGATAACAACGTCAAAAAGCTCGTAGCTTTCGCCCTCTTCTATAGTCACTCCCTCAACGTCCTTTGTAAGCGTCAGTGTGTTCCTGTTCATGTCGGCGTAAATGACGGTAAAGCCCT
>JAFSWN010000222.1 GCA_017450185.1 Clostridia bacterium | reverse complement strand
GGTTGAAAAACATGCCGAGGCTTTCGGCCTGTTTTCTTAGAGCTTCAAGCTTTTCTTTATATCCATCTGAGTATATCCACTTTGTGGAATCGTTTTCAAACATTGAGAGGTCAAGAGCGTCGAAGCCCGCTTCAGCGAACATCTCAACGGACTTCTCAACTGAGAATTTCTTAAATAACGCGTCGGTCTGAGTTGATAATTTCATCTTTTATCCTTTCTTCAGCAATCGTCTATTTCGTCTTTAAGCACCTGTTCGGCGCTTTTAATACCGTCGACTGCGGCGCTCACTATGCCTCCGGCGTACCCCGCTCCCTCGCCGCAGGGGTATATCCCCTTCACGCTCGACTGCCTGAATTCGTCTCGGACTATCCTCACGGGGGAGGAGCTGCGGCTTTCAGGCGCTGTGAGCACCGCGTCGGGCAGAGAAAACCCCGGCAGGCTCTTATTGAACGCCGTTATCGCAAGCGCTATTTCAGACGTGATGAACGGTGGAAGGACCTGCCTTATATCGCCCGGGACGGCTCCCGTCGTAACGGTGGGCTTAACGCTCCCGAACGATTTTGAGGGGACGTTTCCGAGAAAATCCCCCACTCTCTGCGAAAGAGCTGAGTAGGACGAGCCGCACAGAACGAACGCGGATCGCTCGATCTTCCGCTGCAGCTCTATCCCTGCGAGCGGGCCGTCGCCCTCGACGTTTTCAGGCTCGACTCCTACGAGTATCGCGGAATTTGCGTTTATGCCGTCGCGGGCAAATTCGCTCATACCGTTTACGACCACGCCGCCCTCTTCAGACGAAGCGCACACGACGGTCCCTCCGGGGCACATGCAGAAGGTGTAGCCTCCGCGCCCGTGGGGAGGATGGTTCGAGAGCTTGTAGTTGGCCGCTCCGAGACGCTTATCGTTCCAGAACTTGCCGTAGAGAGCCCTGTTTATCATTTCCTGGGGGTGCTCGATGCGCACGCCCATCGAAAAGGCTTTTTTTTCCATTTTAAGGCCGTTTTTACGCAGCATTTCAAAAGTGTCCCGCGCAGAATGGCCGATGCATAAAAGCAGCGTGTCGGTCTCGATATCAACCACCGAACCGTTTTCATCGGTGTAGGAAACGCCCTGAAGATATCCGTTTGAAGAATATATATCGATGAGCCTTGAACGGAACCTCACTTCGCCGCCGAGCCTTATTATCTCCTCGCGCATCCTTTTTACGAGCGGCTTTAATTTATCGGTACCTATGTGAGGATGAGAGGACCAGAGTATCTGTTTTGGGGCGCCGAAACGCACGAAGGTCTCCAGAACAAACCTGCAGCGCTCGTCCTTTATGCCGGTGGTGAGCTTGCCGTCGGAAAAAGTTCCGGCTCCGCCCTCGCCGAACTGGACGTTTGAATCGGTATTGAGAATGCCGGTGCGCCAGAAGCGCTCGACTTCGGACGTTCTCATATCCACGTCGCTCCCGCGCTCTAGAACTATAGGCCGCAGCCCCGCTTCCGAAAGAATGAGCGCCGCAAACATTCCGGCGGGGCCGAATCCCGCTATGATGGGCCTGAAAGGGGAATTCCTGCGGTTCTCGGGAGGAACGTAGGCATAGCGTTCGCAAACGAACGCCTTGTTTTTTGTGAATGACGCGGCAATGCGCTCTTCGTCGAAACAGCCTTCGATATTGACGGAATATATCATTCTGATATCGTTTTTATGCCGCGAGTCTATTGACTCACGGTATATTTCAAAAAAGCTTATATCAGACGCTGAAACGCCGACTGTTTTCGCCGCTGAATTCTTTATCTCTTCCTCTCCGGCTCCGAGCCGGACAGATATCTCGTTTATACGAAGCACTTAAAAATTCTCCAATACGCAGTTTCTGCCGGCTGTGTATCCCGACGACCACGCCCACTGAAGGTTGTAGCCGCCGCAAAAACCGTTCACGTCGATCATCTCGCCGCAGGCGTAAAGCCCTTTTATCTTTTTTATTCCGAGAGACGGCGAGAGCTCTGTTGCTTTTATCCCTCCGGAGGTGAGCTGCGCGTGGTCAAAGCCCTTGAGACCGCAAACGTCGTAGACGCTCACCTTTAACAGCCGAAAAAGCTCCCCTGTCTGTTTTTTACTTATG
>JAFSWN010000221.1 GCA_017450185.1 Clostridia bacterium | reverse complement strand
TTGATAGGAAACGAGCAGTTTCCTATCAAATAAAAAAAGAGGTTTTCTGTTTATTATTACGGAAAGCCTCTTTTGGTTTTATTCTTTTATAAAGGATTCAGCGCCCCGGCAGTCGCAGGGGATAAGCTTATCAGAATTTCGCGACGAGCTGATAATAGGAAGCGGAGTTTTCTCCGGTGGACACGGAAACCACGACTGTTCCGTCGTTTAACAGGTTCACGCTCGCTATATCGGCGAATATCTCGTTGGAGTAAACCGTCTTCTCGCCGGTCTCGAGGTTTGTTACGGTAAAGAGGACTTCGCCGTCTTCTTTAACGCATCTCACACAGCAGTATTTTCCCTGCTCGGAAACACCGAACATATCCGTCTTGTATTCATATCCGAGGATGGAATAAATCGACTGGTACTTGTCTCCCTTGAGTATGTTCATAACCTCGCCGGTCTTTTTATTGAGGATATACTCGCGTTTAATAAGATAGTCCTCGCTGAGGTCGCCCGAGAAGGTCTCAAGCGATCTTGTTTCGCCCGAGGAGGGATTATAGGCCTTGAGGGTGAAGGTCCCGTCGTCGTTGTCTCTGAAGAAATAGGTCTCTTCCTCATAGTTCCAGAAATGGAGGGTATCGACGTCTATAACGTATCTCACGTTGTCTATATTTGTTCCGCTGCCGCCGGAGGTGAATATATCGGCAAAGCCGCTGTCGGCATAATCCACATAGTAGCGCGAAGAGAAGAAGAGGACGTTTGTGGAGTTGTGCTGGTTCAGGATATCGTCGGTGAACATCTTATAGTCCGTTTTTTCCATTGCGTCCATTCCCACGGTGCGCTGGTCGTTCGAGAGGAAGAGAGTGGTTTCATGATTTTCGTCCAGCGCGAAGGCCTCGCTGTAGACCTTTTCATCGCTGTAGAAGCGGCTGCTGTCAACGTCTATGAGAAGAAGCTGATACCCCCTGTCATAGAGATCGGTGCCCGCGGTGTTGCGGTAGTTGTTGAACATATCCGTCACCTTGAAAAAGGCGTAATCGTAAATAAGCACTTCGGGGTGCATGATGTTGGTGAACAGCCCGCAGCCGAAAACGTGCTCTTCTTGCTCAATATAGTGGATCTGGGCAGTCAGGGTCTGTGAGCTGCACTTTGCCGAGACCTCATAGTTACCGGTCTCCTCCAGCTCGCTTATCTCTCCGCCGCTGACCTCATAAAACTTGACGTCGCCCTGCTTGCTCATCGTATAGAAGACGTTTTCAAAGTCGGTCTTCATCAGGGGAAGCGGGACGTCTGCCTTCACGGTGTAGGTATTCGTGTATTCGGCGCTTATTTCGTCGGGATCGGTCGCGGGCTCGTCGGGGCCTTTTTTATTTATGTCAAGCACGCCTGTGACCACCACCGCGGCAGCGGCGAGAAGCACAACAAAAAGAACTGTGAGGATGACCTTATACTTCTTCATTTTTATACCTCCGTTAAAGCATATAGTCGGTTGTTTCGATTATTTCATCGTTTTTGATGTATACTCTCGGTACTCTTCTCGAGAGAGCGCAGATGAGCTCGTAATTGATAAGGCCTCCGGCGGCGCATATCTCCTCCACAGGGAGAAACGCTCCGTTGTCGGACCCGAAAACGGTTATCTGCGAGCCCGCCTTAACGTCCGGGATACCGGTCACGTCAATGAGCGTCTGGTCCATACATACGTTTCCGATTACCCTTGCGCGCCTGCCGTTCACAAGCATACTCGTCTTGTTTGAGCACAGCCTCGGGTAGCCGTCCGCATAGCCTATGGGAACCGTCGCCACAACGCTCTCTTTAAGGCTGTGGTAGGTCCTCGCGTAGCTCACGGGAGTATCGGGAGGGACCGTTTTTATCATTGAGATAACGGATTTGAGCTCCATCACGGGCAGAAGCTTTATTCTGCGGCTCACGCTCTGCGAAGGGTACAGCCCGTACAGTATTATTCCCGCTCTGACCATATCGAGATTCATTTCGGGATAATCGAGTATCGCCGCGGAATTCGAGCAGTGCCTGATGGAAAAAGCGATACCTCTTGCCTCGAGCCTGTCCACCGCGCTGAGGAAAAGATCATACTGGATGCGCGTGAACGCCTCGCCGTCGGCGCAGTCCGCTGAGGAAAAATGCGTGAAAATCCCTTCGGGATGAAGCCCGGGCAGAGAACAGACCCTTTCGATCTCATCTATGACCGGATAATCGTCAACGCTGTCGTGATACAAAAAGCCTATGCGCGACATGCCCGTATCGATCTTGATATGCGCGCGCACCGTCACTCCGTTTTTCACCGCGTTCTCCGAAAGCGCCAGAGCGTATTCGGAAGAAAAAACAGCCTGCGAGATATCGTTATAAACGAGCTGGGCGGCCTTATCGGGGGGAGTGTAGCCGAGAATGAGCACGGGCTTCACTATACCGACTCTCCTGAGCTGCAGCGCCTCGGCAAGGTTCGACACGGCGAACCAGTCGGCGCCCGCCTCGCTCATCTCGGCGGCTGTATGCGCGTAGCCGTGGCCGTAGCAGTCGGCTTTGACGGTGGCGCACAGCTTTGCCGAAGGCGAAATAATGCTCTTGATCTGCTGTATGTTGTTGTTTACGGCGTCCAGGTTGATCTGGGCCCACGTTCTTCGCAAAAACTCCTGCATAAAGCTCCTCAGTGCATCGACATGCCTTTTTTCTTCAGAAAGGTTTTGGCGGAATACTTCTTTCGCTTGCCGGCGAAAATATACTGAAACATCGATTTCGGCGCTTTTTTCAGCGACAGCTCCGAAAGGAGCTTTGGATCGAGAGGCTCGGGGGATCTGACGTTTATGGGCACTCCCACAGCCTCTTTCCTTGCGGCGGCAAAGAAACCGGCGTCTGGAAGGACGTGTATGTTTTCGGTGTTTTTCCAGCGTTCGGGGAGATATTCTTTCGCGCTCTCCCTGACGAAAAGCTCAAAGAACGGGAATCTTCCCACATAGAGCGATTCGATAAACGCCGGTAGCTCTTCATATTCGGTGAAATCCGTAAACAGGCTCACCATGGGCAGCGCGGCGGCATCGGAGCGCGACATATACATGGCCGGAAAACGGATATCGGCGAACGCCTTCGGGAGCTTCGCGCGGCGGTCCTCCGTCATAAGCGCGCTTATCTGCTCGTACTTGTCTTTAAGCGCGGCGATATCGCCGTCGGAAAGATACCAGAAATATCTGTAAAACCTGTCGGTGAGGACCGAGAAATACACAAAAAGAAACTCCTGGAAGGTGTATTCGTCGCCCTCAAAGGAACCGGTCTCCTCTTCAATGAAGGTTTTGACCGTTTCGGTCATACCGTCGAAAAGCTCAAAGGCAAACCTTAAGTTCTCTTCGCCGGGCTCGGCGCCTTCTCTGAAGCCGTTCAAAAAAACGCCGCTTTTATCGTCGTATATAGCGCCCGCGACGCCCGTAAGGGCCGCGTCGCATTTCAGAACGCATTCCGATAAAAACGCGGCGTTGTAGAAGGCGGGCTTTTCGGGGAACCTGAGAGAATAGAGATCGAAGAACTTCTTCTTGAAGACCCTGCCGTTCACGTCGAGAGTGTAAAGCAGCGCCTCGTCGAATTTTCCGATATGCGGCACGGTGGCGAGCATATCGGCCCAGTCGAGATAATAGGGCTCGTTTTCACCCGAGATATAGAGCCTCGGGCAGAGGATATCGGCCTTCGTCTCATTATAGGCCTCCATGAATTTTTCTATGGATTCGGGAGAAAGGTAATCGCCCTCGAGCATGAAGAGCAAAAGCTCGTTATCGGTGCTTGAAACCCCAATATTCCTTGATTCGGGAATAAGCAGCCCCGGCCTTTCAACGCGAAACGCGAAGCCCACGTATTCATCGCAATATTCCTTTATGAGCTTAAGGTTGCTTTCGTTTTCACCGCTCTGAACGATGAAAACGTCAAAGTTCTCGTCGGTCTGCTCGCACAGGCCCTCAAGGGTGTATTTTAATCCTTCAGTGTCGTCGTAAGCCGAAACTATAACGGTTATTTTAGCCATTACGTCTACCGTCCGTCTTAAAGATTTTCAGTATGTCCTCGGCGCGCTCAACGTCGCCGGGATAAGTTATTTTTATGTTGTTTTCGTCGCCGCGCACCATAAAAACGGGCTCCCCGCAGCGTATAAATACCGAGCAGGCGTCGGTCAGTGAATCAAGCTCTTCCCTGCTCATCCGGCTACACAGCTCATAGAGCCTTAAGGCTGAGAAGGTCTGGGGGGTCTGAGCGTGAAAAACTGTTTTTCTGTTCGGCACGTCCGAAATGAAGCTTCCGTCGCCGCTTAAAAACACCGTGTCGGTCGCCCCGACGCACGTGTTGACGGCGCCGTATTTTTTTGCCGCTTCGATATTCTCTTCAATTATTCTTTTGTTGATAAAAGGCCTTGCGGCGTCGTGCGTAAGAACGATATTGTTTTCAAGGCCGAATTTTTCTTTTATAAATTCGAGCGATAAAAGCAGCGTTTCGCTGCGCGTTACGCCTCCGGGAATGATGGACACGGGAAAGCTTTCGTCCGCTAAACCCGATTTTTCCAGAAGCTCCCTTGCAAGATCCAAAAAATCTTGAGGCACAAGCGCGACGGCAGCGTCAACAAGCCCGCTCTCCTTAAAAGCGCGAAGGCTCCTGATAAGGGCGCACTCGCCGTTTATGGGGATGAACTGTTTCGGAAGCTCCCCTCCGAGCCTTGAGCCCCGTCCGCCTCCGAGGACCGCAGCCGTGACCATGCTTATCACCTCTTTAAAGAATATATTAACATGGCTGACAAAAAAGTGCAAGTATTATATTTTTATTAAGAAAAAAACCGGCGTCCGAAAATATCGGGCAGCCGGGACAGTCGCCGTATCAAAGCAGAGAAAGAAGATCGTTGAGGCTCGCGGTCGCAAGGCAAACGCACGTGTCGGAGGCTCCGTAATAGATCTTGACTTCGCAGTTTTCCTCCAAAAGCATCCCGCATGGAAAAATAACGTTCTCCCTGAAGCCTTCGTCGGTCTCCACGGGCGTATCGGGAGCTATAAGCGGCTCTTTCAAAACCGACAGGACCTTTGACGGGTCGTTCAAATCAAGGAGCATCAGTCCCGCCGTGTAGCGCTTTGTCCATTTTTCCTCCCATCCGTTTTTGCCGCGGCTCTCGTCGCGGTCAACGGCGTGGAAAAGGGTGAGCCAGCCGCGCCGGGTCTTTATCGGCGCGGCGGCAGGGCCTATTTTATCGTTTGCGAAGGGCGCGTCCTCCACTGTAAGGACAAGGTCGCTTTTTCCCCAGTAAACAAGATCGGGGGAGCGCGACAGCCATATGTCGAACCGGTCGCGCCCGCGGCTGTAAACCGGCATGGGCCTTTCAAGCCGTATGAATTCGCCGCCGATCTTTTCGGGGAACAGAACCATGTTGCGGTTTTCGGGCACGCTCGCGCTTATAAGGCGAAAAGACTTAAGATCGTCCGAAAGCTCCGCTATGGCCCCTCTTATGCCGTGGCGGGTGTCCATCGCAAGGCACAGATAGAGCTTTTCTTCTATCCGTATCACTCGGGGGTCGTAAAACCTTTTAAGCTCGGGATCCTTATTTGGATCGTTGCTGTCGATGAGCATGACCGGATCGAAACGCCAGCCGTCAACGCCGTTTTTGCTGCGCGCAACGCCCACTCCGGTGCCCGAAAAACGCCTGCCGGAGTTCTCATAGCCGCTTTTATCGGTCCCGTAGTCGTTGCGGAAGACCATGATATACTCGCCGCGGTATTTTATGACGCCCGCGTTGAACACAAGCGACGCGGGATAAGGCAGATCCGAGGCTCTCATTACGGGCTCGGGCAATTTTTTTATGCATGGGTGAGTTTTGAGCTCGGGCAGTACCGACGGCATAAAGCGTCCTCCGTTTCTTTTTCGGTGAGTTTACCGTATCATAATCCGAGATAGCGGCGCTCCAGATAATCGACGAAGTCCTGCGCCCAGCCGCTGAGCTTGAACATGGCTATCTGGATCTTAATTATCTTAACGAGTATTTTGATAAGAGTTACCAACGCGTTCACCTCCCGACGCTTTTTATGGAAAAGACGGATAAATATTGTTCTGTTTTTTTATTTTAGCACATCCGCGAGGCGAATAAAAGAGGTTAAAGAGAAAAAATCACTTATTTTCTGTTCCCGCCGCGCTTTACCCGTATCACACAAAACGCCCGTTTATTCCACGCCGAGCACCTTATAGTCCTGCGCTTCCACGGCAGCCTTCAAAATTTCGTCCGGCACGTTCCCGCGAAGTATCACCCTCGCTTCGCCGGCAGAGTGATCGGCTTTAGCGCTTTGCACGCCCTCCACTGCCTCCAGCGCTTTTTTGACTCTCGCCTCGCAGTGCGGACACATCATACCTTCTACCTTCAGCGTTTTTTCCATTGTGTTTTCCTCCTTTTCAGTATTCGCGGCAACGATCTCTTCCAGAGCCTTTGCCGAAACGGTTTTTATCGGTTTATCACGTTTCGCGTCGTGCGGCTTAACAAAATTCAGCCGCAGCGCGTTCATGCACACAAAAAAGCTTGAAAGCGCCATTGCCGCCGCGCCGTACATGGGCTTCATTTCAATGCCGTAAAGACCCATGGCAAGGGGAATGCACACGGCGTTATAGAAGAAAGCCCAAAACAGGTTTTGATGGATATTACGGATGGTCGCCCGGCTAAGACGTATAGCCGCGGCCACGTCCGTCAAACGGCTCTTCATCACCACGATATCCGCCGCGTCTATAGCAACGTCCGTACCCGCTCCGATCGCTATTCCGTTATCAGCGGCGGTAAGCGCCGGAGCGTCGTTTATTCCGTCTCCGACCATAGCGGTCTTGCCGAGGGCCTTAAGCCTCTCGATAACGCCGGCCTTACCGTCCGGGAGCACGCCTGCGATCACGTGCGTTACCCCCGCCTGCTTTGCGATAGCTTTAGCTGTGCGCCCGTTGTCGCCGGTGAGCAGCACCGTGCCGACGCCCATTCCGTTCAGCTCTCTGATAGCCTCGGCGGAATCCTGCTTTATTGGGTCCGCGACCGCTATCATGCCTATCAGCCTGCCGTCGTATGCGAAAAACAGCGGGGTTTTGCCCTCGTTTGCGAGGACGTTCGCCTGCTCCTCGGCTTTTTCCGAAACAAGATTTTTCTCGCGAAAATACTTAAGGCTTCCACCCAGCAGCTCTTTTCCGTCCAAAGCGGCGCGAAGACCGTTGCCCGGCAGAGCCTCAAAGCGTTCCACGTCCCGAAGCTCCAGCCC
>JAFSWN010000220.1 GCA_017450185.1 Clostridia bacterium | reverse complement strand
TTCGTCAGGCTACGATTTCGCTATCCCTTCTTCTCGCCTGTACCTCGCGATACAAACCTTGGGAGTCGCTTTTGAGTTCGTCGGCAACTACGCCTCGGTGGACTTTCACCACAGAGCATTGACATGCCCGTCATACAAAAACCGCGCCGTCCTGAAGAGGAAGGCGCGGAAAAAAACATTTTATTGTTGACCGGTGATAAAACCGCGATCAACAGTTGTTTTTACAGATCAATATGCGTATCCGACCGTGCTGGGATTACTGTTGTACTCAAAGGTATTGATATAAGTCAGCTCGCCCGCAGCGTTCATTTTGAATACATTCCATACGGTTCCCATTCTGTTGGTGGGAACATTGTATGTGGCGACCTTGGCGGTGCCGATATATACCTCAACGTATGCGCCGGAGTTAGCGAGCACGCTTGCGCCGCTTTCACCGGACGTCGCATTTCTGTTGGAATAGTTGTGTACGGAATATGTGAATTCGGTAAAGTTTTCCATATCGATGGTTATGGTCTCGGGACCTTCGTATGAAGTATCGTCAACGTCGAGCCATGCAAGACCCGAGCTGCCCATTTCGGAATAGTAAACGTGGTAATTGCCGCCGTCGGCAAGCCTACCGTTTAAATGGGAGTCGAGATCGGAGGGTCTTTCATTGCCCCAGTGGAGCACGACTCTCACCTGTCCTTCGCCTATTTCCTTTGAAAGCGAGATGTTGTTGAGGTCGGTGGTCTCGCCGAACTTTATCTCAAACGAAACTATAAGAGAGATATAATTGTCGCAGGAGAACTTAAAGGTGTATGTGCCCGCGGGAAGCTCGGTTTCAAGCCATGAGCCGTTTGCCGGATAAACCTTGCCCACAAGAGCTTCTGTGCTGTGTCCTGAATAAGCCGTGCAGGTCGCGCTCACGCCGGAGATCGAATGGCCCGTTGCCGCGTCGGTGAATTCAGCGCGAAGTGTGCCGACTCCGTCGGTGCGGTTAACTGCCTCTTCAACGGCTTTTCCAAGATTGAGGAAAGGATGTCCTTCAACGCCCTCGGTTGTACTGAGAACAAGGATGTTCTTCACTTCGGCTCCGGTGAAATCGCTGTTTATCGCCCAAACAAGTCCCGCGGCTGCGGCAACGTGAGGAGCGGCCGTAGACGTTTTGCCTGCAACGCCGTATTGATTATTGGTTATCGGAGAAAGGATCTTATCGCCCGGAGCGGCGAGGGTAACGTGGCTTCCCCAGTTCGATTCTTCATGAAGTTCATACATTGTGCTTATCATCGAGCCTTCTCTCAGTTTGGCTGCGGCGACTATTATGATCCTGTGAAGGACGTCGTTCACGCTGACGCCGGTTTTGGTTTTGCAGTTCGAAGAGTCGATCGAAGCAAAAATACCGTTATTGACCGAATCCACACTGCTGTTTCCCGCAGACTGGACAACAACGAAATCATATCCTTTTTCAAGGAGAGCCGCTATTTTAAGAGAGGCTTTATTTCCCTGTTTCTTTATCCAGCGGGAAGAATGTGTGCCGCCCCAGCCCTGAGAGGCGTTTATGACCTTTGCTCCCGAGGTAACAAGCTTTGCGAGTCCGTCGTAAAACGCGTCCTCAGTGCCGTTATAGGCATAGCAAAGCAGGTTGGCCTTGTTATAAGCAACGCCGGTGGTCCCGATGGAATTGTTTGCAGTTGCCCCTATCACACCCGCAACAAAGGTTCCGTGATCGGCGGGCGTATTCTTTTTGGAAAGGATATTAACTTTCAGATCTCTGTGATCGGTGCTGAAACCTCCGTCAATAACGCCGATCTTTATTCTGCTCATTCTGTTGGCATAGCCCCATGCCTTGGGAGCGCCAATAGCCTCAAGCCCCCAGTTTGAACCGTCGATATCATCGTCAAGCCAGTCCTCTTCGCTGAGGTCGTTCATCCAGGGATCATTAACCGCGACGGCGGTTTCTTCTTCCACAAGCTCGTTCACATAGGCAAGCTCAACAATATCGTAGTCCTCTTCAAGCTCTTCGCAAAGAGTCCAGAGCTCTTCATAATCGCGGGAGGCTATTTTTATCTGATAGCTGTTATAAATATAGTTTACGCCCACATATTGTCCGTTTATGGAGCGGATCACCTCGTCGATCTCCTCTTCCGAAGTTCCGTTCGCAAACGAAATCGTTATAACGTCGTTAACATAGTAGACGCCTTCGGTCTCGTCATAATCGACCTCATCTTCGGAATATTCGTAGGTCGAGCCTATCTCGTAGGTCACGGTGACAACGGCGGATTTTTCTTCGCCATCCCTGCTGCTGACCTTGAAGCTGACAACGTTGTCCCCCGGCTTGAGCGGAATGCTCGCCTGCCAGTTTTCGCCGTCGATGATGACTTCGCCCGTTGCCGAGGAACCGGTCTCATAGAAGAACGGAGCCACTTCATAGGAAATGGTGTCGAGGTTGTCGCACTCATATTTACCCGTAATGACAGCAACGTTTTCGGTGGTGGTGAAATCGGACTGGTCGATGGTTATCACAAGATCGTTGTCGGGATTTGTGGTATCGTCGGGATTTGTGGGATCGTCGGGATTTGTGGGATCGTCGGGATTCGTGGGATCGTCCGGATTCGTGGGATCGTCCGGGTTCGTGGGATCGTCCGGGTTTGTTGGATCATCCGGATTCGTGGGATCGTCGGGGTTCGTGGGATCGTCGGGCTCGGAGGGAGTGGAGGGGACTTCGCCCTCTTCAAGATCCTTCACGTCATATCCGAAGAAAGAAACAAGAACGTACACCTTCTGGCCGTCGATGTTGAAGGTGATAAGCTTAGTGTGTCCGGCGGTAAAGAAAGCCGTTATCCTGATGAAAATACCCTTCAGGAAGCTGATGGCGTTTTCGATCGCGTTGAAAGTGTTGTTCACGTATCTGACTGTTTTGGTACTGAGCTGATATTCAACCTCGATCTTCTGGCCGTTGTCAACCGTGAGCTGGCTGATTTTGGTCATAAGCACGCCGTTCAGGTTGCGGCTCTTTTTCGCGGTCATCGCGAGAGCGGAGAGCTGGCGGCCGGATCTGTTTGTGGCCGTCAGGTTGAACACCGCGGTCTCGCCGCGCTGATAATCGCTCTTCTCCACGTCGCCCTTGGCGATAAGAAAATACGGCGAAGGAGACTTTTTCACGGTGGTCTCTTCGGCGGCTGCCGAACCGGTGTTTGCCTCAGCCGCGAGCGCCAAAGGCATTGCGAATACCGAAAGCGCCATAATGACGGCAAGGAGCAGTGAAATGCATTTCTTCATGTACGTTTTTCTTCCTTTCCTTTCCGGACGTCTCAAAGCCCGGAGCTTTATATTGTGCGAATACCAAGATATTCCTACACAATTGTACATTATATTGTATTATAATACAATTGTCAATATAAGCTGCTAATATATTGTTGTGTTTTAATTAAAAAAATTGTTCAAATCCGTTCGGCGCGAGGGCTATTGACATATTTGCCTTTTCCATTCTATAATAATCCCCGAAAGAAGGGTGCGGTTTGCTCAAAAAGGCCTATGTTGAAATAACAAATATCTGCAACCTGTCGTGTTCATTCTGTCACGGCGCTTCCCGCGCGCCCGCGTTTATGGAGCCGGAGGATTTTCGCACGGCTGCCAATAAGCTTCGCCCCTTCACCGGATACATATACCTCCACCTGCTCGGGGAGCCTCTTCTTCACCCGAAGCTTGAAGAGATCCTCGGCATATGCAGCGAGCTCGATTTCAAGGTGACCGTTGTAACGAACGGCACGCTCATTGAAAAAGCCGCAAACACCCTTCTCTCGTGCGAGTGCCTGTATAAGGTGGGGTTTTCGCTCCACTCGTTCGAGGCAAACAACAAGAACATAACGCTTGAAGAATACCTTGAGCCGATTTGCCGCTTTGCCCGCGTGAGCTCAGAAAAGGGCGTTATAAACGTATTCAGGCTCTGGAACGGCGGCGCGCAGAACTTTCTTAATGAAAAGATACTGAGGATTATTGAGTCCTTTGAGACAGGGGACGGTTCTGCGTCTCAAAAGACAAACTCAGCCAATATCGGGAAAACCGGCTCTGAGACACAGAACCGTCCCCTGTCTCAAAACATATACCTCGAATTTGCCGATAGGTTTTCGTGGCCGGATATGGGGGCAAACGAAGAAAACCCGCGCTTTTGCATGGGGCTCAGGGACCAGATAGGCGTGCTTGTTGACGGCACTGCGGTTCCCTGCTGCCTTGACGCCGAAGGGCAGATAAAGCTCGGCAATATCTTTTCCGAGAGCGTTGAAAGCATACTCGGCTGCGCGAGAGCCAAAAATATCGTTAAGGGCTTTTCCGAAGGACAAGCCTGCGAAGAGCTGTGCCGGCGCTGCGGCTTTGCGAAGCAGAGATTCGGCTGAACCATATTTAAACAAATCCGGTTTGTCTTCGCTTTTCGTTATATAACAGAAAGGAGCCTTTGAATGTTCCTCCCCTCCTACGTTCTGACTGCGCTCGGAATACTTAAGCAAAACGGCATTGAAGGCTATGCCGTGGGCGGCTGCGTGCGCGACGCGCTTCTCGGCAGCGTTCCGGACGACTACGATATTGCCGTTTCCTGCAGGCCCGAAAAAACAAAAGAGTGCTTTAAGGATTTTAAGGTGATAGAAACAGGCATACGCCACGGCACCGTTACCGTGGTGATAGAAAAGCACAACCTGGAGCTAACCTCCTTCCGAGTGGACGGGGAATATAAGGACATGCGCCGCCCTGAGGACGTGACTTTCACTCCCTTTCTGAAAGAGGACCTTTCGCGCCGCGATTTCACCGTAAACGCGATGGCGTATTCGCCCGAAACGGGAACCGTGGACCTTTTCGGCGGCAGGGAGGACCTTAAAAAAAAGCTTATCCGCTGTGTGGGCGAGCCCGACAAACGCTTCGGCGAAGACGCGCTTAGAATACTTCGCGCGCTCAGGTTCTCGTCCGTTCTCGGCTTTTCAATTGAAGAAAACACCGCCGCTTCCGTTATAAAAAACCGCGACAACCTCAAAAAAATATCCGCGGAGCGCGTTTTTGTTGAGCTCAAAAAGCTGCTCGAGGGCAAAAACTCATTTGAGGTGCTTAAAAAATATAAAAGCGTTTTAGCTTCCGTCATTCCTGAATTAATCGGCGTACCGGACGACGAATACGCCCTTTGCGCCGAAAAAGCTTCTGAGCTTAAAAACGGCGTTCTCTCTTTCGCCGCCATTTTGCTGCCTCTGGGAGAGGATAAAGCCGAAAGGATACTGCGCGCGCTCAAAACCGACAACGCCTTCAGAGAAACCGCCGTTTTTCTTATCGCGAACGCGAAAACGCAGTTTACTTCCATCGGCGAAGCAAGGCGATTTCTCGGGAAATACGGCAAAAAGCCCTGCGAACGGCTCGTTTTGTTCAAAAACGCTTTCGGCTCCGGCGACGCGTTTTTACAAGAGGCTCTTGAAAACAACGGCGGGGCCTTAAAAACGACCGATCTGAAAATAAAAGGCAGGGACCTTGAAAGGCTCGGGTTTACCGGAAAAGAGATCGGCGAAGCTCTCGAGCGCCTTCTCGGGGAGGTATCCGAGGACAGGCTCGCAAATGAGAAGGCTGAGTTGCTCGCTTTTTGTTTGAGAGACGTCTGACCGCGCAGAGGCACACGTCTTTGATCAACTCAATTTTCCCACATGCAAAATCAGCGATTATACGGTTAAATCAAGGAACCGTTGATGATGAAATCCA
>JAFSWN010000219.1 GCA_017450185.1 Clostridia bacterium | reverse complement strand
TTGGTTGGTCTTTTAGCGCACGCCGCCGGGGTATACGCCGCTGCCGCGCCGCATACCCGCGTCGACGCACGCAGACGGCAAGGGTCTGCCGTGCTACAGGGATGGCGCCGAAGGTTTTCATAAAAAACTGTTTATTTCGGCGAAAAATGAATTATTCGTTGATAAACATGAAATATCTGTCCGAGGCGAAAGGTTTCAGCTCCACTTCGTATCGTGCTGATCCAAGGCTTAAACAGAACTCTTTTTTCTTTCAAATCCTGGTCTCACATCATTGACAAACGTACACCCTTTGATAGACAAATTCCGTTTTTCCCTTTGATTGACAAATTCCGTTTTATTATGATATACTCAATTAACAAACCTGAATCCGATATCCGCGCCGGCATTTCGCGTCTGAAGCGTTTCAGACGGCTGTGTCCGGCCGCAGCGCAGTGCGAAAAAGGGGAAAAATGGAAGATTATATAAACAGAGTAATCCGTCCGCTTCTCAGGGGCGACGGCGGCGAAATTGAATATGTGTCTTTTGACGGCGAAACACTCCGGGTAACTTTCCGGGGCGAGTGTTCGTTTTGTCCGGTCGTCCGGCGCTGCCTTGACTGGTGCGAGGAAAGAATTGAAAAAGACGTCGGAAAGCGCGTTAAAATTTCAGCTGAGAAAAAGCGCCCGTATTTCAGGGACAAATAAGGAGAGTAGGGTATGGCACACATCAAGGTAACGCGCCGCTCCATGCGAAAAGAGGAGTATATTGAGCTTCGCTACGGCTGGCTCAGGAGGCTAATAGAAGAAAACAAAACTCCGATCTCTCCGGTTTATATCAGGAACGCGCGTCAGACCGGCGAAAACGAATTCGATTTTTACGAAAACGAGCCCTATGAGCTAAAAACGGGCGATCTTTACTATACCCCCGACGGCAGCGTGTTTTTTGAGGCTGAGGCGGACCTTCCCGAAAGCCTGCTCGGAAAAGAAGCGTATCTCTGTTTTAAGACCACCTCCGAAGTGATAGTAAAGGTCAACGGAAAATACGCCGGAGGCTTTGACCCGAACAGAACAAGGGTAGATATAACCCCGTTTATGGTAAACGGCAGAATTAAGCTCGAAATGCTCGGCTTCAACCGCTCGAAGCCCGACGACGAGCGTAACCCCGAAACCTACGCCCTTCGCGGCTGCCGTCAGGAGTTCGGCGGGATATATCTGTGCTCGGTAAACAGCGATATCCGCTCGCTGTGCTTCGACCTTGAGGCCCTCACAAACATAATAAACAGCGAGGTATTTGACGAAAGCTGCCGCGAACAGCTGAAAAACCGCGTTGACGAGGCGCTGAATCTCATAGATTTTGAGGATTTTAACGCTCGTGACGTTAAAAGAGCTTCGGAATATATAGAAAATAACATATACACCGATAAAACCTATAACGGCTCCGGCAGGGTGGCGCTTGTGGCTCATTCGCATCTTGATATAGCCTACTACTGGCGAAGGCTGCACACCGTACAAAAAAATCTGCGCACCGTGCTCATTCAGATGCGCCTTATGGACAAGTATCCTGAATTCACCTACTGTCACACCCAGCCGTATCTGTATGAAACTCTCAAAGAATACTATCCCGAGGTTTTTGAGGAGCTGAAGCAAAAGGTTGCTTCAGGGCGATTTGAGCCTGTTGGCGCAATGTATGTTGAGCCGGACTGCAATATCCCTAACGCCGAGAGCCTTATCCGCCAGTGCCTGTACGGACAGCGGTTTTATAAAGAGAACTTCGGATGTACGGTAAACTCCTGCTGGGTGCCGGACGTTTTCGGGAACTCCTGGATACTTCCGCAAATTCTAAAAAAATGCGGCGTGGACTATTTTGTGTCAAATAAAATGAGCACGTGGAACGATACGAACCGCTTTCCGCACAACAATTTCATCTGGCGCGGAATAGACGGCTCCGATATTTACGCCTGCGTACCGCCAACGCACTTCATCACGTGGAACGAGCCCTCTCAGGTCGCCGAAAACTGGGAGGCGTTTCAGGATAAGGACACCGGAAGCGAAACGCTCGGCATGTTCGGCTACGGCGATGGCGGCAGCGGCGCCACCGACGAGATGATAGAGCTGATGTCGCGCTTCAAAAAGCTCAGCGTCATGCCCGAAACAAGGCACGTCAGAGCGGACCGATTTCTTATGGAAAACTTTACGCCCGATAAAAAATTCGCCGTGTGGGACGGCGAGCTCTACCTTGAAATGCACCGCGGCACCTATACCACGAAGGCTCTTCTCAAAAAAGCCAACCGCGAGCTTGAAAATAAATTCCGCGCGGCCGAGCTTATATGCTCGCTCAGAAAAAAAGACTATCCCGCCGAAACGCTCAGAAAGCTCTATAAAAAGTTTTTGCTGCAGCAGTTCCACGATATCCTGCCCGGCAGCCACATCACTCCCGTTTTTGAGGACGCCGAAGCGGACCTCGCCGAGGTGGATGAGGGACTTAACATAATAATTGGCGGCGGCAGCGAGCTTTTCAACACTCTCAATTTCCCGCGAGGCGGAATTGAATTCATCCCCGAGGAAAACGGAGCTTTTATCCGCAAAGGCGTGCGCGGCAGTTTCGCGCCTGTTTTAGCCGAGCCCCTTTCTGCGGCGCAGGTTATACCTTCGAGCGCGGATGATAACTGGATGACTTTTAACGGTTTTGAAGCCGAAACGCCGTTTTACCGTATCGTTTTTTCGCCTGACGGCGCGATAACAGGCCTTTTTGACAAAGAACTTGACCGTGAATGGGCAGACGGCGCCCTTAATAAGCTGCGCCTTTATGATGATAAGCCCGGCAACTACGACGCTTGGGACATCCTTCCGGGCTACGTAGAAAACGAACGCCCGCTTGAACTGCTTTCGCCGCTTCGTCTCTTCGCCGTTTCAGGCGAATGCGCGGAGTTTTCGGCTGAGCTTTCAACGAAAAACAGCAGGATAAAGGTAATAGTTCGTCTTTTCCGCGCCAGCCGCGCCATTGAAACAGAGATTTTCGCCGACTGGCACGAGAGCCACAAGCTGCTTAAAGCCGAGTTCTGCGCAAACGTTTTAACGCGCGAAATTGTGTGCGATACCTCCGCCGGGTTCATCCGCCGCCCCGCGCACAAAAACACAAGCTGGGAGGAGGCGCGTTTTGAGTGCTGCACCCATAAGTGGTTTGATATCGGCGAAACGGACGCGGGGCTCTCGGTTATAAACGACAGCAAATACGGCGTTGGGATAAACGGCAAAAGCATAACCCTTTCGCTTCTGCGCGCCACCGAAAGGCCCGATCCGCGCTCGGATCTGGGAGAGCACGGTTTTTGCTGGCTCATTGTGCCGCACGAGGGCTCGTTTACGAAAGCCGGCATAAACAGGCTCGCCCTTATGTATAATTCTCCGCTCGTAAAGCTTGACCGCGTCCCCGAAGTCCCGGATATTTTGAAGGAGTTTTCGCCCCTCTGGCTTCAGGCGGTAAAGCTTTCGGAAGACGGCGAAAAAACGGTCTGCCGCCTCACCGAAACAGACGGCAGAAGGGGAGAGTTGAGGCTCACGCAGCCGGTCACGGTGTGCGATATGCTTGAAAACGGGCTATATTCAACCGATAAACTGAGTTACAAACCGTTTGAGATAATAACGCTCGCCATATAAATAAAAAGGCCAGTGGGAAAATAAAACCCGGTTGGCCTTTTTTATATAATCACTAAATTTGTCTTTCGTTTCAATTGTCGTTCAGTGTTTATCGAGCGTTTTCAAAAAGCTGATCCTGTGCACGGGAGAAATGCCGTGCTCTTTTATTTTTTCGTAGTGCAGCTTTGTGGGGTAGCCCTTGTGCTTTTTGAACTCATATTCGGGGTAAAGACGGTCGAGCTCCAGCATATAGCGGTCACGGCTTACTTTCGCGAGGATAGAAGCTGCCGCCACGGAGATGCTTTTGGAGTCGCCCTTGACTATAGTTATTTCCTCAACGCCGGTGTTCGGCTTGCGGTTGCCGTCGATGAACGCGAGGTCGGGCCGGAGATTAAGCCCGTCAACAGCCCTTTTCATCGCAAGAAACGTGGCGTTCAGAATATTGAGGTCGTCTATTTCGTTTTCGTCGGCGGATGCGACGCACCAGGCGAGCGCCTTCTCTTTTATGACGTCAAAAAGCTCGTCGCGTTTTTTTTCACTGAGCTTTTTCGAATCGTTGAGACCGATATCCTCAAGGCCTTCGGGGAGAATAACCGCGGCGGCAAAAACAGGCCCCGCGAGAGGGCCGCGCCCCGCTTCGTCAACTCCGCAAATTATCTTATATCCCTTTGCCTTATATTCGTTTTCGTAGTCGTAAGTCATACCGCGGGCCTTTCAAAAGTGATCTTCCCGAGCTTGCCTCCGCGAAGCTCGTCAAAGAGCGTCTGAGCGGCTCTAAGGGTATCCACCTCTCCGCCCGATATGAGCATTCCGCGCTTTCTTCCTATAAGCTCGAGCGTTTCATACGCCTGAAGGTTTTCGAATCCCGTTATTTTGTATCTTTCAAAAAGGCGGTCGGGATAGTCTTTTTTAAGTATTTCCAAAAGCTTAACGGCAAGCTCCTCAACGTCGAGGATATCGTCCTTTATGCCGCCGGTGAACGCGAGCCTGTAGCCGACGTCGGGGTCCTCGAATTTCGGCCACAGCACGCCGGGCGTGTCGAGAAGCTCAAGCGAAGAATCTATCACATACCATTTGTTGTGCCTTGTGACACCCGCTCTGTCCTCCACCTTCGCCTTCGCGCTGCGCGTCATGCGGTTTATAAAAGAGGATTTTCCGGTGTTCGGGATGCCCACGACCATGAGCCTGAGCGCCTTGCCTGCCATGCCCTTTTCGGCGTTGCTCTTTATTTTATCGGCAAGCACAAGGCGTACTGTGTTCCTGAAAACGTTTAATCCCCTGCCGCTCTTGGAGTCGGCCGGGATCGCGGCGACGCCCTCGCTTTTATAGAAAGAAAGCCACTGCTTTGTGGCTTCCTCGTCGGCAAGGTCGGCTTTGTTGAGCAAAATTATTTTCGGCTTGTTTTCTATAAGCCCATTCAGCTCCGGGTTGGTGCTCGAAACGGGTATCCTCGCGTCGCGAAGCTCTATTACGGCGTCAACGAGCTTGAGGTTTTCTTTTATAAGCCTTCTCGTTTTCGCCATGTGACCGGGAAACCAGTTTATCCCGCCGTTTTGTACGCTGTTGTCGGTTTCGTTCATTTGTTGTAGTTTGAATAGATATTCCAGTCTTTTTCAAGCCTCAGCTGGGCCTTGCCGAGCAGGTATTCTTTTTCAATAAAGCCGATATTCGTGTAGCGAGAGTCCCACGACACCATTCTGTTGTCGCCCATAAGCATCACGCAGCCGTCGGGTACCGTGACGGGATAGGTCCTGTCGCCCTTAAGGCTGCCGGGGAGCGCGTAGGGCTCGTCGAGCTTAATGCCGTTGACGTAAACGTTGTCGTTTTCGTCAATATCTATTTCGTCGCCCGGAAGGCCTATGACTCTCTTAACAAGCGGGCCTCTCGCGGCGGTCTCTTTGGTGGCTATGACTATGTCGCCGCGCTTTGGCTCGGTGTAGTAGGGCGTCACCACAAGCCAGTCGCCGTCAACAAGAGTGTCGTTCATAGAAGTGCCGTCAACGCCAACCATACGGCAGCAAAACGTGAAAACAAGGCAAAGAAGCATAATAGCGGTAATTATTATCGAAACGGCGTCGTAAAATACTCCGGCGGCTCCGTAGTTTCTTTTGTCTTCTTTTTTTGAATTATTTCCCATATTTATCATCACTCGGTTCGTTAAATTATAAGGTCATTATAGCACCGGCATCATTATAATACAAGAAAAAACTTAAAAAATTATTTAGCGCTTAAACAAAAAAATCGGAACAGCGAGTGTTCCGAAATTTTTTTATTTGAGAGCTTCCTTGACCTTGGCGGCTTTGCCCACTCTGCCTCTGAGGTAGTAGAGCTTCGCTCTGCGTACTTTACCTTTTCTGACTACCTTAACGTCGGTCACGTTGGGGGAGTGAAGCGGGAATACTCTTTCCACGCCTACGCCGTAGGAAAGACGGCGGACCGTGAAGCTTTCGGCAACGCCGGAGCCTCTCTTGGCTATAACGGTGCCTTCAAATGCCTGAATCCTTTCTTTTTCACCCTCGCGGATCTTAACGGCCACTCTTACGGTGTCACCGATCTCAAACGCGGGAGTTTCAGCCTTTACGCTGTCCTGAGCTATGAGCTTTAATGCGTCCATGATCATATCCTCCTATAATTTTTTCAGACGTTCATTCGCTGTTCTGCCAGAGGACCGTCCGCCTTAGTTCACAGACTAATTGCAGTGAGGGGAGTTCCACACTCACGTTTTGCCCGAATATAATATCACATCAAAACGGCAATTGCAAGCTTTTTTTTGATTTTTTTACATTTTTTGTTGCATTGGGTATTTAAGGGTGCTACAATCATCGGGACAAACAAAACTCGGGGTGATATTATGGACGAAAAGCTATACGGCGATTCAATAGATTCCGTCTGCGCGGCGCTGTGCTTCGCCATGGGGGTGGAGCCTCCGGAGTTCGCGGCAAAGGCGAACAAAACGCTTTCGGATTATATAGAAAAGAGCTTCGGCGGCGGAAAGTGCGACAGGCTTTTTATGTATAACCCGGACGCTATAGCTTCTTGGATATACGAAAAATACCCGTTTCTGATGAGAGAAGCGATAGCGCTTACAACGCTTCGGCTGCCGCTCAGAACGGTCATGCCGTCGGTGACTCCCGTCTGCTTCGGCACGCTCTACACGGGCGCCGAGCCCGAAACGCACGGGATAAGGCGCTACGAAAAGCCCGTTATAAAAATCGATTCGATATTCGACGCGTTTATAAGAGCGGGGAAGAGGTGCGCCATTGTTGCCGACGACGGCTGCAGCCTTTCGAGGATATTCCTTGAAAGGGATATGGACTACTTTTTCTATGATACCGAGCCCGAGATAAACGCGAAGGCCGCCGAGCTGATAATAAAAGACGAGCATGATTTTATTGTGGTCTACAACGGGAACTACGATTCGCTGATGCACAAATTCTCCCCCGAAGGGACCGAGGCGCTCTGCGAGCTACGCGCAAACAGTGAGGCCTACGCTATGTTCGACGCGCTCATCCGCACCCACTGGCAGGGCCACAACACTCTTTCGGGCTTCGCTATGGACCACGGATGCCACGAAATTGACGGCGGCTGCGGCTCGCACGGCCTCGATATGGCAGAGGACCTCAACATAGTGCATCTTTATGAGGCCCATAAAAGGCGCGGTGAATGACCATGGCTGAGTTTATTTCCGCCCATTCGTATCTTATAGCCCAGATCTTCGGCTTTACCGCCATGGGGCTCGCCATCCTCACGTATCAGTTCAACAAACAGAAAACGGTGAACGTCATGCTGATGGTAGTTGCCGCCGTGTGGTGCTGCCACTACGCGTTTTTGGGGCTTATGACGCCCATAGCGATGAACGTCATAAACGTCATCCGCGCGTTCGTCTACAGCTGCCGCGACAAAAAATGGGCGAGCGGCAGGTATATCCCTTATGCTTTCTGCGCCGTCGCCATTGCGCTTTTGTTCTTCACGTGGGAAAGCGTGTGGAGCCTTCTGCCGTGCGTGGCTTCAATTTTCGCCGCAGTAGCGAACTGGCAGAAGGACACGAAAAAGCTGCGTATCCTCACCGTACCCGTATGCGTGTGCTGGCTTGTTTACAACGCGGTAAACGGCTCCATCGCGGGAGCCGCCAACGAGACCTTCACGCTTGTTTCAATAGCCGTTGCTTTTTTCAGATATGACAGAAGGTCTATTTCAAAGAAAACAGGCTCCTGAACCACGCGGCGATGCTTTTGAAAAACGCCGCGAGCTTCGCCCAGACGCCGACCGCCTGCGACGAGGGCGCTAAGGCAGGCTTTATCTGCGATGAAAGCCAGCTTATTATGCCGTTCGGGAAAGTAAACTCAATAGTGTTCCCGCTGCCGTCGAGCGTGGTTGAAAAGGCGTACTGCGAGCCGTCCTCCATGAACATGTCGTTTGTGAATATGCGCCACATATAGTGCTGCACAGGCAGCGTTTTGCCGCCCGGGGTGACCGCGCTGCTCACCCACGTAAAGCGGAGCTTCGATTTGTCGGAAATAACGTCTTTCAGCAAGTCGTAGCTGCCCCGTGTGGAGGATGCGTTCGCTCCGATATACATGTCCTTTTCATTCGCGAAGAACCACACCGCAGTGTTCTTCATGTTTTTAACATAGCTTAAGTTCTGCGCCGTCGCGCTTATCGGAACTGCTCCCGCAAAAAAGTTCGGGTAGTCGTTCACCATTCTGAGCACCATCACCGCGCCGACCGAAAAACCGGCGATATATATGCGCGAAGTGTCCACGCTATCCGGATATTTCGAAATAAAGCTTTCAATGCATCCCATTAAAATTCCGGTGGTCGTGAGGTCCCAGCCTCCGGGACAGCGCGGGCATAAGAGAAAAGCCTTGCCGGAATAGGCGAACCTCGCCTGAAACTCGTCGCTCGCCCATTTGCAGAAATCGTAGGATTCCAGCTCGTCGCCGCTGTAGTTGCCGGAAGCGAGCCCGTGCAGCCATATCACAAGAGGATAAGCTTCGCCTTCGATGATTTCGGGGGCAAAGTAGCTGTAGTTCAGAATGCTGTTAAGCCCCTGAACAAACTGCCCTGTGAGCGCTTCGTCTCCCGCCGATAGGGGGAGAGCCGACGCGCCGAGCGGTACACACAGCATAACGATACAAAGAAAAACGCTGATGAGCTTCTTCATGGCCCTTCGCTCCTTATTTGTTCTTAAATTAATTTTAACATCACGGCATAAAAAAGTCAACGATAATAAAGACGTCGACTGACCGCGCTCGTTCTATTGACACGGGCGCTTTTTTTTGATATTCTGAAAATGAGAAAAAACAAAGGGGAGAAAAAACATGGACAAAAATATCGTAAAACGCAATTCGCTTTTGGCTCAGAAGATAATCAAAGGCCTTAAATCGAGAAACATGGACGGTTATTACGCCGAAAACAGCGAGGAAGCTCTGAATATAGCGCTTTCGCTGATCCCCAAGGGGAGCAGCGTAACGATGGGAGGGGCAATGAGCGCTGTTGAAATAGGCCTTGCGGACGCTGTTAAAAACGGCGAATACGATTTTATAGACAGAAACGCCTTTGCCGACAGGCGCGAGGCTCTTTTGGCGCAGTATGACGCCGACGTTTTCCTTTCGTCCGCGAACGCCATGACCGAGGACGGCGTGCTTGTTAACATCGACGGCAACGCCAACCGCGTTTCGTGCATAGCGAACGGCCCGAAAAAGGTGATTTTTATAGTTGGAATGAACAAGGTGTGCCCCGATACCGATACGGCGATGAAGCGCGCGCGCAACGTTGCCGCTCCCGTGAACGCCCAGCGCTTCGGGCTCGACACCCCGTGCGCAAAAACAGGAGCCTGCATGAACTGCAAGTCGCCCGATACAATTTGCTGCCAGTTCCTCGTCACCCGCTTCTCCCGCCACAAAAACAGGATACATGTGATCCTTGTGAACGAGAATCTGGGATTTTGAAAGTAAAGAAAAAAAGAAAAAAGATAAAAGAAAAATGAAGGAAGCTGCGCTTGTCATTGTAACGGCTGACGCCGCAGATCGAAAAATAAAAAAAGATGAAAAACGGGTAGCGCGGCACACCGTGCCGCATGGGACCTGCCTATAGATGACAACGGCATGTTATGATGCAAAGCGTTATTCTGAAAAAACTGCAATCGGGTTCT
>JAFSWN010000218.1 GCA_017450185.1 Clostridia bacterium | reverse complement strand
TGTCGATATACGGAATGAAAATAGGCGGGATGCTCGCGCTCGCGGTGAACGACGAAACGAGCGCCTTAACGTAGGGGAACAGCGCGTCGTAGGTCTTGACGTGAAGAATTTCCTTCGCTATCCCCTCGGCGGTGTCGAAGATGCCCGAAACGACTATGGTGAGCGAAAACTTATCGGCAAGCTTTTTGTCTGCTATGACGGCCTTGAAATCGCCCCGGCAGGAATTGTGGTTGGAATAACCGACGTTATAGGAATACTGATAGTTGAGCTCAAGCTTTGTGGGACGGTCGAGCGTATTCACAAACTGTAGCTCCTGGATCTTATAGCTTTTGAGTTCGAATTCTTTCATTTTTGCTCCTTCTTACGCGAGGCCTTCAAGGAAGTTTGTCTCGCGGATATCTTTATTATTTGTTATTCTGAAGGTTTTTATCTCATTGTGCCCAAAGCTTGCAGAGAAGCTTATTTCGCCGGAGAACAGAGAAATACTTACCTCTGTATCCTTTCCGGCGGTCTCATAGAGCCTTATAATAAGGTCGCCGGAGCCGTCCTCGCAGGTCTTGAGCGCGGTAAGCGCGACGTTTTCTTTATCTATGCTTATGCAGCTCTTTTCCTGAGGCTCGCTCCCCTTGTGGAAGCTCTCGGGCACCGAAACGGGACGGATATTGAACGCAGCGGCCTCTTTTGTTATCTCACCCGGATCGGCCTGCCCCTCTGATAGAAGGACGCCGTATTCAAAGCGCTGCATGCCTTCGTCGGTAAAGTTGAACTCCGCGGGGGGACGGTGTGAATAGTGGTCGGCAAATATGACGTTTCGAAGAAGGGTTATACGCATGTCGGACCCTTTGCAGTCGTAGCTGTATTTTCCGTCGTTAAGAAGAGAGAGCGTGCGCGTTTTGCCGTTTGCCTCAAAGCTCACGGCCCCCCAGCGTCCGGCGGGCTCCTCATGCCCGTTCGCGGGACGTTTTATGAACGCGCCGGGGATCTCGTATACGTTACCGTGACCCTCTCCCGGCATGGGGAAGCTCATTTTGAGAAGGGTGAACTTTTCGCGCCAGTTCGCCTTGCACTTGACTCTGAGCGTTTTCTGCTTGCTGCCGAGGATGAAATCCTGAACGAGATAGCTTTCGCCGAAAACGTGGCGCGTCCTTATCACGGCCCTCGCCGGCCCGCTCTCAACGAGCTCCACGCTTTCAAGCTGCATAACGCCCTTTATATCGTGAAAAACGAAAACGTTGTGCGCCCAGGTGTCGGTTTTGTGATCGTCTATAACGGTCGGCACCGCAACGGGCTTTTCGGGGGAGGCGAAGTCAAAGCCGTCGGCTTTGTTCAAAAGCTTGGTGATAAAGCCGGTGTCCTTTGAGAAAACGACCTTCAGATAAGCGTTTTCCATTGTAAGGCCTTCGGCCTTAACGTCGCTTAAAGCGCTCATTTCGGGCTGCTTGAAGTCCCCTTCCCACTTCATCCAGTAGGTTGAGTAGCCGAGAGCCGGAAGCTTCGCCATGAATACGGTGTCGAGATGCGAATCGTTTGAGCGGGAGGAACGCACGTTTTGAGCGGCGACGAGCTCTCCCGCTCTGTTTTTAACGTATTTTGACGCGCCGTAGGTGCGAACGGGCGCCTCCACGGGGAAAGAAAGAGGGTTGAACACGATAACGGGGCGGTCGAAGCGGCCGCTGTCCTGATTACGGACCTCGCACACGGGATCGCTCACTCCGTCGACCCACGTGTCGACGTTTCGGGCAATTCTCAGAACGGCTTCGTTTAAGTTGCGGTCGGAAACCGTGAGCGCGTGCCCGAACGAATCGCGCACGTCGTCGTAGGCCTCCATAATGGAGCAGCCGCACAGGATATCATGGAACTGGTTAAAGCACACGTCGCGCCACGCCTCTTTGAAGCTCTCTGCCTTATCGGCCATTCCGGCTTTTTTATTAGCTATCGCGCAAAAAGTCTCGGAGGCGAACAGCAAATTTTCGGCGCGGCGGTTAAGCGCCTTTACAAGAGAAGTGGCGCTGTAGCAGCCGCTCGCGTGGTGCTGGAGATCGTCTTTCCACACGGGAAGGGATGATGCGTCGGGATAAAGGTCCTTAAAATACTCGTCGGGAGAAGAAAAGAGCATTACCTTGTGTGCGCCGCCGCTCATAAGCTCTTTCATATATTCTATATCGCCCCTCGTGGGGCCGCCGCCGTGGTTGCCGACGCCGTAAAACAGCATCGTGCCGATACCGTATTTATCGGCGTTTTTCTCGGCTGTATTAAGACGGTCGTCTATGCTCTCCTTACCGCTGGCGGTGTAGCTGTCCTGAATTTTGAAGGTGGGGACGCGGGTGCCGTCCGGTCCCTCCCACATATAAATATCGGGGATGTCGGCGTTTTCGTTGGGCTGCGGGCGCATCATGACGTAGGCGTCCATTCCGCCGAGTTTCAGAAGCTGGGGGATATTTGCGCTGTGTCCGAAGGAATCGACGTTGTAGCCGGTTTTGCAGGTGACGCCGAACTTTTCTTTATAGTAAAGCTGCGAATAAAGCGCCTGACGGGCGAACGACTCGCCCGAGGGCATATTGCAGTCCGGCTGCACCCACCAGCCGTTTACGGGCACCCACCTGCCCTCTTTGACCCGCGCGGCTATTTCGGCGAACATATCGGGAGCGATCTCCTCGACCCATTTATAATAGGCGGCGGAGGAACACGTGAAAATGAAATCGTCGTATTCGTTCAGCCTGTCGAGCGCGCTGCGGAAGGTCTGCAGCACCTCGCCGCAGCCCACCTGCCAGCGCCACAGCCAAATAGGATCGAGATGCGCGCTGCCGATGAGATAAACATTTTTATCCATATCTTCCCCTCCCGGAATATACAGTTTTTCATTTTTATTTTATTGTAAACTAATATAAGGGATTTTTCAAGAATAATCCTCAAAAAATAGTTGATTTTTAAAACAAGCTGTGATATACTACTTTAGCGATCGGAACGCGAGCTGTATATTTACCCGCCCGACGCAGTAGTCCATTTTATTTTCTTTCATCTTTCATCTTTTATCTTTCATCATTCATTACCGGGGTGTGGCACAGTTTGGTAGTGCGCTTGGTTCGGGACCAAGAGGTCGTGGGTTCGAATCCCGTCACTCCGACCATGCGAAAACCTTGTAACATAAGGAAAAAAACCTGTTGCAAGGTTTTTTGTTTTTCCCTAAAATATGCCTCAGGAGGCAACAAAGAGGCAACAAAAAAAATAAAAAAAATTAACAGACACCCTTTATATAATGAAAATCGAGTAGGGCGGGTTTATCTCGCTCTCTCACACC
>JAFSWN010000217.1 GCA_017450185.1 Clostridia bacterium | reverse complement strand
TCTCTTCTGGGCCATATAGCAGCGCACGACCTTTTCAACTCCGGGGGAGAGCTCGTCGCTGTTTTCTCGGGTGTATACTTCAACGTCAACGATGATACCGTATTCGCCGTGGGGCACCTTAAGGGAGGTGTCTCTGACCTCTCTCGCCTTCTCGCCGAATATCGCGCGTAGGAGCCTCTCCTCGGCGGTAAGCTCGGTCTCGCCCTTGGGGGTAACCTTGCCCACGAGTATGTCGCCCGAATGGACCTCGGCGCCTATGCGGATGATGCCGTTTTCATCGAGATCCTTAAGCGCGTCGTCACCGACGTTGGGAATGTCTCTGGTTATTTCTTCGGTGCCGAGCTTTGTTTCTCTTGCCTCGACCTCGTATTTTTCAATATGGATGGATGTGTAGACGTCGTCTCTGACGAGCTTTTCGTTTATAAGGACGGCGTCCTCGTAGTTGTAGCCCTCCCAGGTCATGAAACCGATAAGAGCGTTTTTGCCGAGGGATATCTCGCCCTCGCTGGTGGCCGGGCCGTCGGCGATAACGTCGCCTTTTTCAACACGGTCGCCCACCGATACTATGGGACGCTGATTTATACAGGTGCCCTGGTTCGAGCGCATGAACTTGAGAAGCTCATAGGTCTCCGTGCTGCCGTCGTCGCAGCTGACCTCAACTCTGTCGGCGCTGACCTTGGTGACGGTTCCGGGGTTTTCGCAAAGGACGCAGACTCCGGAATCGCAGGCTGATTTGAACTCCATACCGGTGCCCACGTAGGGAGCCTCGGTCTTGAGCAGCGGAACGGCCTGACGCTGCATGTTCGCTCCCATCAGGGCGCGGTTCGCGTCGTCGTTTTCAAGGAAGGGGATCATTGCCGTTGCCACCGAAACGACCATTCTGGGCGAAACGTCCATGTAGTCGGCGTATTGGGGCTGGATATCAAGGAATTCATCCTTGTAGCGGCAGATGATTCTCGGATTGACGAAATATCCTTCGTCGGTGAGGGGTTCGTTGGCCTGGGCCACTCTGTATTCGTCTTCGACATCGGCGGTCATATATTCGACCTGCTCGGTGACGCGTCCGGTCTCTTTGTCGACCTTTCTGAAGGGAGCTTCAATGAAACCGTATTTGTTTATTCTGGCAAAGGTGGCAAGGTAGGATATAAGGCCGATGTTGGGTCCTTCGGGGGACTCTATGGGGCACATCCTGCCGTAATGCGTATAGTGGACGTCGCGGACCTCGAACCCGGCTCTGTCTCTTGAAAGGCCTCCGGGGCCGAGAGCCGAAAGACGGCGCTTGCTTGTAAGCTCGGCAAGAGGGTTGGTCTGGTCCATAAACTGGGACAGCGGGGACGATCCGAAGAATTCCCTGATGACCGCAATAACAGGACGGACGTTTATGAGCTGCTGGGGAGTGAGCTTATCGGGCTCCTGGGTGTGAATGGACATTCTTTCGCGAACAACGCGCTCCATTCTTGTGAAGCCGATACGGAACTGGTTCTGAAGAAGCTCGCCGACGCTCCTGACGCGGCGGTTTCCGAGGTGGTCGATGTCGTCGAGGCTGCCCACGTTGTGAGCGGCGCAGTTGAGGTAGTTTATTGTTGCGAAAATATCGGTTACGGTTATATGCTTGGGGATGAGCTCGTCGCAGCGGGCGGCGAGAAGCTCGGAAAGAGAGTCCTTATCGTCGCCGGCCTCGTCCATGATCTCGGTGAGGACCTTGAAGCTGACTCTCTCGTTTATACCGAGAGCTTCAAGCTCTTCCTCGGTGAACATGGGAAGATAGCCCATGGGATCGACCATGCCGTTTGAGATGACCTTGACGGTCTCGCCTTCGGAGACGACGAACGCCACGTCAACGCCGGCCTGTTCGATTTCGGCGGCAAGCTCCTTGCCGACCTTGACGCCCGCTTCCGCGATGACTTCGCCTGTGAAGGGTGAAACGACGTTCTCGGCAAGCACCTGGTTTCTGAGACGGTTGGATATGCCGAGCTTTTTGTTATACTTGTAGCGGCCTACCCTTGAAAGATCGTAGCGTCTGTCGTCGAAAAACAGGCCGTTCAGATGCGACTGCGCCGTTTCGAGCGTAGGTGGCTCGCCGGGACGCAGCTTCTTATAGACCTCGAGCAGGGCCTCAGCCGTGTTCTGGGATGGATCCTTTTCGAGAGTGGCGGCAATGCGCTCGTCGTTCCCGAAATAATCGAGGATATCGGAATTTGACGAAAGACCGAGAGCCCTGATGAAAGTGGTTATCGGGAGCTTTCTGTTTTTATCTATCCTTACGTAAAAAACATCGGTTGGATCAGTTTCATATTCAAGCCATGCGCCGCGGTTAGGAATGACGGTGGTTGCTAAGAGCCTTTTACCGACCTTATCTCTGCTCATTTCATAATACACGCCCGGGGAACGTACAAGCTGGGAAATGATAACACGCTCGGCGCCGTTTATGATGAACGTTCCGGATTCGGTCATAAGCGGGAAATCGCCCATGTAAATCTCGTTTATCTTTATTTCGCCCGTTTCCTTGTTGAGAAGGCGCGCGGTTACTCTGAGCGTGGAGCTGTAGGTGGCGTCGCGCTCTTTGCACTCTTTGATATTGTATTTCGGTTTTGAATCGATACGGTAGTCGATGAAATCAAGCACAAGGTTGCCCGTGTAGTCGGTGATCTCATTGACGTCCCTAAGGACTTCTCTAAGGCCGGTGTTGACGAACCACTGATAGGAATTTTTCTGGACCTCGATGAGGTTTGGCATCTCCATGACCTCATTGATCTTTGAAAAACTCAATCTGGTTTTTCTCCCGACCTTTACGGGTTTAGTTTTCACCATAGAAACAATCACTCCGTTCTTTTTTTCTGAGCATAGCTGAAATGAAACTTTTGCATAAAGTGCCGCGTGAAAAGCGCTTCGGACAACATGTTTTAAGCGATCCGACGCCCCGGCGCACAGGTCGAGGATATTAATATCCATCATATATGCAGTATAACATTTTATCAGAGTGTTTCAAGCTTGTCAAGAAAAAAATTCCGAAATTTATTAAAAAAACGTATTTTTTCTGTTTTTTCAAGTAACCGCGACAAAATAAGCCAGCCGCGCAGGGCCTGAAGGCGCGCGGCTGACAAAAATGTGATTTTTTACGGGTCAATTGTTTAAGTGGATTTCGTTCTTTTGCAGTTTTCATCCGAGTCCGTTGATACAAAGCTTTTTTATATACAGTTCTGTGATATAGTCTTTCACTATATCCTCTATATGTTCTTCACAAACGCTCCCCTTCTCCATCCTGTTTCTCAGGATCTCTACGTCGGAAACGCGTTCGGAAATATACGGATAGCAAACGGACCGGGCCGCGGACGTTTCGATCTTCAATCCATAAACAACGTCACGTCCGC
>JAFSWN010000216.1 GCA_017450185.1 Clostridia bacterium | reverse complement strand
TCGCGAGCTCACGCGTGCGCTCAATGATATTGATGTTTGAGAGGTTATAGAGAACAACAAAGGCGAGTAGCATCGCAGAAACAAAGAAAACAATGATGACCACGGAAAGCGCTCCGGTTATCTCCCCGATGCTGCGCGTTGTTTCGGATAGGTACGACACCGTGGTTATGTTTTCGTTTTTCACAAGGTCGGTGGCAAGAAGGCCCTTTACGTTTTCAAGATCTGCCTGTCCGGAGGTTTTGAGGCTCTCGGTGATGTTGCCTATCGCGTAGGTGTAGACAGGAGATGAGCCTGTGACGGCTTTATAAAGATCCGCCGTGAGGTAGATATAATGGAAAGTGTAGTTTTCGGCGATCGCAGCCACCTTGACGCTGTAGGTGAAGCCCTGCGCGTCACGGAACGTTATTTCGTCGCCTGCGGCTAAACCGAGCGATTTCGCGAGCTTTTCGGTTATTACGGCGCCTGAAGCGTCAAGCGTCAGCTTCGTTCCGGTCCCGCGCTCCCGAAGGTCAAAGTAGCTTCCCATGCGCGATGCGTCCTCCGGTACCACAAGGTATATCTCGAGCCCCGCGCTGTTTTCACTGCTCACCGCGGTCATGCTCTTCATCGAAATAAGCATAAGGTCGCTTATCCTCGCGTCGGAGGCGGCCGCTTTGAACTCGGAAGAGTGCTCGGTAGAAGCCTGCTGTCCGGTGAAAACTATCTGAAGGTCATATTTTGTTATCGCGTTTTTAGCGTCGTACTGCTTTGCTTTAATCGCAGAAATGGAATTATAGAACCCGAGGCTTCCGAGAAGAAGCGCTGTGCAGCCGGCAATGCCCACGAGGGTCATAAGAAAACGGCTCTTGTTCCTGAAAAGGTTCCTTGCGGTGACCTTTGCCGTGAAGCCAAGTCTGTTCCATAAAACGCCTATGCGTTCCAGAAGTATCTTTTTGCCCTTTTTTGGCGCTTTCGGGCGCATGAGCACCGCCGGACGAAGCCGCAGATCTGAAATGAGCCTCAGCGCGGTCACGCCGGTCGTTGAAAACAAAGCTATAGCAAAGCCTATAATCGCGTATTCCCACGGGAGGGAGTAGCGTATATCCGGCAGCGAATACATTATTGAATAAGCTGAATTGATGGCGAACGGGAACAGAAACACACCGCCCGCGATGCCGATAAGAGCGCCTAAAACGCATGCCGAGAATGAATATAAAAAGTATTTGCCGAAAACAGACGACGAAGAATACCCGAGCGCCTTATACGTGCCTATAAGCGTCCTGTCCTCCTCAACGAGCCTTGTGACGGTTGTGAGGCAGACGAGCGACGAGATAATAAAGAAGAATATCGGGAAGATGTCCGAAATGACCTCAATGTTCTTTACCGACTGGCCGTAGCTCGTATATCCCGGAATGCTTTTGCGCCCGGTTATCGTCCACTTAACGTCGTCAAGCTTATTGAACAGCTCCTTTGCTTCCGCAAGCTCCGTTTTCGCGAAGGCGAGGGAAGAGGCTGCTTCGGATTCTATCTTCTCCTTTGCCTCTATCGCCTCGGCAAGCTGCGCGGGCGCGGCCTCGAGCTGCGACTTAAGGTCGTTCAGCTCGTTTTCCGCCTGCATTTTCCGGAGCGCTATCTCAACGTTGCCGCTCTGGATATCGTAGCCCATACTGTTGAGCGCGTCGCCGGTGGCGTCGAGGGCCGACTTCGCCGCCTGAAGGGATGCCTTCGCCTGCTGGCTGTCAAGAGTTGCCTGCTCAAGTCTTGTTTTTTCGGTATCAAGGCGCTTGCCGAGGGCGTCGAGAACGGCCTGAGTGTCCTCAAGCTGCTGCTCCTGCCTCGCGAGCTCAGCCTTCTGAGATTCAAGATATGGCGAGATATTGGCGACTAT
>JAFSWN010000215.1 GCA_017450185.1 Clostridia bacterium | reverse complement strand
TCGGCTCCGGTTACGCTTTCGGCTCCGGTTACGCTTTCGGCTCCGGTTGCGTTTTCCGGCGCGGCTCCCGTGGGGGAAGGGGCCGTTGTCGGCGAAAGGGCCGTTTCGCTGTTTTCGTAAAAAGCCTCCTCGCTGAAGATGGTTTGTATCTCATCGCGCGCCGTCAATTCGTTTTGGGATCTCAGAACGCTTCTTGCGGCGATCACGCCCGAGGGGATCACTACCGCCGCAATGATCAGCGTAACGGCAATGCTTTTATTTCTTTTGTTTATTCTTGTTTTTTTGTTTCGGGCTCTTACGCGGACCTCGTTTACGAATTCATTTTCGTTTTTCAAATCACGCCGCCTCCTTCAACACTTAGAGCTGTACGCAGTTTTTCTCTTGCGCGGTATAAGAGGTTATCTATCTGTTTAGGCTTTTTTTTGAGTATCAAAGCTATATCGTTGTAGCTCAGTTCATCAAAATAGAAAAGCGACACCGCCTGCCTCATTTCTTCGGGGAGCGTGTCCAGAGCCCGGCGTAAGGCTTTTTTTTGTTCGGTATTTATCACCTTATCCGATATCTCCTCGAAGTCTGTCAGTTCGCTCTCAGCTTCTTCATGTGAGATCTCGCCGCGCCGTTTTATTTTTCTGAGATGGTCGAGGGCGCGGCTCCTGCCGAGGACGTATAAATAGCTTTTCAGAGGCGTTTTGAAGTTGTAGCGTTTGGGGTGGACGAGCAGATAGGCAAAACAGTCTATCGCGATATCCTCCGAAGTGTAGATATCGTGTACATATGAATCAACAAACCGGATAAGCCCAGGTCTGTACATTATAACGACGTCGTCAAACGCTTTTTCGTCCCCTTCAAGAAAACGGCGGTAGCGGTCCTCACCGGTCCCCATATTTGTACCTCCACAAAGGCGTTTCATATATAATACGTCCGAAAAACAAAAATTCCTTATGATTTTATCATATTTTTTTTATCCGTTCAATCCCGCAAAGTATATGCCCTCCGAAATGCTCTTAAAAACAGGCGCGCAGTCCTCGGCCGCCGACGTTCCGTTCTCGCAGAAAACCGCGACGGTGTATTCCGGAAAGTCATACGGGAAAAAGCCGCAAAACCACGTGCAGAGCTTTTCTTTGCCGTCCGCTTCGTATTTCCCTGTCTGAGCCGTGGCGGTTTTTCCGGCGGACGAAAAGAATTCGCTGCTTCCCGGTTTTCCGGTACCTTCGGTCATATTTAGGTTCAGCGCTTCGTTTATAATCTCTGTCGTGCTGTCTTTCAGGATCTCAACGGGTTCGTCGTTTTTGTAGTAGGCGTATTCCTGTTTCTTTTCATTAACAAGCGCTTTCGTGATATAAGGAGAGCTGTATTCGCCGCCGGAGGCGAGACAGTTGAACGCTGCGGCGAGCTGAAGGGGAGTTTCGAGCAGCTCTCCTTGCCCGAAGCATAGATTCGCGAGCGCCCCGGGCGAGGAAAGGCTTTCTTCGTCGGGAAGAACTCCCGCCGAAGCTTTAATATCGCCTGTGAGGACCGTTTCTTTACCGAAGCCCATCCTTGAACAGATATCGCATATGCTTTTAGCTCCGGTTTCTTGACCTAACGAAATAAAATAGCTGTTGCACGACCTGCATATCGCCTTGTTAAGATCGAGCTGACCGTGAACCGCGGAGTTGAAGCACCTGAAAACAAGCTCTCCCACTTCCGTTTTGCCCGAACAGTAAAAATCGTTTGGGGGAGAAATATCGTTTTCTATAGCCGCGGCGGCTATAAAAGGCTTGAAAACGGAGCCCACAGGATATGCCGAAAGGGCCCGGTTTAAAAAGGGGAGCGAGTCGTCGTTAAGAGAAGCCTTAAGGTTGTTTCGGTCAAAACACGGAAGGCTCGCCAATGCCATGATCTCTCCGGTTCCCACCTTCAGTACAATAGCGGCGCCGGTGGTTATCCCCGATTTCTTAAGGCTGTCTTCAACTATTATCTGTATATCTTTGTCTATTGTCAGAACTATTCCCGAGGGATCGTCATATCCGTCGTTTGTCACCTGCAGACCGGTTCCGGCTATGGCTTCTCCTCCGGCGTTCGAAGAGTATTTTACTCCGACGCTTCCCTCGGCGGCGCTTAGCAGCCTGTCGAAGCTTTTTTCAATACCGCACACGCCCCGCCCCTCGCCGTCTGTATAGCCTATGATGTGGCCGCAAAGCGCTTGTTTTGAATAGCGCACGACTGTACGTACATTTGTTGAAAAAAGAGTTTCCTCGATTTTTTCATCGCTTTCAAACGTAACGATAACCCCGGAGGTTGAAAGGCTTTGCCCTTTTATGATTTCATTGTTTATAAATTGCCTTGTTTTATCGTTTATTATTATCGCCGCAGTGTTTTTTTCGCCGTCGTTTACAAGCGGCCTCAGGTTCCTGTCGTAGATATATCCTCTTGAACGGCCCACAGTAACGCTTCTTTGCGTTGTATCGGCGGAAGCTATGCCGTTTTGCCCCGCAGTCAGGTTCGCGAGTCTCCCCGTAACTCCCGCGAGAACGGCGCAGAACAAGGAAAATATCAGAACCGGACGTTTGCTGAACGTAAAGCCTTTTCTTTTTTTCACTTTCTTCACCGGAATAAGTATCGGCCTGTTTTTTGGAATTATTACAAAAAAGAAATATTTATTGAGTTTTCCGCATATTTGATGTATACTGAATTGTCAGAACTTATGAAAGGACAACGCCGGCGCGAAGCGTCGGTTCAGTGTTATGCCTATACGTGAAATGCCAGCGTTTGTTTTTTCTCATAAAAACGTGATGAACGCTGTTGTCAGCGCTCTTGCGGCGATGTTTTTTTTGGTGCTGCAGTTCGTTTTTATGAAAAGAAGCATTCTTGAAGTGGTTTTTGACGTTATCGTTCCGTTTTCAGCCTGCGTTACCTTCGGGTGCTACGCTATCACGATGGCGATGGACAGGCCCGTTATCCTTATCATGCCGTCTTCGGTATATTTTATCTCGCTTCTTATAAGGCAGCTCATATACGTTGAAGTCGGCGCGGGGCAGACTTATCCCGTTATAGTCCTGCTCGAGATGATCCCCTTTATTTTCTACTGCGTGAGCGTGAGCACTCTTAAGCTCAAAACCGCGACAAAATACGTTCTTTGGGGCGGCTGCATACTCATTTCGGTGTTCATCATCGTTTTGCTTATCCTGCTTATTTTTTTCAAGATCATGCTGTTTTCAAACGCAAGGTATACTCTCGCGCTCATCTTCGGGACCGTGGCTATTCTGTTTATATACCTTGGCATGCTCGAACAGCTTAAAATAGCAGGCATCCAAAAAAGAGTCCGCTCGCACGGTTAAAAAGAATACCTGTTCTCGCAAAAAAATCATATCGTTATAAAAAACTTGAATTGCACCCGTGGTGGAATTGGCAGACACGCAAGATTTAGGTTCTTGTCTTCGGGTGCGGGTTCGACTCCCGCCGGGTGCACCAAACTCAAGAAATCCAAACCAGATCTTCCCAGTGGGAGACGGGTTCGGATTTCTTCTTTTCTTCTCGTATGACTTCTTCAAAAATGGTGCTCCTGTTCGCAAAGAATCTAAACCAAGGGGCCCGAGGAAAAAGAAGAAATATGATGATTCATTGTGAGAAATTTTGTTCGGCAACTAAAACTATTTAAGATCAATATGTTGAAAAAACAAAAGAAAACATATATAGTAAAAAAAAGACCAACTGACAGGCAGGGATCCATATGCTGACCTATGAGGAATTATTGGCTGAAAACAGAAGATTAACGGAAGAAGTATCGAAGCTGAAGGCGGAGAATTCCGAACTAAAAGCGAAACTGGGGATCACAGTTGCGTATTCGGTGGAATCCGTGAAGCCGGATAAGGGCGTGCCAGAGAAACAAATTGTCAACAAATACAGCCCGCCGGAGGAGAAGATCGCGCTGTTCCGCTCGCTTTTCACAGGAAGGACGGACGTGTTTGCGCGGCGTTGGTATGGTGTGACCTCCGGCAAAAGCGGGTATCAGCCGGTTTGCGGAAACGAATGGGATGAATCGCAGTGCGACAAGAAAAAATACAAGTGCGCCGCCTGTCCGAACCGAAAGCTACTGCCGCTGACGGATGGCGATCTGTTTGCGCATCTTGCAGGAAAGGATAAATACGGCCGCGACGTCGTGGGCGTTTATCCACTGCTTACGGACGAAACCTGCGCGTTCTGTTGTGTGGATTTTGACGACGAAGGCCATAAAACCGCGTCAATCGCTTTTCTGTCTGTCTGCACGGAAAACGGCGTTCCCGCTTACGTGGAGCGCTCACGTTCCGGCGAGGGTGCGCACGTCTGGATCTTTTTTGAATCGCCGATTCCTGCCAAAACGGCACGGCAGCTTGTCAGCGGGTTGCTGACCCATGCAATGGCGCTGAACAAACAAATCAGCTTTTCGTCCTACGACCGTATTCTGCCGAATCAGGATACGATGCCCGCCGGCGGATTCGGCAATCTGATCGCTCTGCCGCTGCAGGGAATGGCGAGGAAGAGCGGCAATTCTCTTTTCGTTGACGAAACCTTTACGCCATTTGAGGATCAATGGGCGTTTTTGTCGG
>JAFSWN010000214.1 GCA_017450185.1 Clostridia bacterium | reverse complement strand
TACTCTATATGGGCACCAACGCCTTTGCTGTGGAACCGCTGAGGGCAATAAACACTGCCTTCGGCAAGGACAACACGGTAGAGGTTATCACCCAACCCGACAAGCCCAAGGGGCGCAGTTACAAAATGGCTATGAGCGAGGTCAAGGAATATTCGCTCGACGCCGGACTCACAGTATATCAGCCCGAAACTCTCAAGGCGGATTTTTTCTCTGATAGCTTTTCAAGGATCGCACCCGACCTCATTGTCGTGGCATCCTACGGGAAAATACTACCGGAATATATTCTCAACGCACCTAAATACGGATGTATTAACATTCACGCATCTCTTTTACCCGAATACCGCGGCGCCGCACCTATCAACCGGGTGATAATGGACGGCAGAAAAACAACCGGTATCACCATTATGCACATGGCAAAAGGTCTCGATACCGGAGACATAATCATAAGCAAAGAAACAGCCATCGGCGAAAACGAATGCTTCGGAGAGCTCTGCGACCGTCTTTCCCTGATGGGTGCGGAAATGATCGTATCGGTCATACCCGACCTTGTTTCGGGCAAAGCGACCCGCACGGCGCAGGACGATTCTCTCTCCTCCTACGCCGATAAGATCACAAACGAAGACCTGCCCGTAAGGTGGAGCCTTTCTGCCGAGGAGATTATAAACAAGATCCGCGGGCTTTCGCCCGCTCCTTGTGCGAGAACGCATGTGGAAAGGTTGAATAAAGACCTGAAAATCTACAAAGCGAAGATTTATTCGGGCGAAACCGCCGGCGAGCCCGGCACTGTCATAAGCCTTGACGGCAGAATAGAAATAGCCTGCAAGGGCGGCAGCATTATCATAACCGAGCTTCAGCTTGAGGGGCATAAGCGCCTGTCGTTCAAAGACTTTCTGAACGGCAGAAAACTTACCGTCGGAGATAAACTGATATAATCATGAAAAAGTCTTTCAGTGCCCGCGAGGCCGCCGTGATCTCTTTGGGAAAGACCGAAAATCGCGGCGCATACTCGAATATAGAGCTCTCGTCGGCTATGGATAAGTATTCGCTTTCCGACAAGGACAGGGAGTTTTTTGCCGTACTGTATTACGGCTCTCTCGAACGCATCTATACTCTCGACTGTTTTATAGCGCAATTGTCGGCAAAACCTATTGAAAAACTCACGCCTATCATCAAAAATATACTTCGCGTCAGTCTTTATCAGCTTGTGTTTCTCGATAAGATACCCGATCACGCCATTGTCGACGAAGCGGTAAAGCTTGCTCACAGTTATTCAAACAAGGGTGCTGCCGGTTTCGTGAACGCGATTTTAAGAAACGCAGTAAGACAGAAAATCGGGCTTGACTCCGTAACGGACAAGAGCGCCTTTTATTCTTATCCCTGCTGGATGATCGAACTTTGGGAAAAGGCCTACGGTGAACAGAAAGCCGTATAGATAATGCAGGCGCAAAACACTCATTCTTATACTTCGCTTCACATCAACACGCTGAAAACGAGCCGTGAGAAATTCGCTTCGGAGCTGATCTCACAGGGATTTGATCCCATACTGCCGGACAGACCGCGCGAAGCGGTTCTCTTAGAAAACTGTCCTCATCCGGGTAAAGTTTACGGTTTTGACGAAGGCCTCTTCTACGT
>JAFSWN010000213.1 GCA_017450185.1 Clostridia bacterium | reverse complement strand
TTTACACAGCAGGGTTACGGTTGCCTTTGGGACTTCACTGCATTTTGCCAGCTTATCCGCCTGCTGCGCCTTGATACCCGCTTTCTGTTCGTCAGGCTACGATTTCGCTATCCCTTCTTCTCGCCTGTACCTCGCGATACAAACCTGGGGAGTCGCTTTTGAGTTCGTCGGCAACTACGCCTCGGTGGACTTTCACCACAGAGCATTGACATGCCCGTCATACAAAAAGGAGGCACAACTTTTCGGTTGTGTCTCCCACTAAATTGTTACCTTATCTTATTTCTTGAAAAGGTTGGTGAAGAAAGCGGCGATCTTCGCGAAGAAATCGGAGATCCACTTTGCGAAGGAGGACTGCTTAACGGTCTCCTTAACGACCTCGGTGGTGGCGTCGACAACGTCGCTGACGGTTACGTCGGGCTTTTCGCCTTCAGCGGCAAGCTCGTCGTTGAAGCTCTTCTCCTCACCGTTTACAAAATAAACGGGAGCGGCGGCAGCGGCGGTGTTGAAGGTGATGGCTGTGCCGGCATTAACGATAACGTCGGTGAAGGACCAGTCTTCGATGCCCTCGGCTCCGGTGACGTCCATGATGGCGGTCACTTTACCGTCGGCGGTGCCGGTGAGGGTCACAGCGTCGGTGGAGGTGAGGAAGTAGACCTGAAGGGTCTCGCCGGAATAATCGGAAACAACGCTCTTTGAAGCGGCAACACCTGCAGCGCTGACAGCCGCGGGACCGTAGATATAGAGAGCGGAAACGACCTTGTCGTTTTCATTTTCGATAACGTCACGCATGGCGTCGATGGCGGCAAGCATGATCTCGGTATCGTTGTAAACGGTCTTGTAGAGCTTGTTCTGGATGGCGGTGATGATGCCCTTGTTCTCGGCAAGCTTCATATCAAAGAGGGCCTGCTCGCTGGTGGCTCTGGTGGTAAGAAGCATATCAACGGAAATAGCAGCCTTATCGGCGTCGTCGCCCGCAAGAGCGGCAGCGGTGTAGTCTGCAAGGTCGCTCTGGAAATAGTAGGTGGTCTTAAGGGTATCGATAAGGGAATAGAGGTCGCCTGTGTTCCAGAGAACGTCCGCGATGCTGGTGCCTATCTGATAGATCTTAAGGGCGGTGGCGGTGTAGACGTTGGTGTTGAGGGCGAGCTTTGCAAGATACTCGAAAGCCATGTTGGCGCCGTCGCCGGCAGCCTCGGCCGCGATCTCCTGAAGTACGGACTCAACGCTGGCGTTCATATCGTCGATAAGCTGCTCTGCAGCGGTTGCGAGAACCTCGTACTCGGTGTTGTCGGCCACATACTCAAGCATGTCGATGTAGTAGGCGTTTGCCATCTGAACGGAGAGAGCCTCGGCATAAGCCTTGACGAACTTATCTCTGTACTCCTGATAGGCGTTGCCGACCTTGATGACGCCGTTGATAACGTCAAAGGCGGTGCCCCAGCCTTCGGAAGCGAAGAGCTCGATGTTGGCATACTGGTTGACCTTCTGGATGAAATCGTTTACATCCTCGGCGGTCTCAAGAACGCTGATGATCTCGTCTACATAACCGTCGTCAAAGCTGTATTCGGCTTTTTCGATGAGGCCGAGAAGGATGGCCTTGGCGTTGGAGATGTTTACTTCTTTGGTGGCGTAGTTCTTCCACGCGCTGTCGTAAAGAGCGAAAGCGGTGTACACTGCCATCTGGTCGTTGAGGGCTTTCATGTTGATATCAACATATTCCCAGCTGGTGTAGTTGGTGTTGTCGAGAAGGGTGTCGATCACGAACTGATCGCTATCGTCTCCGGCGCCTGCCGCGAAAGCGACGGTGCAGACGGAAAGAGCCATAACGACAGAAAGGATGATCGCAAGGATTTTCTTGGTCATTGGAATCAATCTCCTTTAATTGTTTTTGATAATCAAATTACCAAATAATATTTTAATTTAAAATACAGGAAATGTCAACAAATATACTTTCCAAAGAATGAACAAATTAAGTCGTTAACATTTGTGCAACATTTATAAATCAGTCGTCGTAGCCGTTCGGATTGTTCTTCTGCCAGTTCCAGGTGTCGCGGCAGGCGTCGACGGCGTCCTTCTCTGTTTGCCAGCCGAGCACTTCGCGGGCCTTTGAAACGTCGGCGAACGAGGCGTCGATGTCGCCGGGCCTTCTCGGGGCTATGACGTAGGGGATCTTTATGCCGTTTGCGTTTTCGAAGGCGCGTATCAGCTCGAGGACGCTCACTCCCCTGCCTGTGCCGAGGTTAAATATCTCGCAGCCCTTGACCTTAAGCGCTCTGTCGCACGCGCACACGTGGCCCTTCGCGAGATCGACCACGTGGATGTAGTCGCGCACGCCCGTGCCGTCGGGAGTATCGTAGTCGTTGCCGAAAACTCGAAGCTCCTTGAGCTTGCCCACGGCCACCTGGGCGATATAGGGCATGAGGTTGTTGGGGATGCCGTTGGGCGCTTCGCCAATAAGGCCGCTTTCATGCGCTCCGATGGGGTTGAAATAGCGCAGAAGGCAGGCGCTCCAATCTTTGTCGGCGGCGCACAGGTCCTTGAGGATCTGCTCGATGAAAAGCTTTGTGGTGCCGTAGGGGTTCGTTGTGCCGCCCGTGGGCATATCCTCTTTGAACGGAACGGGGTTGGTTCCGCCGTAGACCGTTGCGGAGGACGAAAAGATGATGGTCTTCACTCCGGCTTTTTTCATCGCCTTAAGAAGCGTGACAGTGCCGCCTACGTTGTTGTCGTAGTATTCAACGGGCTTTTGGCACGACTCTCCCACCGCCTTTAGGCCGGCGAAGTGGATGACGGCTTCAATATCATATCCGGCAAAAATCTCGCCGAGCTTCTCTTCGTCTCTTATATCGCACTCGATATAGGGAAAATCTTTACCCGTTATCTGTTTGACGCGCTCACAGGCCTTGGGCGAGGAATTCGCGTAGTTGTCTATGACCACAATGTCCTTACCCGCGTTGAGCATTTCAACGCAGGTGTGGGAACCGATGAAGCCGGCTCCGCCTGTGATAAGAATTGACATAAATATCTCTCCTACTTATGAAATATAAACCATTTAAAAATACGAAAAATCAGAAATCAAGGTAGATATGGAGCACGTTCACGTCGGGGTCCGCCGAATAGGAACATGAAAAGCTCTCAACGCTTATAAGAGAAGAAACTATATCCCTGAGCTCCCCGTTTGCGAAAAGCTCTCTTCTTACCTCGTCTAAAAGAACGGAGCTTTCAAACTTGAATTCAAGGTGCGCCCCGCTCAAACTCGCGGCTTCGCTAATTTTTTGCCCGACTGTTTCGCGCCAGTCGCCCTCTTCGCAGCATAGCCCGGTGCGGACGAAATAGTCGTATTTTCCTCCGCTCACTATCATCCCCGCGGGAAGGTTATAGCCGGAATGCGTTTTTGACAGCTCCTTTTCATTTACGTTGAAATAGGAGTGCCTGAGCCCCGGAAGCCCCGTGTTGGTTACGGGATCGTCCCACGTGACGTCGGTGAAATACCATGCGGAGCCGAGCTTTACGGCGTTCCACATATGCGCTTCGGAGAGGCCCTTTGTGTTTTCGGCGCTGCCGCGGACAACGGTGGCGGTGATCCCCGCCATATCGAGCAGGAGTTTGAAAGCCATTGAATAGCCCTCGCAGCGGGCCTTTCCGTCGACGAGCGCGCAGTAGGCGCTGTCGGAAAACGGCTCGTCGCTGTAGGAGCACTCTTCGCACAGAGCGTTGTGAAGATAGAGCTCCTTAATAAATTCGTCGGCGGGCTGAGGCAGCGAAGCGATTATTTTTTTCGCAGCCGAAATAAGCTCGTTCGTTTTTTCGGCGCATTCGGAAGCGTCGAAGGCGTAGTCGGGCAGAACGTAGCAGCTCTTTACGCCGTCGTAATAGGTGTATTCGCGGCTGAGGCACAGCATATGCGGGTTGTCGCCGCGAAGCGCGAGCATTACCTGCATAAGCTCGGACTGACTGATCTTTGGTATCTGGATCTTTGATTTGTGTGAAAAAACGGAATTGTATACAAGCCTGTATGCCTGCTGCTGCAGAGGAGTAAGGGCGCTGTAGAGGACCCTTGAAACGGAGTAGTCCACAAAATCGGGCTCCTGCAGGACCTGGCCGTCAAGCGAGGTCAGGGCTCTGTTGGAGCCGAAGAACAAAAAATAGACGGACTGCCCGAACGAGCAGGAACAAAGACAAAGGACAAACACTGCCAAAACAAAGATCGATATTGATCTTCTTTTTTTCATTTGGTCGGCCTTTCAAAAACTAAGATAAGACGATTATTTCGGGTTCGCCGGATAAGAATTCGATTATCGCGCTTTTATGGTCGGCAAGGTCGAGAGCGCTGACGTTGCCGCTTATCAGATTGAGAAGCCCCGAAAAGAAGCTGTCGTCCTTTTCAAAAAGCGCGGGAGTGAAATAGGTTTTCAGTATTCCGGCGACGGCGTTTGCCTGAAAGCTCAGAGCGCTGTCTCCCGAAAAAGCGTTTTTCATCACGTTCAAAAGAGCGTCGGAGCTTATTTCGTGCGTGCCCGAATAATACTGGTACCGTATGGAATCCACGCTGAAATCGACGTCGTTGGGGAAATAGACGCTCACGTTCCCGAGCTTCTGGATGAGCGATTTGAAGTTCTGCTCGGTCACGCAGATATAACGGTTTATGCCGATATTCTTTTCCCCGAGCGCCTCGGCTATCTCATAAGCTCCGAAATCACGGAAAAGCTCCTTAAGAGTCTGCTCCCTGCCCGCGTAACTGAGCTTGAGCTCCGGTGAAACGGGCTTGACCTTGACGCTGTTTTCCGACTTTGAGAAGGAAATAACGTCGCAGAAGGTGACTTCCCTTTCGTCGGCGCAGACAAGAAGGATGGTGGGCGCGTTTTTATCGGAGAAAAGCGCGGCCGGCTCGGAAGGGTTTTCGTCGGACGAAGCCTCGGGCGCGTCGGAAGCGTCGGTTTCTGCGAGCCCTATAAATTTCGTAAGGCTGAAGTCGTTCTTCGCGAGCAGCGCGATAAACAACGCCGCGCCGCAGACAAAAGCCGCGCATACGGCGAGAATTATCCTGCCGCGCGTCTTTCTTTTAACGGTATCACGGTTGAAATCAATATTGTCGGCTCTTCCCATACGATTAATCCCGAAATAAAAGGTTTATAATATTATTATACTTTGACTCGAAAAAAATTACAAGTGACAACCGCGCGCGAACAAAAAAAATATTTAGGCAAAATCAGCTTCATTTTTGTTGAGTTTGACAGTGAGAGTATTATAAAAAAAACTTGACAAGAATAAAAAACAGTGATATTATAGTCGAGCCGCATGTATCGGGCTCGTTTTGTTATGCGAAAAAAGAGGTTTTACCCGCCCGGCGCAGCGAGACTTATAAAGGAGAAAAAAAATGTACGCAATCATCGAAACAGGCGGAAAGCAGTATAAAGTGCAGGCCGGCGACACCGTTTACGTTGAGCTTCTCAAGGCCGACGCGGACAGTGAGATCACTATCGATAAGGTCATCGCCGTCGGCGGCGACGACGGCATCAAGGTCGGTTTCCCCTACGTTGACGGCGCGAGCGTTTCGGCAAAGGTAGTTAAAAACGGCAAAGCCAAGAAGATCACCGTTATGACCTACAAGCCCAAGAAAAACGAAAAGAGAAAGCTCGGCCACAGACAGCCCTACACCAAGCTCGAAGTTACCGCGATCAACGCGTAATGATCGAAGCGAAATTCAGTTTCCCGCAGAACGGTTCGGCGCGTTTCATAATCATGGGCCATTCGGGCTCGGCCGAAGCCGGAGAGGATATAATTTGCGCGGCGGTATCGTCGGCGGCATATATGGCGGCCAACACCGTGACGGAGATCCTCGGGATCGAAGCAAACGCAAAGGTATCCGACGGATATATGAAATTTGAGTTTTCAGGCAGCGAGACCGCTGCAAACATCGTCAGGGGGCTGAGGCTCCACATTGAAGAGCTCTCGAAGCAGTACCCCGATTTCATCAAGATAACAACGGAGGTGTAAGTAATGCTTAAGATAAACATTCAGCTTTTCGCTCATAAGAAAGGTATGGGTTCGACCCGTAACGGACGTGACTCCAAGTCGAAGAGACTGGGCACCAAGAGAAGCGACGGTCAGTTTGTGAACGCGGGCACTATTATCGTGCGTCAGCGCGGCACTCACATCCATCCCGGCACAAACGTGGGCAAAGGCTCCGACGACACGCTCTTCGCCCTCGTCAACGGCAAGGTAAAGTTTGAACGCTTAGGCAAAGACCGCAAAAAGGTCAGCGTTTACGCAGAGTGATCAAAAACAATAAAAATCGGGCAGCGCGAAAAAACGCTGCCTGTATTTTTTTAACGAAGGCGAAAATTTGTCATAACGCCCGGGGACGGCGTTTCGTCCTCTTTTTTGGCTCTTCACGGTTTTTCGTGTAAAGTAAATCAAGAAAAATGGAATAATCTATATCAAAGAAACGTTGATCATAATAGCGACGTTTCGCACCCTGTAGCACGGCTGACCACAGCCGTCAGGAGAGTTACCTATCGAAAATA
>JAFSWN010000027.1 GCA_017450185.1 Clostridia bacterium | reverse complement strand
TCCCTGCCCAGCCGGGAGCTTATCGCCGACAGCGTGGAGAGCATGGCAAAATCCCACATCTGCGATGCGGTCGTGCTGGTCTGCGGCTGCGATAAGATCATACCCGGCATGCTGATGGGCGCGCTGCGGATCGACGTTCCCGTCATCGTAGTCACTGCGGGGCCCATGCTGCCCGGTCATTACAACGGCGAACGGGTGGACGTGCAGAGCATCGCCGAGTGCGCCGGGCAGGTGATCGCCGGCACGCTGGACAGCGAGACCTACTGCGCGTATGAAGACGAGGTCTGCCCCACCTGCGGCTCGTGCCAGGGTATGTTCACCGCCAATTCGATGGCGTGCATGACCGAGGTCCTCGGCCTTTCTCTCCCCGGCACAGGCAGCGTTCCGGCAGTCAGCTCAAAGCGTATACATATGGCGAAAAAAAGCGGCATGATCGCGGTCGAGCTCGCGAAAAGCGACTTCAAGCCCTCCGATTTCATAAAGAGGGAATCGTTTATGAACGCTATAAAGCTCGATATGATGCTCGGCTGTTCCACGAACACCGCTCTGCATCTTCCGGCAATAGCTCATGAGATGGGCATTGACGTTTCTCTTGAGGATTTTGATAAGATAGGCCGTGAAACGCCCCATCTCGTCAGGCTCTCACCCTCCGGCCCGCACCTCATGGTGGACCTTGACAACGCCGGCGGAGTTTCGGCGGTCATACGTCAGGCCATAGAAAAGGGCGTTCTTTGGGGCGAACAGGAGACGGTGACGGGCAAAACACTTTCCGAAAACACCGCCTCGGCAGCCGTTCGCGACAAGAGCGTTATACATCCGTTTGACGATCCCTACACTCCCGACGGAGGCCTTGCCGTGCTCTACGGCAATCTTGCCCCTCTCGGAGCCGTTATAAAGACCGCCGGAGTGGACCCGCAGATGTTCGAGCATTCCGGCCCGGCAAAGGTGTTCAACAGCCATCAGGAAGCGCTCAACGCCCTCATTTTCGGCGATATCGTTCCCGGCGACGTGGTGGTTCTGCGCTATGAGGGCCCCAAGGGCGGCCCCGGCATGCAGGAGATGCTTATGCTCACGGCCCTGATGTGCGGCATGGGCATGGATAAGGATATCGCCCTCGTTACCGACGGCAGATTTTCAGGCCTTTCGCGCGGCGGAGTCATCGGACACGTTTCGCCCGAGGCCGCTCTCGGCGGCAATATCGCGCTCGTTGAAAACGGCGATATAGTATCGTATTCCATAAAGGAGCGTAAAATTGAGCTTCACGTAAGCGAAGACGTCCTTAATGAGCGCCGCGAAAAGCTCGTTATCCCCGAGTGCCCGGTTGAAAAGGGCTGGCTCAAACGCTACGCAAGGCTTGTGGGCCCCGTTTCGAACGGTGCCGTCCTTGAATAAAAAAGCGGCCCGTAAACTAAAAAAACGTATTTTCTGCCCCGATCGTGTGACCGGGGTGTTTTTCCTTTTTTTATTGAAAACTCATTTTGTTTCGGACGTAATTAAACCGCCTGATAAAAGCGCAAAACGGTATCGGCCTTTTTGGGAACCGATACCGTTCTGTTTTTTCTGTTTGTTTTATTTTACTCGCGCTATGCCTGCGGCATTCGATGCGTCACTCGGTGGGCGAAAAACCGATCCGTCTTTTTTATACGGGAAAAAGCCTTGTTGATTGAGTTATATCCCGAACGCGTTTTTGAAGAAGTAGAGGAGAAGATGGAACAGAGCGACAATGCGTCCCCACAGATGGCTCGGATGGACCTTACCGCAGTATTTGCACGCGCCGTCCGGAGCTACGGCCGAGGCTGCGTTGGATGTGGGATAAACGTTAATTTGAGCGTAATCCGTTCCTCCCGGAAGGGTGAACTTGCCGTCGGGGTTCGCTTCAAGCTTCTGTCCGTTTACTCTGACTTCATATCCGTCGTATTCCCAGCCTATACCGGTCACGACCTCAAAGCTGAGATCCACGTCCTTATACCAGTAAATAGCCTTCGTTGTCTTGCTGCGTATGGTATAGTCCGTGTCGTCAAGATGGACGACGAAATGCATATCGTCGATCGGGACGAACTGTACCTGACGGTCCTTGACTCCCTCGAGGCATGGGACCTCACGCGATTCGGATTCGTGGCAGCGCCGGCAGGTGCGGGTCTCAAGGCCAGGCTGCTCGACTGTGGGGGCAACCATGGTCTGCCACGCGGTCCAGTCATGGCCCAACGCGTCTATAACGGCGTTTTGAGTCTGAGTGCAGCGCGAGCATGATCTTGTCTTTTCTCCGGCCTCGGTGCAGGTGGGCTCGGTAATCACGGTCCATTCGCCGAAATCGTGCCCCAGCGCTTCAACACCATTTGTTTCGGGCTCGCCGCAAACGGAGCAGTACCTTATCCTTTCACCGGCGTTCTCACAGTCGGGATCGCTTATTACGGTCCATTCGCCGAACTCATGGCCAAGAGCGTCAACGTCAACTGTCTCACGGCTCAGTTCTATTCCGCACACGGAGCAGTAAACGACTTCGTCATAGCTTCCCGCTGCGGCGCAGGTTGCGGGAACAACGTTCTCCTGAACCGCTTCGGCGGGAGTATGTGTGGTGAGCTTCGCTATAGTCTGCTGTGTTCTGCTGAGTTCTAATTCGCAGACGGAGCAGTAAACTACTTCATCATAGCTTCCCGCCGCGGCGCAAGTGGCGGGAACAACGTTTTCCTGAACAGCCTCGCCGGGTGTATGTGTGGTGAGCTTCGCTATAGTCTGCTGTGTTCTGCTGAGTTCTAATTCGCACACGGAGCAGTAAACTACTTCGTCATAGCTTCCGGCTGCGGCGCAAGTGGCGGGAACAACGTTCTCCTGAACGGGCGTGCCTGGAGTGTGCGCACCCTGATAATTCGTGATTATGGTTGTGCCGGTATCGTCCGTGAAGTCCTCGCCGCAGACGGAGCAGTGCCAGTAAGCAACGTGGCCGGGGGCAAGGCAGGCGGGAGCTTCGGCAGCCACGGCCGCGAGCGCGTGGGGGGCATAACTGCCGTATTGTGCGCCGCAATCGTCGCAGATTGCTTTATTCACGCAGGTGGGGGTGCCGCCGGAGCAGGACACGTTCAGAGCCTCGTAATCGCAGTTTGCGCAGGTCACGTTATGCGTGCCGTCGCCGTTGGACGCGTACGAGAGGCTGTGCGGAACGACCGTATCAGTAAAATCCAACCCGCATACGTCGCAGTGATTCCAGTGGTTAGTGCCATCGTACTGTACGGATATTCTGCTTGCGTCCGAATGCGAGCAGTAGGTGCTGATGGTGACCGTCAGAGAAGCCTCGGCGCTGCTGATATTATCGTCTGAATGGCCTAAAAACGTATAGCTTGCGCTCTGATTGGCTACCGCCGGGATCGCGGCGTAATATGTTACGGAAGTTGAGCCGCTCGCATAAGCGTTAAGCGCGTAAAGGTTGCCGCTATTACTGCTGTTATGCTGTACGCCGTCCGGCGTTCTGAGCCACAAATGAAAATAATAAGCAGGGTAAACGTTTTGGAAGGTGGTTACCATTGCGTCCCCCCATACCGAGGCGGTAATACTGATACTGTCTCTGCTGTCCGTCGACTTGTCGATGCTTATGGACGTATCGCAATCTGTGCTGACGGTAACGTTCTCAGCCCAATAAGGCTGCGCACCGCCTGAATTGGAAGCTGACGCCGCGTAAACTGACGGCGCTCCGAGCGCGAAGCAGGACGCGATCATACACAGCGAGAGAAAAACTGACAGGGATTTCTTAATACGGTGCTTCATGGCAATATTCGCTCCTTTATAAAAATATTTAGAAGATACCGTATTAATTATAAACGCGCGTTAAGAAAAACAATATATTCTTTTTTTGTGGAATTATTATCTTCTTTCATGTTTGACAAAAGCATAAATGCGTATTAAAATGTAAAAACGGGTGAGAAAAATGTCCGATGAATTATTATCCATTTTTTATCCTCTCTCGGATGATGAAAAACTTGCGAGAGACGGTTTGCTTCCGCAAAAAAACATAAACGCCGCGCCGGAAACACTGGACAGAAAGGTTTATCTGCGCGACGGCAAGCTGATTTCCGTCAGCCAGCATGGCCGTTACGTCAACACCCCTTTCCACAGGCACGATTTTATAGAAATGGAATACGTGCTGAGCGGCGGCGTGGCGCAGCACATCGGAGAAAAGCGGGTCGTGCTGCAGCAGGGCGACCTTTTGATCATGAACCGAAACGTTTATCATACGGTGGAGGTCTGCGGCAAGGAGGATATTCTGATCAATATAATCGCGCTGCCGGATTATTTTGAACGCGTTTTAACTCTTTCGGCTCTGGAGGATTCCCCCATGCGCCGGTTCTTTTTGGATTGTATACTTAATGAGAACGAACGCCCGGATTATCTGCTTTACAATATCCGATACGTCTACCCGGTGCGGCACCTTATTGAGAATCTGGTCTGGTCCCTGAAAAACGATATGCCCTATAAACAGAGCACCAACCAGCGAACGCTTGCGCTGGCGCTGGAGCTGCTGCAGTACCACGCCGATACTATAAGGTCCGATACCGAGAGCACCGATATCGTCTGGATGATCCAGAGGTATATCGACACGCGCTTTTCCGACGGCAGCCTGGAGGACGCCGCAAGGCTTCTGCACTATGATTATCGCTGGCTTTCTTATGAAATCAATCGAAGAACAGGCAAAAACTTTACCGAGCTTATACAGGAGCGAAGGCTTCAGCAGGCGGTTTATCTGCTGAAGAACACCGATTATCCCGTCGCCGATATCGGCAATATTGTGGGGTATACCAACCTTACGTATTATTACAGGCTGTTTCGCGAGACCTACGGATGCACGCCGAAGCAGTACCGTGAGGCAAATCGCAGCTTAAGTTGAAATACGTTTTTTTTGTTGAAAAATCTGTTTGTTTCGGATATAATTAAAGCGCAAACGCATTTTTTCCGGAGGACTGGCCCATGATGAAAAAAACACTTATTTTCATTTTGTCTTTAACGCTGTTTATTTCGGCCGCCGGCTGCAGCGTCAGCATAAAGGAAGGCTCGGAGGCTTCACCTCAGGACGACTCCGAGACTATTGATAGCTACTGTGTTATAGCCGACAAAAACGGTAAACAGCTCGGCAAAATAGACTCGCGCGCCGTAGGCACCGCCGCCGACGAGGGCGTTTTTTACAGCATATACTATCTTAAGGAAAACGAACACACCGCAAAAGCCTCCTACGGCTTCTTCTACTCCGACAGCGGAGAAAGCGTTGTTTTCGGCTCTCTCGCAAATCAGGGCTATGAGGCTGTTTATTCCCGCACCGAGCTCGACGGGGTGGTTTATACTCTCGCTCTTTCGGGCGATCCGTTCGACACCGTGCCGGATTCGCTCCATCTTCTGGCATTCAACGTTTCCGAGCGCAAAATGGCCGACTGCGTGGTCTCCGAAAACGGCTATCCCTTCTCTTCAATGGCCGTTAAGGACGGCAGGCTCCTCATCATGGTCCACGAAATGACCGAGCCCAAGTTCGACAAGGTCTATGAGTTCGACCCCGCCTCGGGCGCTGTTGAAGAAGTCCTGAGCATCACCGTTTCAAACGGCGAAACCGATTCTCTTCGCAGTATCGCACCCGCCAAAGACGGTTTCTACGTTCTGAGACTTCATATAGACGCCGACGGCAGCAGAGAGATGTTCCTTGATTCCTATGCGTCTGATCACCGGAAGACTTCCGAAACTTCTCTGAACGATATCATGCTTCCTGCTATAAGCGCCATCCACGGCATATCGGGCGCCGGGGACGCGCAAAACGAAACAGGTATGCACGTCAGCGGCTTTCGCGTTGAGGACGGACGTTATATGTACTATGAAAACTTCGGGCTTACGCGCCTCATTCTCGACCTTGAAGAAGGGGAGGCGCTGTTCGTTCAGGACGACTTATATTCCATGACGCCCGGCGGCGGCGACCCCGTATTTTACAGGATGCAGTTCCCCGATGAGGAAACGCAGCCAACGGAGCTTACATGCGTTAAGGACGGGCAGCTTTTCCATCCCGAGTTTTCTCCCGCAGACCCTTCGCTTTTGCTTCAGAGCATTTCCCGTTCGCCGAACGGCGCGTGGCTTTCGTCCATGACCGATCCCACGGGGAAGGAAAAGACGCTCTGTTATTGGACGGAGGATTGATCGATTCCATAAAGCGTAATTCGTAATGCGTAATGCGTAATTCGTAATGCGTAATTCGTAATGCGTAATTCGTAATGCGTAATGCGTAATGCGTAATTTTTACGCTTTATGTTTATTGTACGCACCGGTAGCGCCGCGCCCCCGCGCGGTACAGGATATTTCATCTAAAAAACAAACCCACTATGACACTTTCGGATCGTGAAAGCTGTCAAGTGGGTCGTTTCTTACTTCCTTACGTCGGGTCTCGTGAGTAGCCTTTTTTATTTACTTTGTTCAGTCTGCAGTAAAGATAAAGTAATTCGTCAGAACGTCGCTGAAAACGGTGTCAATGCCGCATTTCATAACGCCTTCAATGCCTTCAAGCGAAAGAGTTACGTCAACGTGCCTGTCGCTGACGGCTGAGGTCTCGTATTTCGCGGCTATGGGGGTATAAGATTTTTCTCCGCTTTCATCCGTTTCAACCGAGAACCAGAAGCTCACAACACAGTCGGTGGTAAGGTCCGTGCAGCTCATGCCGTAGGTATAGCCGCCGCTTGAAGCAGACGCGTTTGATCCCGCGAATATCGCCCTTACGTCCTGTCCCGTTATTCTCATAAGAGCGGTTTCTTCCGTGCTGTCCTTAAATTCGGAGTAGGCTTCGGGCTTAATGGTAACGGTTATTTTCGTTACGGGTTTTTGTGTTTGGGCGAGGGCCTTGAAATAGGTAAGGTCAGCGTCATAGTATGCGCCGCCGGCGTCGATAGTTACCTGCTGCGGGAGCTCATCCAGAAAATCTACCGAGTCCATGTTTTCCGTTACGCTGAGATCAACAACGTCCTCGCTTGTCAGCGCGCTGACGAAGGGCGCGTTCGGGACGGGAAACGCCGGAGTTTCTTTTATGAGCTGGTTTGAATAAAGCGAATAGTAGCCCGAACGCTCGTCAACAAAAGGAGCCTTATACATCTCTTTTATCTCGTCAACGGTATAGCCCTGCAGAATTATATCGCCTATATCCTCGGGGATATCTATTTCACAGCTCGTGTCCGCCCCGGAGCTTACGCGCTTTGTGATGGTGGAAAAACGCAGGTCCGAGGTCTTGAGGGAGTTTACAAGCGTGTTGAACGAGGGGGCGACCGTTTTGCCGCAGCGAGAGCAAACGGTATCGCCGTCAACGCTCATTTCCCCTTCCTCTGCGTCGTGCCCGAGAGCCGATAAAGCCTTTGTTTCGCTTTCGTCGCAGCGCGAGCAATATCTTGTTTCTTCTCCCTCGTCTGTGCACGTGGGAGCTTTTGTTTCTGTCCATTCGCCGAAATCGTGCCCGAGGGCGGGGGAGGCCTTCGTTTCGGTCTCGTCGCAGCGAATGCAGTATCTTGTCTCTTCGCCGTCTTCGGCGCAAGTTGGCGCCTTGGTCTCGGCCCATTCGCCGAAATCGTGCCCGAGGGCGGGCAAAATCCTTGTTTCGTTTTCGTCGCAGCGCGAGCAATATCTTGTTTCTTCGCCGTCGTCCTCGCACGTCGGCGCTTTGGTTTCTGTCCATTCGCCGAAATCATGTCCGAGCGCCGGGGTCTCGTTCTCGGTATAAGCGTCGCCGCAAACGGCGCAGGTATATTTAGTGAACCCCGCAGCTTCGCAGGTTGGCTCAGTCGTTTCTGAAACGTAGCTGTGCCCGGCGGCTATTATCTCGGTGACTTCTTTTTCGCTGCAGCGCGAGCACTTAACGCTCTTTTCGCCGTTTTCGACGCAGGTCGGGGGAGTCACGGCGACGTTTTTCTCAATGGTATCGTCAAAATCGTGCCCGAGAGCGTTTATAAAGTCCGAGGTATAGCTTCCGCCGCAGCGAACGCACATATTAACGGTATATCCGCCCTCGGTGCATGTAGGCGCTTTAACGGTTTTCTCGTATTCGTGCCCGAGCGAGGGAGTCGAAACCGTGCTTCTTCGCATCTGCCCGCCGCAAACGGCGCAGCAAACGATAAGGTCGTAGCCTCCCGGTGCGGTGCAGGTCGCTTTTTTCTCGTTTGCCTTTTCTTCGCGGCCTTGAGCGTGGGGCTTTCTTTCATCAAGCTTGACGGCTATTCTCAGCGCGGCTCTGGCGTCGGAGGCGTTTATTTCTCGGCTCGAGTCTACGTCCGCCAAAAGCCTTTGCCTTTCCTTTGGCTCGTCAAGCTTAACGGCGAATCTCAAAATCGCTCTCGCGTCGGAGGCCGTAACGTCCCCGTCGCCGTCCACGTCGCCGAGAAGGCAAAGCGAAGCATCGTCTGCTTCGGCGGCAAAAACCGCCGGAGCTGCCGAAAGCAGCACGCAGAGCGCTAAAATTATTGCAACGGTCTTTTTCATTTCCTATACCTCATTTTCATTTAATATGTGTCATAGAAAGCTTCTTTTCAGTAAATCCCGATAAAGGAGAGCACGGGGCAAACGCGCGAGTCAAGTATGCGTATCCTGACGGCGTCTGTTTCAACGGGATCGATCCTTAAGATCCTCTTGTATCCCACCGTGGTTCCCTCGGCGGCGTTTTTCCATGAGCCGTCGGCAAGCCTTACGTCCACGGCGAATTTTTCAACGCGCTGGCTTAAGGGGACGTGCTCCTTGATAACAACGCGCGAGACAGTTGTCTTTTCAGGGAGAAGCGCCGTAACGGTCGCCGTTGTTTCAAAGTCGGGGGCCTTATAGTAAACGTCGTATGTGTCTGTTTTAAGAGCGTTCGCGCCGTGAAGAGCGTCCGTTTTGTCGGCGGTGAAAGCGGCGCTTTCCGCGAGGTTTACGGAAAACGTTTTTCTTATATGGTCGCCGAGCTTTTTTAGGCTTTTTACGTCGGCTTCGCATATGAGGCCGCGTTTGTCGGGCGGGACGTTCAGAAGCAGCGAGGAGTTGCCGCCCACCGTTCTGTACCAAAGGTCAATAAGCGTATCGGCGGATTTTACCCTGTCGTCTTCTTCGGCGTGATAGAACCAGCCCGGGCGTATGGACGTATCGGTTTCGGACGGGTACCATCTGAGCTTCTTCGCGCCCCTTAAGAATTCTCTGCTGCCGAGATCCCTGCTTTTGAAGTCGATATTATCGGCAGGCGACGGCAGTACGCTCCATTCGCTTTCTCTCGTTTGTCCGGCCTCGTTGCCGCACCAGCGAATGTCGGGGCCGCAAATCGAAATGCAGGCGTTTTTCTGGAGCTTTCGCACAAGGGCGTAGTAACGCTCCCAGTCGTAGACCTGCTTTTTGCCGTTCGGCCCTTCGCCGCAGGCTCCGTCGAACCAAACGGAAAACAGCTCTCCGTATTGTGTCAGCAGCTCCGTAAGCTGGCCGCAGAAATAATCGTCGTAGGCCTTTCCCTGTCCGTAGGTCGGCTCGTGCCTGTCCCATGGGGAAAGATATACTCCGAATTTAAGCCCCTTCTTACGGCAGGCTTCCGAGACCTCTCGCACCACGTCGCCGTTTCCGTTTCTGAACGGGCTGTTTTTTACCGAGTGCTCCGTAAACCCCGACGGCCACAGGCAAAAGCCGTCGTGGTGCTTTGCTGTGAGTATCGCGCCCTTCATCCCTGCAGCCGACACGGCGTCTATCCACTGTTCGGCGTCAAGCTCTTCGGGGTCAAATATCAAAGGTGATTCCGTGCCGTCGCCCCACTCGCGGTCGGTAAACGTGTTTACCCCGAAGTGGAAAAAGGCGTAAAACTCCGTTTCGGAGTGCAAAATCTGGCGCTCGGACGGCACGCAGCTCACTAAAAATCTATCGAATTCGTTCATTTTATTTTATCCGTTCATTATTAAATATCTTGCTATAGCTTTACTGCTCCGTACCTAATAGTTCAATGTCTTTGGCATAGGGCTTCATGCCCTCAATGCAGATCTCGGCTGCTTTACTCACTTCCATGCCGAGCATATCGCAGCCTTTTTTTATCAGTTCCCGGTCGCATTTGGCGGCAAACTTCTTGTCCTTGAACTTTTTCATAAAGCTTTTCACTTCAAGGTCCCTTATTCCAAGCGGCCTCATCCTTGCGCAGGCCTGGATTATCCCGGTGAGCTCGTCCACGGTAAAAAGGCTTTTTTCCATATCCGTTTCAGGCAGAACGTCGTTGCAAACGCCGTAGCCGTGGCTGAGTATTGCCCTCACGTCCTTTTCTTCCACTCCCGACGCGAGCAGCTCCTTTTCGGTGTGTTTAAGGTGTTCGTCCGGGAATTTTTCGTAGTCGTAGTCGTGCAGGTAACCCACCGCCATCCAGTGCTCCCGGTCCTCACCGAAATAGTCCGCCATCGCGCCCATCGCGTACATCACGTTTTTCGCGTGGAGTATAAGATGCGGCTCGGACACCTGCGAGTCGTTCAGTTCTGTTGCCCTTTCGAGTGTAAGCATATTTCCACCTCTTTATATTACTTTCCCGCCTTATTGCAGCGATGAAGAACACGGCGGCGTTTTTTTATATACGTTTTCTTACTGCCAGCTCTTCCACACGTCCGGCACGTAGCCCACAGACGCCTGTTTTCCGTTTCTCACAACGGGCTGTTTTATTATTTCCGGATGCTCAAAAAGCTTTTCTTCTTTTTGTTCGGGCACAAGGCAGCTTATAAGCGCCGCAAGGTCCCTGTTTTTGGTCTCATTGTCTATCAGCGCGTCAAGGCCGCCGACAGACTGCGCCACGCTTCGCAATTCTCCCTTGCTGAAGCCTTTTTCGGTAAGATCGATAAACTGGAATTTTATCCCGCGCTCCTTAAAAAACCTCTCGGCCTTTCGCGTGTCCGCGCTTTTTTTCGTTCCGAAGATCTGTATATTCATTCCATCCCCACCCTTATATTTAGATTACATTATTTAACTGAAAAAGTCAATTATCAGCGCCTATGCCTTTTCCTTGATTTTTTTTGTTAAAGTTATATAATATACTTAAAACGATTTATTTTAAGGAGCGTATATGGAGCAGCTCAGCCTTTTTCCGCGGCAAGAAAACACACAAAGACCTCCGCAGACCGTCACCTGGAACCTCTGGCACGGCTGTACGAAGGTCTCTTCGGGGTGTATGAACTGCTATATGTACCGCCGTGACGAGCAGACGGGGAAGGACCCTGCCGTCGTGCAAAAAACCGCGGCGTTCGATCTGCCGGTAAGAACGCTTCGCTCGGGGCCCTACAGGGGCGAATACAAAATACCCTCCGGCTCGCTCATATACACCTGCTTCTCGTCCGACTTTTTTCACAGGGACGCCGACGTTTGGCGGGAAAAAGCCTGGGAAATGATGAAAAATCGCTCCGACTGCGGGTTCTTTATGATAACCAAACGCCCCGAAAGGATCAAGGATTGCCTTCCGTCAAACTGGGAAACGGACTATTCTCACGTTACCATAGCCGTTACCTGCGAAGACCAAAAGGCGGCGGATATGCGTCTGCCGGTTTATTTATCGCTCCCGCTTCATCGTTTTTCCGTTATGGTTGAGCCGATGCTTTCGGAAGTTGACCTTAGCCGTTATTTTTCAGAGTACCGCTTTGAGGACGGGAGGCCGCTTATTGGCGGCGTTTCGGTCGGCGGCGAATCCGGCCCGAACGCGAGGGCGTGCGACTTTTCGTGGGTCCTCGGCCTTCACTCCCAGTGCGAAAAAAACGCAGTTAAGTTTTCCTATCACCAGACCGGCGCAAGGCTCATAAAGGACGGCAAAGAATATAATATTCCCCGCAGCCGCCAGCACGAGCAGGCGAAAAGGGCGGGGCTTGATCTGAAATGAATTATTAAGAGTATGCTGTTTAAGAGTATTCCCGGTCAAGCAATTTTGATCCCCTCCCGTTCTACGTTCTCAAAAAACGGCAGATGCCTGTGGTACCTATAGAATGTTTCTGAATCCACAACTGAAACTGATACTGTAATGTCATATTCCAAAGAGAGTCCGCAGGCGACGTCGGATAGGATATGCCTGTAAGCGCCAAGCTCGTCCTTTGTGCAGATAACTCGAACCATTATGTCAATATCGGATTCATCATCGTGATCACCGCGAGCATATGAGCCGTAAAGCACAACCGCGTCCAGCTTGCTTCCCAGTCTTTTTTTAGCTTCATCTGCAATGCGCCGCGTTATGATATGAAGTTGATTTTCAGTGCACATCGGAACTCCTCCTTTTTCTATCGTTATAATTATACCACGTTTGTTTCGGTATTACAACCGTTTTTGATCAACAGCCCGGTTCAATAGCCGCCCAATGGGCGGCGGTTGTTTTTTTTGGCGAAAATGCACAAAAATCAAGCAAATTTTTTTAATAAGAAAATTCTGAATTTTAAGGCTTTCCTATCACTTGTGATGATGTGTTTTTACTTTTATATATGGTAAAATAAGGCGACTATATTTTTTGATCGGCTTTTGTCGTCAAAAAATCGGAAAGGAAGTTATTTAATGAAGAAAACAATCAAAAAATGTATCCCCTTTTTTTTGTGTTTGCTTATGACGCTGAGCGTTGCGCCCCTGAGCGGAATACTCAGCGGCGTAAGCGTGCTTTTCCCCGTGGCGAAGGCCGCCGATACCTCCGGTTCGTGCGGAGCAGACCTTTCATGGGAGTTCGACAGCTCCACAGGAACGCTCTCATTCACCGGTACGGGGGATATGACGGACTATTGGGACGGATCTTCCAACCGTCCTCCGTGGTATTCCTACCGTAATTCCATAACAACTCTTGATCTCGGAAGCTCAATTACTAGCATAGGTAATTTTGCCTTTGCTAATTTGACTTCATTAACAAGCGTCGTTATCCCCGATACGGTAACCGATATCCGCCAGTACGCGTTTAACGGCTGTTCGGCGCTCACGGATATCACTTTTTCAAATTCGCTGCTTAGTATCGGAACAATGGCTTTTATGAATTGTTCTTCGCTTGCCGATTTTACTTTCCCGAACACTCTTTTAACCATAGGCTCAAACGCCTTCAGGGGATGTAAGTCCATTACGTCGCTTGTTTTGCCAAACAGCGTTACGGCGATCGGAGACACTTCCTTTTACGAGTGCACGGAGCTTGTAAGCGTAACGTTCTCAAACTCTATGACCATTGTTCCGAAACAGTCGTTCTGCCGCTGCTCCAAGCTTGCGAATATTGATTTCGGTACTTCGATAACCGAAATAGGAGAGGAGGCTTTCGCTGTCTGCCCCTCTATACAGACAGTTACCCTTCCTCAATCGCTTGTAACTTTGGGTTTCAGAGCATTTCTCAATACGGGGCTTTTATCCGTTTCGATCCCTCCAAACGTTCGCAATATAGAGAGCGAAGCCTTCCGTCAGTGCAAATATCTTACAAGCGTTTTTGTTCCCGCAACGGTAACAAACCTTTCAACCCATGTTTTTTATGAGTGCTCCGGTCTTGAAAGCGCAGAGCTTGAAGAGGGATTTACATCTTTGCCCCGGTATACGTTTTATGACTGTGTAAAGCTTACCGACGTAACGCTGCCCTCCACGCTTTTGTCGATCGGCGCTTACGCGTATTATAACTGTAAGCTGCTTGAAAGCATTGATATTCCTGAAAATGTGAGTTCAATAGGAAATAACGCTTTCAGAAAATGCTCGGCTCTCACCGACGTCGCGCTTCCCGATGCTCTTACGACCGTTTCCGAAGGACTGTTTTACGACTGCTCGGCGCTTGAAAGCGCAGATATTCCCGATACGGTGGTTTCTATAGAAAAATACGCTTTTTATCATTGCTCTTCACTGCAGGCTGTTGATCTGCCTTCGGGCATAACAAAAATAAGCGCAAGCACTTTTACCGGCTGTTCTTCTCTTGCGCAGATAGATATTCCCGGCTCAGTGACAGTAATAGAAGATTCCGCTTTTTACGGCTGTTCTTCTTTTACAAGCATAGAGATCCCTGATTCTGTTACCTCGATGGGGCCACATGTGTTATATGAGTGTACTTCACTCACATACGCCGTTTTGCCGAAGCATATAACTCTTCTTCCTTCCTACACGTTCTACGGATGCTCGTCGCTTGTTTCAGTTACTTTCCCGGAGGAGCTCACAGCTTTGGGGGAGAGGGTGTTTCTCGGATGCACGTCTCTTGTTGAAATCGAGATCCCCGAAGGCGTCGTTTCCATGGGTGAGCTTGTTTTCCACACCTGCAGTAATCTTGAAAGGGTCGTTCTGCCGGATTCTCTTGAAACGTTAGGTCCAAAGACGTTTTATCACTGTGATGCGCTTTATGACGTAACTTTGCCTTCGGGGCTGACATCTCTTCCCGGCAGTTCGTTTGCTTACTGCAGCTCACTTGAAGAGATAGAGCTTCCCGAAACTCTTACCTCAATAGGGACCAGCGCTTTCCATAGCTGTTCATCCCTTGAATCGATAGTTATTCCTCAAACCGTTGAAAGCTTAGGCTCTTCGGCGTTTGCAGCCTGTACGTCGCTTATCGACATAACTATCCCGTCCGCTCTGACAAGCATTCCTTCGAGCTGCTTCAGCGGATGTACGGCTCTTAACGACATAAGCCTTCCCGATACGGTCACTTCTATTGGAGCCTCAGCGTTCAGTGGCTGCCAGGCAATTACAGAGTTTTCTTTCCCCCCTTCACTTTTAACGATTGAAAATGACGCTTTTAAGAAAACCGGGCTTGTTAACGTAACTTTGCCGAACGGACTTGAGAGCATAGGGCTTGAGGCGTTTTATGACTGCGACGGTCTTATAAGCGTTTATATCCCCGACAGCGTAACATCTATCGGAGTCCGATGCTTCCAGAATTGCGGAGCTCTCAATAACGTACGCTTCTCCGAGAGTATGACGGTCATCCCCGACGCATGTTTCCACGAGTGCAAAGCTCTTTCTTCGTTCAGTATTCCCGCGTCGGTCACGTCTATAGGAGGCTCGGCGTTTACAAACTGCCCGCTTACAGAACTTGTTCTTCCTGAAGGCCTTGTAACGATAGGCGACGGGGCGTTCCGGGGCATAGACATTTATGAGCTCGCGGTTCCCGCGTCCGTAACGTCCATCGGCAGCAGCGCGTTCAACAATACATTTAACCTTACTCGCGTTGAAATAACCGATCTTGACAAATGGCTTGAAATCAGCTTCAGCGGCAAGACCGCAAATCCGATGAACAACGGCGCCGAGCTCTGGCTCAACGGTAAAAAGCTTCAGGTCATCACCGTTCCCATGGGCTTAACGGCGGTCAAATCTTATGCTTTTTGCGGCTGCACGTCCGTTGTGCGCGTGGATTTTCCAAACTCATTGCAGCAGATAAACGCCGGCGCCTTCCAGAACTGTGTTAACCTTAAAAACATCTCAGCCGCCCGGAATCTGACCTCGATAGGAGAATCGGCTTTTGAGGGCTGCGCTTCTCTTGAAAAAGCCGACCTTTACTGCGCCTCTATAGGAAACAGGGCGTTTTACAGCTGCTCGTCGCTTAAAGACGTGAGGTTTTTGGGTAACCTTTCGAGCTTGGGTACTTCGGCTTTTTACGGCTGCTCATCACTTGTAAAAATCATATTGCCGGATTCCCTCACAGTGATACCCTCAACAGCGTTTTTTGATTGCTCATCGCTTGTATCGGTTACTTTCGGTGCGAATTTAACAAATATAAGCAGTCAGGCTTTCCAGAACTGTGTGTCTCTGAACAGCGTTGTGATCCCCACTTCCACTCGCCAGCTGAATCAGTCTTGTTTTTCAAGCTGTACGTCTCTCAAGAGCTTTATAGTATACAGCTCAGACGTGACATTCTCAAGTATTCCTCTGTCCAAAACCGCAGACCTTACCATTTACGGTATCCCCGGCTCCACAGCTCAGACCTACGCTGAAACCAGGAATATACCTTTTGAAATGATATTAGGCGCGGGTTATGCCGAAGCGACGGTTCTCGATCCCGAAGAAAACGATCTCACGTCCGATTGTTCCTTTATATGGAAAAATTCACAGGGAGATATAGTTGCCACCGGAAGGTTTTTAACAACGCGCGTTGAGGGAGAGCGGTATACTCTTGAAACCGTTCTCGGCTCCTCAATTGCAGGGCAGTTCGCTTCTCCCGCGACGGTCACTTTTACTTCAGGAGATGATTCGCCCGTTATCCGCCTTTCGGAGCATGAGATCTGCGCGGTGAACGGCGTTCTCACCGATCTGAACTCAGAGCCTATTCCCGGTGCGAGCGTTCAGATAACCGAGATGTTCAATGATAAATGCTCAAACACCGTTACACTCACAACTGATGAAAACGGCGCGTTCTCGTATAACGCAAAAGCCGTTTCGCTTAAGATAATATATTATGCCGACGGCTATTTCCACAACGAACGCGAGGTCAGAGCCGAAAAGCTTGCCTCAGGCTCTTATGACGCCGGTGAAAAGCTTATTCCCATACCCGAAAACGCCGTATATTTGAATTTCAGTTTCATTGAATCGGTTGTTTCGGGCGAAGAGCCTTCGACCTTCAGCTTGGAGAATGATGAGATCGAAAGAATAGAACTGTTTGACGCAACGCTTAACGCTCCGGTTGAAGAGTTTATGTATTCCGACGGCGTTCTTACCGCTGAGAACGCAAACGGACACACTCTGAGATTAACGGCTTATCCGAAAAACGACGATCTCCTTCCCGCGCAGGAAAGCTTTTTGTACCGCGCGGACGAGTCGGTTTCCGTTCAGGTTGTTTTCGCCTCAAAAGGAGGCATAAAGCTCACCGGCGTTTCCTTCCCGGGATCGGCATACCTTGCTTTGCTTTATGATCGGAACGGAGACCTTTTGCGCAGAGACAGCTTTTCCTCATACGGCGTAATAAAAGGGCTTGACGAGGGAAGCTATACTCTTGTTCTCATTCAAAACGGCTCCGCTTTCAGTGCGTTCGCAACCCTTGCCAAAATAGACGCGGCGGGGCTTGTGGCAAACGAGCACTATAAACGCTTTAACGTTACGGTCGCAAACGGAACGCTTACCGAAATAAGCGAAGTTACCGTTCCGTCGTTTGAACTGCAGGATCTTCTTTTGCCTCAGGTGGATTCAGTCGAGTTGTATGCTTCCTCTACCTGTTTTTATCCCGGACAGCTGATCACCGTAACTGCCTTTTTTTCGATGAAAGACGATAGCGCGTCAGACTACGGCATTTCTTTCAACATTCCCGAAGGCCTCATCTTTTACGACGGGAGCGTAACTGTAAACGGTTTCCTTGCGGAGTATTCTTATATTGACGGCGTTCTGACGGTTCAGCCTGAAGAGACAGGTATTATTCGCTTTATCGTTTATCCCTCCGTTGCAGACGATTTATACATTGACGCAGCGCTCAGCTTCACTCAAGGCGGTGAAGAATTCACTCAGTTTTTCGGCGGCGTTTCAATGACTGCCAGCGTAAAGGGGCTAAATGTTATTTCGCAAACTCCTGATACCCTTATCACAGTATCGGGAAGAACTCTGCCCGGATCCGAAGTCACGCTTTACCGAGATGGTTCTGTTGTCGCGCAGGTGTTTTCAAACGCAATCGGCACGTGGTCCGCTGAAATCGAGCTTCCGGCTTATTACAGCTATTTCAGCCATCTGTTTTACGCAGAGATCAGGAATTCTTTGTTCCCCGGAGAAGTATTTTCAACTGACAAAAAAATATGTGTATATAATATTAACTCTAATAAAATTGAAAGTATAGAAATGCCCAAACACGGAAACGCGCACGGATTTAAGTCCGACGTTACGCTTTCTCCCGTTAAAATTAATTCTATATATTATAATATTAACGCCAATCAATATTCGACTTACCGTGTTCGCTTGAGGTATAGCGACCCTGAAAGGGTTAAAAACGTATATGTTTATCTTTTGGACGCTTACGGAGACTCGCTTAACGTTATAACATGCGGATATGACGAGAAAACAGATTCATGGGTGGGATCCATCCTTAATACAAGTGAAGTCGTTAATAATCTTAGCAGTGTTTGTGCAACTTTTTCTGAATACGAGAGCCCTCAGATAGTTATTAACGACAACGCCATGGACGAAGGCCTCGAACTTTACAACACAATTATGGATTCGTTACGCGCTGAGATCGAGAACGGGAATATCACGCTTGAAACGCTTCCTTATGAGGACTATATGACTGAAGAACAGCGGCTCAGCGGTATCGGCGCTTATGACGAGGAAACAGGTTTGGGGTTAAAGCTTAATAAGGTCAATTTCCCTATTGCCAACGAGCCGGGCGATCTTTACGTTGCCGTTACCGGAACTCAAACGGATATGTCGGGCGTTGACACTTTTCTTATGCAGCATTTCTTTGACGAAGACGGAACGGAATACTATTACGGAACAAAGCAGGAGGATACTTTCTGCGAGATCAATATTTATAACGTTACTCAGGGCACCGCGCTGAACATCCGTACTGCAGAAACCCCTGAGATAGCAATGGGGCGCAGAATGAGAATGCATGCCTCGGGAGCCATTTCGTTAACGTTGGCAGCTGCCGGCCTTCCTGCCGGAATAATTGCCGCAGGCGCGGCGGGAGGGGGCGCTGCGGCAGCTGCAGCAACAGCTATCGCGGGCGCAATAATCGCCGCACTGGCAGCCGGAGCCGGAGTGGTTGACGTTTATCAGATGAAACAAGCCCACGATGAAATGCTGGCAGTTTTCTCTGAAGGGCTTATGTCCGATTGTGAGGATTACCGTGAATGTATCCAGTCCTTCGGCGCCCGGGTTACCGCCTTGGATCAAAAATATGACCAGATCCTTGACGACCGCTGGGGCAAAGATGAAAAAATATCGGTAACACTAAGAGCTATTGAAACAGGTGATAGCATCCTGGTGAAAGCGAGCGGTTTATATGCGCTCATAAAAGAACTGCTCCCGTTTGTTGCAAAAGTAATTAAAACAGGATTCGCGATGGGACTTGAGACCTTGTGTCTTTTCTGGGAAGCTGAAGACGTGAGTGAAAGAGACAGACTCAGAACAGAATGTGAAAAAGTGACCGCTGAAATGAAGTCGTGTCCCCAATGCTCTGAAGATCCCCCTCCTCCCCCTCCCGAGGATAATCCCAACGGTCCGTTTTGTCCCATCAGACCTCTTATCGACCCGTCTGGTTATGCGTATGAGGCGGTGCCTTCAAACCGCGTGACCGGAGCAACGGCAAAGATATGGTATTATGACGCTTCCGCCGGAACCGAGGTTTTGTGGGACGCAGAGAACTACGATCAGATAAATCCCCAGATTACCGATGAAGAGGGCAGGTTCCAGTGGGACGTTCCAGCAGGGAAGTGGCTTGTCACCCTTGAAAAGGAGGGCTATTATCCCGCGGATTCGCGTATGGACGTCGCCGCTGATCAGGACGGTTATCTTCCCGTTCCGCCTCCTCAGACGGAAGTTAACACTGCCATGGTGTCAACCGCCGCTCCCGAGGTGACAAACGTATGCGTTTACGAAGACGGCGTGAAGCTCATCTTCAGCCAGTATATTCAGATAGATTCCGTGAGCTCCGATACGGTTACGGTGATATGCGGCGGCGAAGCCGTTGAGGGCGCGTTTACCGCGCTCAACGCCGAATACGATTATACGGGTGAAAACCAATATGCCACCATGTTTATGTTCACTCCCGCCGAAGCTCTTTCGGGCAACGTGAGCGTTACGGCCCAAAACATTGTAAACTACGCGGGCGCCGCCATGGCCGAAGCCTTTGAGTTTACGGGAACTCCCGATATAGCTCCCGAGGATATGGTTGTTCCCGAGAGCGTGTCGCCCGCCTATAATTCGGGCTCCCTCATTCATATAGCCGTAACTCCCGCCGCAGCGGGCGCGGGCAAAACTGTTTCGGCCGTTTCAAACAGCCCCGCTATAGTTGAAGTGGTGAACAGCAGCGTTGTTCTCGATGAAAACGGCGAAGGCAACGTCATGGTTTCGGGCCTTCTTCCCGGCAGCGCGGAAGTTGTGCTTACGCTTGACGGCACAGGAACAGAAAGAACCGTTCTTGTAAACGTGGGCGATATAACCACTTCCGAAAACAAGTGCGAAAAAGTCGTTTCAAGCGTTGAGAGCTACAGCGTGGTTGATTACGGTACTCTTGTAACTCTTACCACCGCCACCGACGGCGCCGAGATCTACTACACGCTTGACGGAACCTGCCCGTGCCTTACCGACAACGCGGCGAGAACTCTGTACACGGGCCCCATAGAGGTAACGGAGAACATGTTCCTTATCGCCTACGCCGTTAAGGACGGCTTTGAAGACAGCAACACCGCGGGCTACGTCTACTTGCTGAGAGCGCCCGAGCATAATTATATCGCGAGCGTAACTCCTCCCACCTGCACAGAGCGCGGCTGCACGACCTACGTCTGCTCCGACTGCGGCGACAGCTACGTTGACGATTACGTTGACGCTCTCGGCCACAGCTACGGCGAGCTTATAGCCGGAAGCGCGGCGACCTGCTTCGCCGACGGAGCCGTCGATCATTACGTGTGCGCGCGCTGCGGCTTGTGCTTTGACGCTGATAAAAATGAGATAAACAGTCTTGTGATCCCGTGCCCCGGGCACGATTACGGCGAATGGATCGCCGAAAAAGCTCCCTCATGCGAGACTCCCGGCACTAAGGGACGTTACCACTGCTCACGCTGCGGCGGCGATTTTGACGAAAACAAGGAAACGCTGAACGATCTTTCGATCCCCGCCTCAGGACACGACTACGGCGAATGGATAAACGCCGTTCCCGCCTCCTGCACCGAAAACGGGACAGTCGGCCATTTCCACTGCGACAGGTGCGAAAAAGACTTTGACGAAAACAGAGAGGCGATAGTAAAGACCGTTATACCCGCCGCCGGACACAGCTTCGGCGAATGGACCGTAACAAAAGAAGCCACCGAAACCGAAGCGGGCGAGCGCGTGCGCGAATGCTCGGTATGCCACGAAAAACAGACCGAGCGCATCCCCGCAACACAAGAGGGCCTTTGCCCGCTCTGCCACGAAAAGCACGAGGGCTTCTTCGGCTCTATTGTGGGCTTCTTCCACCGCATCATATATTTCTTCAAAAATCTTTTCGACTGAAATCCGTAAAAAGCTCACCGGCGCCCCTTCAAAAAGGGCGCCGATGAATTTTGAGTTAAGAGTGAGGAGTGAAGTAAAAAAGCAGCCTTGCGGTT
>JAFSWN010000212.1 GCA_017450185.1 Clostridia bacterium | reverse complement strand
GCTTACTCGCTTTTCTCATTTGAGATACCGAACGTTATAAACGAAAAAGAAGCGAGAGAAAAAGCCGACTCCGTGAACGACAGCGGCGCAATGACCTTTATTTTGAGTTCGAAAGAAGAACTATCGGATTTTTTAACGCTTCTTCAGGAACAGCCGGATTTTGAAAATGAAAGCGGATTCTTTGAAACCGGCGCCATAATAGCCGTACTGCTGCCGGGCTTCGACGCCGACGGCGCTGACAATGAAAAAACGGCGCTCGTTCACGACGGTGAAGATATTGTTTTCGCGATTTTTTCGCCGAAAGAAAACAAAGACTGTGCAGCCGTGTTTTTCGCGAAAATAAAACAAGACGAATTAAATAAATATTCGTCATACAAAACCGTGATTTACACAGAAGGAGGAACAAAATGAAAAAGAAAGTACTTATCATCATTCCCGTTGTGCTTATAGTCGCCGCGGCAGTCCTGGCCGCGCTCACCTTCGGAGGAAACAGGAGCTTTTCCGAGGGCGTGATATTCATCAGCGCAAACGGAACGAAGTATTTCATCGACGAAAACAACTGCCCTATCTCAATGTCGGAGCAAAACGGAATTGTAAAAAAACAGATCGAAAAGCTCTATGACGGGCAGGGCGTGCTGCTGCTCCACGACGGCATAGAGGAATCATATCCCGCGAAGACCGGCGCGTACTTCATTATCGATCTTCGAAAGACCGTTGACAAGCTCTACAGCGACGAAATGCTGAACATACTCAACGGAGTGCCGGTGGATGACGATAATGCGTCAGCCGACGGCGAAAACCTTACGCCCACAGGCTACGACCCGGAAAACGACCCCGTTCTCACCTCTTCAACCAACATGGTAAGCTCCCCCGTTTACGGCATCGGAACAAACAAAGAAGCAACGATAAGCATTGACGCGCGGTTTTATACCGACAGCTTTTACACAAGCATGTTCCTGCACGATTTTTTGGGGAACCTTGACTACTCCGAAGAACTGCTCAACGGGCAGCCGGAGCTGACGGTCACGCTTTCGGACGGCGTTGACTACTATGTCAACCTCACCGAAGGCTGGGTGGAAACGCCAACCGCGTCTGAGGTTTTCAAAAGAGAAAAGCCCGGCAGGTGCAAACTTACCGAGCTGCAGATAACAACTCTTGAAAACACGATCGAATGGCTGAAAAACCGTTCAGAATAAGTGCTCTATAAGCACCTTGAGCCCTATCAGGATGAGGATCACCCCACCCGCGATACGGGCTTTTTTTTGATACCTTTCTCCGAACAGGCTGCCTATCTTTATTCCGGCAGCAGAAAGGATAAAGGTAACGGCGCCGATGATGAGCACCGATATCCATATATTGCCGTTTTCATCCATCGCGAGGGCGATACCGGCGGCGAGAGCGTCGACGCTTGTGGCTATCGCCATAAGGAGCATCGTTTTAACGCCGAACGAAGCGTCCGCCGGCTTCCCGGAATCCTCTGAAAAAGCCTCCTTGAGCATATTCGCGCCGATAAAAAGGAGAAGGGCGAAGGCTATCCAATGGTCGAAGCTTTCAATATAGCTGTGGAACGACGATCCCAGAAAATATCCTATAAGGGGCATAAGAGCCTGAAAGCTCCCGAACCACGTCCCCGCCAGCGCAAGATGGTTAAGCGTTACGTCCTTTACCGCAAGGCCCTTGCACACCGAAACGGCGAAGGCGTCCATCGCGAGACCCACGCCTAAGAACAAAGCGGATAAAAGCGCTGCAAACCCCATTATTCACACTCCAAATGAGAACAGTATAATAAATCGGAAAATATCTCATTTTTCTCCGATATAGCTTTCAATTCCTTCCTTGAGTCTTCTTAGCCCGTCGCGGCACACACTCTCGGGACAGGCGAGGTTCATTCTCAGAAAATGCTCTCCCCCCTTGCCGTAGTGGCTGCCTGCAGAAACATAAAGCCCCGTTTTTTTGCGGAGATATCCGACTAAGTCTTCACTGTCCCCCGGAAGGGAGCTGACGTCAATCCACAGAAGATAGGTCGCCTCCCCGTGGACCGCAAAAACTCCGGGGATGTTGTTTTTGATGTAATCACAGGATATTTTCCTGTTATTAAAAACATAGGCGCGAAGCTCGTCGAGCCATTCCGAACCGGAAGTAAAGGCTGCGACGGCGGCGCAGCACGCAAAGGAATTCGGCTCCGCCACTTCGTCGGTGTTAAGAGCGCGCCAGACCTTATGCCTGAGTACCGGGTCCGGAACGCATACGGCCGCAGTCTGCAGCCCTGCGATATTGAAAGCCTTTGTGGGAGCGATACACGTGACGCTAACCTCCCTGCACTGCTCTGATACAGAAGCGAATGGAACGTACTCTTTTCCCGGAGCCGTCAGATCGCAGTGGATCTCATCCGAAACTACGGCAACATGATACTTTTTCGCAAGCTCTCCGATCCTTTCAAGAGTGCTTTTATCCCAGATCTTTCCGACCGGGTTATGAGGGTTGCACAGTATCATGAGCGTGGTCTGAGGATCGGAAAGCTTATTTTCAAGATCGGCGAAATCAACGCCATACTCGCCGTTTTCATATTTAAGCGGGCTTTCGAGAGCCCTGCAGCCGTTATTAATTATGCTGTTAAAAAAAATATTGTACACCGGAGTCAGTATAACGACGTTTTCATTCGGAGTGGTAAGCTTTCGCACCGCCGAGGATATAGCCGGAACCACTCCGGTACAAAATATCAGCCATTCCCGTTCAATAGTAAAGCCGTGTCTGTCGCGCCACCAGACGATATACGCGTCATACCACTGCTGCGTTACGTCGGCGTAGCCGAAAACGCCGTGGTCTATCCGCCTTTTAAGAGAGTCCCTTATCTCGGGGGCTGCGGTGAAATCCATATCCGCCACCCACATGGGCAGCTCGTTTTCTTTAACATCCCATTTGACCGAATCGGTCCCTCTTCTGTTTACGGGAGTATCAAAATCATATTTCATCTTTTTATACCTTCGTCCAATCCGGATACTCCGAACGTTTTTTTTACGTCTTAGCATATGATCTTTACTCTGCCGGGATCCGTCCGGTCCTTTTAGATTATCAGGTCGCCTATCTCCGGCGCGGCTATTATCCCGCTTTTGGGATTGAAAACGCTGTCTATCGGAGAAGCTATCTCGGCGTCCACGCTTGAGTACTCAAACGCGAGGGTGGTGTTCAGAAGCCTGCAGTTTTTCATTACCAGAGAATCTATATAGCACATTCCCTGAAGGCTTTCAACAGTACAGTTTATGAGAGTCAGCTTCTTTGAATTCCAACCGAGGTATTCTCCGTATATATATGAATCGTAAACCGTAATATTCTCGCTGTTCCAAAAAGCGTCCTTAGTGAGCAGGCGTGAATTTCTTATCGTCACGTTTTTTGCTCCGTCAAACGAATAGTTGCCGTCGAGGATAAGCCCGTCGACCCGCGCGTCTTCGCAGTTCATAGCGAAATAATCGCCTGCGGCGGTGACGTTTTTCAGCTTCACGCCGCTGCAGCTCCACAGCGTTTCCTTCGCGTTTGTGAGGACCGTATCGCTGATACTGAGGTTTCGGCACCTTCTGAAGTTTTTAGGAGCCTGGATAACCGCGTTCTCAATACTGACGTTATCGGAATACCATACTCCCGCCCTCGCGTTCTCGAACCACGCGCAGTCGCGTGCAAGGATATTATTACAGTACCACAGTGGATACTTCCACCGGAAAGCCGATCCGTAAAGCTCAATGCCGAAGCATTCTTTAAGAGGCGATTCGCCGTCTTCAAAAACGCAATCGACGATCTTAAGGCCCTTTTCTCCGAAAAGAGCGCGTTCTCCCTTAAAGGTTTTATATCTTATCTCTTCCATATCGGTCTCCTTAACAGAGTTGATTTACAAAACGACAGGATGAACAGCCGAAACCGTCCATCCTGTTCTTACGGTTTGTTTTATTAAAGCAAGCGGTCCGTTATCGCAGTATTAAAAATCAGTCGTCCGCCATGCGGGCCTGTTTGATTTCCTCGTCCGTAATATCGAAGGATTCGCCGTGTTTTACGCCGAACATAGCGAACAGACCGAAAGCAAACATTACTGCGCAATAAAGGAACATATAGTTATAATCGTCATGGAACAGACCGATCACAAGACCGCAGAGTATGGGACCGGTGATCGACGCCGCCTGCGTTGCGGTGTAGTAGTAGCCGGTGAAAGTGCCGACGTGCTCTCTGCCGCCCATTGCCAGCACGAGGGGAAGCGTGTTGATATTCACGCAGCCCACAGCCGCGCCGCCTACTATCAGAGCGACCCACAGACAGATCCATGTGAACTTGTTTACGGAACCGTCTTCACTCGGCCCGAGGATCTGAGAAACCGTTATGTAGATCGCGAACATCACTACAATGCCCAAAAGACCGATGATAATGGTCTTTTTCCGTCCGAGCTTTCGTCCGAGCGTACCGGCGGGAATGCCGAACGCCGCGAGTGAAACGGCAAAGACAGCCATCATGAGCGTGGAATAGATAGGCGGTACCTGAAGGGTATCATTAGCAAAGTTTGTGAAATTCGGGACGATAGCTTCGGTTGCATTGTTGAGCAGAAACAGCGCAATGAGCATAATGATAAGACTTCTCTTCTGAGCGGGATCCATTTGCAGGTTCCTTATGGAAACCTTTTCCTTTTTGGCGTTTTGTGCTCTTATAGCGTCCGTTGCGGTGGCGGTAAGATCGTACTGACGGTTCTTTTTATAAAAAACGGCAAGTACGCAGATACAGACGATTGCAATTATAGCGGTCACAATGAAGACCGGTACATAATTGACGTAGATCGGGTTGCCGTCTTCGCCGAGCTTGACGACCTTTTCACAGATAGTCTGTCCGTCGATAATCAGCTTATCCTTTGACTGGGACAAGAAGTTTGTGAGCTGTTTTGTGCCTTCATAAAGGGATTTGTCTATACCCTCGGCCCATTGCAGAATAGGTTTACCGTCGGCGTCCAGCGCAAGGATCTGGCCCAGCGTATTCGTTTTAGCCTTAAGGTTTTCCGAAAGGACGTCAAATCCGATGATCCCCACTACGGCGGCGGAAATTGTTCCGACGACAAAGCCCACCATTTGACCGATACCGCCCATGATATTTATAACGGCGTTGGCGTCGGACTGAAGTCTGGAGGGGGTGAAGTCCGGCATCAGCGAAACCACCGGAGAGCGCCAGATGGACATCGTAAAGTTAAACAGGATAACAACGCTCATCATAAGAAGAATGGAAAGCGCGATATCCTTGATGATAGCGGCAACCGGAATAAAGCAGAAAAACAATGCCGAGATAGGCATACACGTAAGGATAAAGGGCATTCTCTTGCCCCATTTTTTTGCGTGTACGGCGTCGGAGCGTTTTCCGAAGAAGGGGAGAAAAATCACGCCGAAGATATTGTCAATGGTCATAATCGCATTCACTATAAGCGCAATCGTAATAAATCCCCAGCGGAAGTCGCTGCCGAGAGATTCCGTCAGCTTCTGACGGAGCATAACGGGAACATAAGAATTATAAACCGACCAAAGCAGCATACATCCCATAAACCCGCAGCCGATCAGGAAGGTCCTTCCGTAATTCAGTTTTCCATTTGTGTCTTTAGACATTGTTGATACTCCTTATTATTTCGCGTATGCGCCTACCTGCATCATAAAGTCGCCTATCTGGGCGCCGAACTCCGGAGCGCCTTCCATGATGAGCTTGCCCTCACGGACCGACGTAAGCATATCGTCGGTGGACATAAGTATGCCGAGAGCCGAATCAAGGTTGTTAAAGCGCATGGTAAAGAAAGGCATAGCTCTCTTGTATATGCCCTTGCCCGCCTTGGTTTTTCCGGCCTTTACGCGGATATAGGCCGAAACGCTCTCTTCGCCGTCCACCTTCCAGGCGTAAACGCGGTCGGGGCTTTTGAGCGCCCATTCATGGATCGCTTCGTGTCCCTGTTTGTTGAGCGTGCTGATGCCGACGCTCAGAAGATAGAAATAGCACTTAACAAGCAGACGCTTTGTGTCTTCATCTTCGGGAGGAGCTTCCATGCCGAGCAGGTCCGCCATTTTGAGCAGAGCCATCATGAACACGCCGAATTCCT
>JAFSWN010000026.1 GCA_017450185.1 Clostridia bacterium | reverse complement strand
GTTTTCGTCCATACGGCGGACAATGCAGAGATCGGTGGCTAAAATAACGAAGCCGCCGGTTTTTTTTCGCACTATTTCAATGTCCCTGACGCCCTTCGAGCCGAGAACGGACGTCAGCACCGGCATGCCGGCGTTGAGAGCTTCCCAGTCATAACCGTTTTTTGAAACGGCGAAATGGACCTGCTCTCCGCTCGGGAGCAGCGATTCACGGAAGTGAACTGATAAATAACACATGATACCCTCCGAAGCGTCGTTTGACGCCTCCTGTTTTACCAGGGCAGATCGGTAAGAACCTCGCGCTGAGTCATATCGACGGTCTCCTTCTCGTAGAGCGAGGTGTACTTATCCTGATAATAGCTCTCGGAGGACATATCGAAGCTGCCGTCGGGAGCGAAAGTGATGACGGTGCAGCCGCGCTGCGCGCCGACCTTATAGATGCCGGGATAGGCAAGATAGTCGATGCTCTTGCCGTAGGTGAGGCGGACGCCCTTATATTCGAGCGAAAAATCATTGTAGTGGTCGTGTCCGCAGAATATGGCCTGAGTGGAGCCGAGCGCCAGAACGGTTTCAAACACTTCGTCTTCCCCGATTCCGGTGAAGATGACCTTGCCGTGCTCTCCCGCAATGCCGCAGTAGTACTTTACGTTTTCGGTGTCGTTCATGCCGTTTTCAACGTACTCCTTCCAGCCCTCCCTGAATTCCTTAAGCGGGATATGGAAGAACATGGAGGATTTGAGCGTGGGTACGTCGGCAACGCCGAGCTTGGCGTAGACGGAGTTGTTATCATCCTGATATTCCTCGAGCGTTTTCGCGTACCAGTCGATCTGGTTCTGATGGATATTGTCGTATTTCTGCATAATACCGAGGAAGTCGCCGCCCGTATAGGAATGGCTGTCTAAAAGGTAGAGAAGCTGGGTAACGACGCCCTTTGTGTTTTTAACGGTTATTATCTGGTTACCGCAGCCGTCAACGTCGGAGGGCCCCGCCATAAACAGGCAGTGAGGGTAACTGCCGCCGGAATAAAACGAGCCTATCTCTTCACGGTCGAAAAAGCTGTAGAGCTCGGTGTCATGGTTGCCGAACGCGAGGGTCCAGTACACACCGAGCTTCTCCATAAGCTCGGCAAACATTTTTGCGGGAGGCTTATTGTTGAACGTGCCGGCCTGGAACGGAACGGGATAGGCTATATCGCCCGTTACGATAACAAGATCGGGCTTTTCGGCGGTTATCATGGCGGCGACGGCGTTTATAGCCATGCCGTCCTTTTTAAGGCACAGCCATCCTCCGCCGATATGTACGTCGGTAAGCTGAAGGACCTTGAGGTCGCCGTCGGTCACGAAGCTGTAGTTGCCGCGGGCGTCTTTTTCGGGAACGAGCTGAGCTTCATACTCAACGGGCTTGAAGGAGCTCACCTTTTTCATATTCGCCGCGTTTCCTATTTTTGAGATCACGGTAGTTACGACGACAAAACACACTATGATCCCCAGGATTATACCTATGATTTTCAATGCTTTCTTACCCCTTCCGGTCTTTTTTCCGGCGGATTCTTTGATTTTTTCTTTTGTTGCGCTCATTGTTTTTCTCCTTTTGTTTGTAATATGGCAAACAACCTGATCCCTGTTGTTTCGTATACTTTTTCACACAGCTCTTCGCTGTTGAAATCGAGAGAGGAAAAGAAGGCGCAGGCCTCCGTTTCATTTCCGGCTCTCAAATATTTTATGTATAAAAGCCTGTCGCCTATGCCGCGTTCATCAATGACCCGGTTCACCCGGTAGCGAAGCGGGGCGGGAACGTAGTTTATCAGCGATTTTCCCGAATCGATCATCATCTTAACGGCAGGCACTATTATAGCTATGCTTATGAGCAGGCCGAAAAGCGCGTCGAAGCTGAAGCGCACCGTTCCCGAGAGCACGAGCGTGAGCACCGTGGCTGAAGTTATGAAAAAATCGAGAAGAGAATCGAAGGCTACCATCCCGAGTACGTCGGAGGAGAGCCTTTTGCCCGTTTTTTTCAGAAAAACAAAAATCAGGAGCTTTACCGCCGCCGTCGCGGCAATAACCGTCAGATAGGTATACGTATACCATACGGGCGTTGGGTACATAAAACGCTCAAGCGACGAATAGGCGAAATAGAAGCCCGTGAACACAATAACGACAGAAAAAAGAAAAGAAAAAAGCTGCTCTCCCTTTTCCGCCATGCTCGCCGTGTTTTTATCAGCCGTTCTCATAATAACGGTAAGAACGGCGAACGTCAGCAGCAGAGAAAGAGAATCGAAGAGATTATTGATCGAATCCGAGAAGATACTGATGGAATTCGAGGCGAGCCCGATATAGAGCTTAATTCCGAACATTACAAGATTCAGAAAAAACAACAATAAGCAGATCCTGCAAACCGCCGCGGTGTTTCGCATAGCGGATACTCTCCCGTTCTTAAAATGATTTAAATACTTTTTTATAATACAGCATCAGATAAAAAAATGCAACAAAAATTATCTTTATATTTATTGTTTTTCTGTTTAATTGTGATATAATCATTATAAAATCCATACCAAACGGAGAGAAATAATAATGAGCAGCGATATTTTATTATATGACAAGCCCGCAGGCTTCTTTATGGAAGCGCTTCCGCTCGGGAACGGTTCGACCGGAGCGATGCTCTATTCAGGCACACACGTAGACAGAATAGTTCTGAACCATGACACGCTTTGGACCGGAAGACCGAGGACCGTTACAAAAGAAGGAGCGTTTGAGAGCTTCCAAAGGGCAAAGGAGCTGGCTCTTAAGGGAAAATACAGGGAAAGCGAAAGGGAGCTTGAGAACAATTTTCTTTCCTGCTGGTCGCAGGCCTATCTTACCTTCGGCGAGCTTAAGCTCGACTTCGGCAAAACGGATCATTCGGGCTATCGCCGCTCGCTCGACCTGTCTAAAGCGGTGCATTCGAGCTCATTTTACGTGAACGGGGAGAAAATCGAAAAAACCGCTTTTGTTTCTTTTCCCGACAACGTTTTTGCGTATAGGATAACCGGAAAAAGCTTAAGCTTTACGGTTGGAGTTGACTGCCCGCTGAAAAGCGTGACCCGTACCGAAAACGGTATGCTGATAACCGAGGGCGTGTGCCCGCGCGACGGTGACACAGACAGCCCCGAATATCCCTGTCACTCCCTTATTTATTCCGAAAACGACGACGAAAACGGAGTCCCGTTCGCAGGCACGCTGAAAACCGATACCGACGGCGAAACAGTTTTTCTTCCGGACTGCATAAAAATAACGAACGCTTCTTACGCCGTTTTGTATTTCAACATAAGCACGGGCTACAGAGGCTTTGACTCTATACCGGACAAAGAATACAAAAACGCGTCCGCAGCTGCCGTGGAAGCGGCATGCGCAAAGGGTTTTGACAAGCTGCTCAAGGCGCATATAAACGACTACAAGGCCCTTTACGACAGGGTAAAGCTGGACCTCGGCGGCGAAGAGTCGGAACTTACTACGGACGAGAGGCTCAAAAGATTTGAAAACGACAAAAGCGACCTTTCGCTTTGCGTTTTGCTTTTCAACTTCGGGCGCTACCTTGCTATAGCCGCGTCGCGGCCGGGAAGCAGAGCGATGAACCTTCAGGGCATATGGAACAATACGGTAAAAGCGCCGTGGAACGCGAACTACACCGTCAATATAAACACTGAGATGAACTACTGGCCCGTTCTGCCCTGCGCGATGCCGGAGCTTACCGAGCCGCTGACTTCCCTTACAAGAGACCTGAGCGTTTCGGGCGAAACAACGGCGAGGGAGTTTTATCACGCCGGAGGCTTTGTTGTCCACCATAACGCCGATATTTGGGGGCACAGCGTCCCGGTGAAGAACAGCGCGAGCTGGGCTTACTGGCCCGGAGCCTCGGGGTGGCTCTGCAGACACCTTTACGAATACTATGAATACACTCTCGACAGGGATTTTCTTGAAAAGACCGCTTTTCCTATCATGAAAAAGGCGGCGAGGTTCTATCTGGACATTTTGACCGAGGACGAAAACGGAGAACTCATTTTATGCCCCGGGACTTCTCCGGAGAATCTTTTCAAAAAGGGGCTTTTCAGCTGCAGCGTGGCAAAAAGCACCGCGATGCTGAACACCATTGTTCTTGAAACGCTCCGAAACTGCGTCAAAGCATGCGATATACTCGGGATCAACGACGCTTTCCGCTCCGAGGCGGAGAACGCGGCAAAAAAAATAAAGCCGCTGATGATCGGCAAAAACGGGGCTGTACTGGAATGGAACGAGGAGCTTGACGAAAACGAACCGCACCACCGGCACCTTTCGCATCTGTACGCGCTCCACCCCGGAAACCTTATCGACCCGCGCCGCGATAAAGAGCTTGCGGCGGCCTGCAGAAGGACTCTTGAAAACAGAAGCGACGAGGGTACGGGCTGGAGCCTTGCGTGGAAGGTGAACTTACGGGCGAGGTTGCTGGACGGCGACCATGCGCTGAGTATACTCGAAAGGCAGCTCAGATATATTCCCGCAGACAACGACAAAGAAAACTACCGGAAAGGCGGCGGGACCTACCCAAACATGTTCGACGCTCACCCGCCCTTCCAGATCGACGGCAATTTCGGAGTCACTTCGGGAATATGCGAAATGCTGCTGCAGTCTGACGGCAAAAACATTTATCTTTTGCCTGCCCTTCCCTCGAAATGGAAAAACGGAAGCGTTAAAGGCCTGGCGGCAAAAGGAAACGTGAGAGTTGATATGGAGTGGAAGGACGGCAGGCTCACAGATTATACCATCCACGGCAACGCGGACGGCTTAAATATTGTGATATAATTTTTTATTGTAATCATCCGGTTATTATTATATAATGTTTATACGAAATATTTTTTCAGGAGGTCCATTATGATATCAAAAATCATTTCAACGCTGCTCTCTGTTCTGCTTTTTTTACAGACCATGCTGCCGGCTGCGCTCGGTTCGGGAAGAAAAGATTTTCCTGAAGGAGAAAGCCCCGAAAATCTGACCTCCGTTTGCGAATATATAAACTACGTGCAGCAATACGGCGCTCCGTCGATGGACACCGAAACGTTTTTCAAAGCGCTCTCTCCACTTGCTCTTGCAAGAAGGGTGCTCGGCGGGAAGATCTTCTATCCCGAAGAGGAAAGCTTTATTGACGTTACGCTGGATGAGCAGCTTTCGCAGATATGCGGTTATCTCACCGAAAACACAGGTATTGACGTTGACATGTTCTTGAACCGCATGCCGAATTTCGGCACCGCGGCGGGAGACATAATAAATCAGGTGATACCGCTCAATACAGGGCATTTAAGGGATCTGTTCTATAAAACCGGCGACAAAGCGAGAGCGGACGGCTTCACCGCGCTTTCAAGCTTGCTGTACATAATAGCTATGTTTTTGGGAATAGCCGAAAGGGCGGATATCTACACGGTCCCGAGAGAGGACGATCCCGATAAGGTGAAGGTGCTCATGGACGTGTATTACCGCGACGGGACCTGCGACACAATCGATCCCGATATCGACATCGATCTTGAAACAGGCCATGCCTTCAACACCGAAGGCACGGGACTCGCCGGCACGGGATTTGAATTTGACATCTACGACCTGACGCTCTATACCATAGTGAACAGCTGGCAGAGAAAATTCGGGTTCGGGCTTTCCTACGATCTGTTTGCCGCGCGCAATCCCGCTTTTGTGTACGTTACGCGCCGCTTCAAATTCAGTTATGCCGGGAAGGACTGGATGATACAGATCTGGAAGGGCAACTACGCAGTTGCCGCCAACGGCGGTGAGATCGGAATATATAACCGCGAAGCAAACGGCCTGCCGAAAACCTTCTACAAAGCCGTTGAAGACAGCGAAATGCCCGTTTTCTCGATGAAAATACGCCACGGCGACAAAGAACTGGTGTCAAGAGGACCCGAGACCACCTGGTGGCTCACCGGCTTCAAGCTCGGTAAAACGATATATCTGCCCGAGAGCCTCACCATGGAGTTCTCCGTGACGTTCCCCGATGAAGAGATGCTTGAAGCGTTTACGACTGCCATAGACGGTGACACCGCGCATGACGTGACTTATTCTGCATACGGGCTTACCGTAAACGGGCTCTGGTAAGCAGAAAAAAATAATCAAGACGGCCACCTTCAGAAAACCGAAAGGTGGCCGCCTTTGTTTTTGTTGAATATTTTATTCCGTTCTCAGCGCGATGACCGGGTCTTTCTTTGCCGCTATCGACGACGGGATGAGGCCCGCGATAAAGGTGAGGAAAACGCTTATTCCCACAAGTATCACTCCTGCGAGGAAGGGCAGGGACGCCGCCGCGCCGGTTTTTGTGAAGTACTGCAGAGCGAGGTTTATGGGAATTTCGAGAAGCAGAGTCACCAAGATACCGATAATACCCGCCCCGAGGCCTATGGTGACAGTTTCGGCGTTGAAAACGCTGGAAATATCCTTCTTTGAAGCGCCGATACTCCTGAGTATGCCTATCTCCTTTGTGCGCTCGAGGACCGAAGTATAGGTGATTATGCCTATCATTACGGACGAGACGACAAGGGATATTGCGACGAACGCAACGAGAACGTAGGTGACTATTCTCAGTATGTTCGTTATGCTGCTCATGAGCATTCCTATATAGTCGGTCACCGTTACGGTGTAACCCTTATAGCCCTGCGCTTCCATCTGCTCGTTATAGTATTCCACCATTTCGTTTATCTTATCCTTGTTTTCAAAGCTCTTGGGATAGACATATATCGACGTGGGGCTGTCCTCTTCGGAATAGCCGAGAAGAGAATAGGTGTTTTCAAGAGAGCACTGAGCGTTCAGGGTGTCGATATACGCCTGCTTGATAGCGAGCACCTGTTCATCGTTGAGATATCCTTCAATGATCCTCTTCTGAAGCGCGCTCATATCGGTAAAATCGATGAAATCGGTTATATCAAAGTTGAGGATGTCTATTTTGCTCAGGTCGATATCCTCAAGCATACTCATGAACGGCGAGAGATCGAGGAGAGAGAAGTCTATTATGCTCAGGTCAACGTCGGCGAGGCTGAAATCATTTACGGTGAGGTCGGAGAACTCGAGCCCCGTTATTATGTCGCGGCCCACGTCGGAAAGCTGAGCCTGAACCGGCTCACTGTTGGCGGTCTGCTCGAGAGCGTAATCCATGAGCGCCTGAGTGTAGCCGATGCTTCCGGTGCCGACGCTCATGATGTTGTGAGGATCGGGGCGAAGTATACCCACTATCTTTATATCCACTCCGCTCTCGGCTATGAGCTGCTTTACGTACATGGTGTTCTGGCGGTAATCGGCCCACAGACCGGTTTCCTTGTCTTTGGCAAAATACTGATAATTGAGAAGCAGCTTAAAGCCTCTGTTCAGTATCTCGTCGTAGGAATAGCTCGATATCTCGGAATTCTGAAGCTCGGTGCCGTTGGCTATCATGCTGACCATGCTGCTCATGAATTCATCCTGTTTTTTAAGGCCGAGAGCATACATTATCATCTCGTTGACCTCGTTGTTTTTATCGACGATGAGCACTACCTCGTTGAACTTCTCCGGCAGACGGCCGTAGATGACCTCATACTGTTTTGAAAGAAGGTCGTTGCCGCCTATGAGCTGCATCCACGTGTCGGCGGCGGAGGAGGTGAACATATTCGACATAGACTTGTTGATGGAGGATGTGGTGGTTGAGCTCCCCATCTGATCCATCAGAGTTGACATTATTGTGTTTGGGTTGACCTGCACGACGCCTTCGGAGGTATCGGCAAGATAAATATTGAGCGGCGTTTCATATTTATACTGGATATCGTTGCACAGCTCGTCGAACTCGGCGCGATTGTCTTCGATATATTTGCGGAAGCTCTTCAGGTTGTTCGACTTTGCCTGGGAGACGAACGTGTTTATCATATCGTTGAACGAATTGTTTACATAAATAGCGTCAAGATCGTGGTCAACGGAGAGAATATCCTTTGACATATCCATGAATGTGGACATAACGGAGTTGAGGTCGACGGCCTGACGCTCGACCGATACGGGGAAAGCGAGCAGAAGGTCGTTTTGGACTTTATCTATATAGCGTTCAATTCCGTTTGAAAGAGCGAGAACGAGGGCTATGCCGATTATTCCTATGCTTCCGGCGAAAGCGGTGAGGAAGGTGCGTCCTTTTTTTGTTGTGAGGTTGCGAAGGCTGAGCCCGAACGCGGTGCGCGACGACATCGAGGGCTTTTTGCCCTTCGCGCGCTCCCTTTCGGCGCTCGCCTTTTCGTTTTCATAGTCTTCATTCGAGGGCTCGAACGGGTCGTCGTCGCCTATGATGTCGCCGTCGAGGCAGCTTATTATACGGGTGGAATACTTTCTGGCGAGGTCGGGATTGTGCGTTACCATTATAACGAGCTTGTCGTGGGCGACCTCTTTGAGAAGCTCCATTATCTGAACGCTCGTTTCCGTGTCGAGAGCGCCGGTGGGTTCGTCGGCAAGGATAATATCGGGGTTGTTCACCAGAGCTCTCGCGATGGCGACGCGCTGCATCTGGCCGCCGGACATTTGCGCGGGACGTTTATTAAGCTGCTCGCCGAGGCCTACCTTTTTAAGCGCCTCGGCCGCTCTTGCCCTTCTCTCTTTTTTTGAAACGCCCGAAAGAGTGAGCGCGAGCTCAACGTTTGAAAGCACGGTCTGGTGAGGGATGAGGTTATAGCTTTGGAACACAAAGCCTATGGAATGGTTGCGGTAGGTATCCCAGTCGGCGTCGGTGAATTCCTTTGTGGATTTGCCGTTGATTATAAGGTCGCCCTCTGTGTATTTGTCAAGGCCGCCTATAATGTTGAGCATGGTGGTCTTGCCGCATCCGGAGGGACCGAGAATGGAAACGAACTCGTTCTCTCTGAAATTGATGTTTATTCCCTTTAGAGCGCGCACCGTTGTGTCGCCTGTGGGATAATCCTTGACTATATCCTTTAATATCAGCATCTTATCTTCCCTCCCGGGGCTTACTCGTGTATTTCTTTATCAGTTCTTTTTCCTGCAGCTTTTTGCTTTTTTTATATTTTTTACGGTCGCGTCTCGCGCTGAAATCGATCCTTGAAAGCACTATGCTCAGTATTACAATAAAAGCGGCTCCGCCGATAAGTGCGGCTGTCAGGTTTCGCGTGGTGTGCTTTTCTTTTTCCTGAAAGATTATTGTGGGGATATATTCGTCCTCCGCGGTTTTCTCTCGCTGAGGGGTCTCGGAGAACAGAAGGTCGTAGAGCCATTCTATCGTTTCGTCTGTGGTCATGGATGAAAGCTGGGCGGCCACCTTTTCGGTGTACATCGCCATCATGTCGCCCTCCTCGGTCCGGTCGGCGCTCATAAGAGAAGAAAGAGCTGAAGAGTTCTCTCCGCTTCCGAGAGCCCCGATAACATACCTGAGCACGGTGACGAGCACCTGAGGAGCGTCCGCCTTTATATAGGTGTAGGTTTGGAAGCCGCCATTGTATGTGCGCTTGCTTTGAAGCGTCTCGGCGGTCCCGAGCGAGGAAACAAGCTCAAGATCGGGCTCGGGAAGCGTAATATCAAGCCCTGAATCGGATATCGCCGTGCTTATCATATCTGTGAGGTCGATATCGGCAAGCTTTGTGAGCTCGCTTCCGAGAAGATCATCGGCCCCGACGGTTCTGAGCAGCACCCTTACGGGATATAAAAGATTTTCAACGCACTGGGAAAGACCGTCGGAATTAATAAAATACACAATGTTCGGAAGCAGCGAGCACAGTGTTGCCACGGGCTTTTCAATGAGGGAATCAAGCACAGCGGTAAGGGGCGTCAGGATATCGGTTATAGCGTTCGTGCCGGAGGAAGCGGTCTTTTTATAATCGGGATAGCTCTTTATGAGGTCCGACGGGCATCCGAGAGCTTCAAGGATCGGTATCACAGCCGTGTTGTAGCCGTTTCCGCCGCTGACGGTTATCGTGTCGAGAATGCTTATCTGTCCCCCGGCAAGAAGCATTGAAAGCATTGGGGCAAAGGGAGAAAGCGCCGCGGTAACGGCTTTTATAAAGCCGTCTTTGCTGCCGTTTGAAAATCCCCAGCTTAAAGACCCGGCGTTTACCTTGTCCCAGCTTGACGCGGAAGCGATAGCCTTTGCCGCCGAAGGATAAGCAGAAGATATGCTTTTTGCGAAGCCCTCGGGAGAAGCGTCAAGTCCGAGGATACCGAGCATATCGCCGGTCTTCTCGGTGTACAGCGCCCCGTATACGCCCTTTACGAGCTCGCTCACAAGAGAATTGGAATAGATGCGCGATGCGAGAATACCCGAAAGGGTACCGTTTTCGGTGAACTCCTCAAGGAACTCGTTAAGGGTGGCGTCTATTTCATTAAGCACCTTTTCATAGTTTTCACGCGTCAGGTTAGGGGTAAAATCAACGGATCCCGGTGTGAATTCGGGATAGGTCCACGAGTATTCGAGAACGGTGTCGGAGGGGCCGAGGCTCAGAACGTCGACAAGCATTTTAAAAATGGAATCAGTATCCTTCGCAAGCAGCCTGTCTAAAATATCCTTTGCTCCGGATAAGTCTGCGCCGAGAAGCGAAGGAAGGGCGTCGGCGTTGAGCTTTACGGCCTCTATGAGCCATCGCGCCAAAACAATGAACGATTTGTTTTTGTTTGTATTATAGCCGCCGTCGGAAAAAGAGGTGCATTCGGCAAGAGCGGCGAGATCCACCTGAGGGAGCTTGAGATCGGCGTCGGTCCCTGTGAGCCCGGACAAATCGAGGTCTTCAATAAGCTTTGTCAGATCGTCGGGAGATGAAAAAACGTCGAGATTTTCAAGAAGCTTATCTACTCCCGAAAGCGCAATAAGTCCGACCCTGATTTTAAGCGGCTCAACAAGAGTTGAAAGGGAGTTTTTAAGGCCGCCGTTTTCAAGGTACCAGGCTATCGACGGAAGATACAGGCACAGGTTGTTTACGGGATCGGCAAAAATATTGTCGATCGCCTCAAACAACATGGACACGACGTTCGTCACCATCGATCGCCTGTTCTGCAGCGCGGCGGCGGAAAATTCCGCCTGATTCATTATATGCGGCGCGCCTAAGGCCTTAAGGATGGGTACTATGGAGTTTTCATAACCGTTCGCGCCCTGCACGGACACAAGAAGGTTCATTCTGTAGGTCGCGGAGCACAGGAGCGTATTCAGGAGCTCGTTCATCGGAGAGAACATGGAAGCCACGGCGTCCCCGAAGCCCGCCTTGTTTTTTACGTTCCACGAGGGTTCAAAGGGACCGCTGAACACCTCCTCCCACGTCTGCTTGTTTTCTAGGGCGGATTGCACCTCGGGGTAGCCGTTCAAAGCCTCCCTGACGCCGCCGACCGAAATATCTATCCCAAGGGTAGAAAACGTTGAGGCCTGCTCCGAGAACGAGGAATAAACGCCTTCGAATATGGCGTTGAGCGTTTTATCGGAAAACAGCTCGGAATATATCATTTGGGCGGGGTCGATATCCTTACCCGTTATTTCGGGCAGCTTTTCCATAAGGCCCGTCAGCTTCGGGATAACGCCCGAAACCTGTTCTTCGCTTATCCCCTGCGGCATGGTGAACGCCGCGCCGGAGAGAGCAAAGCAGCCTAACATGAGCGCAAGGCTCAGCAAAAGCGATATTATTTTTTTCGATTTATTCATCACAGTCTCCCGGGAGCAGATTTGTTTTTGAAGTTATCACGGCAAGAGCGGCCTCGGTGAGAGGGCGGCGGATGTTTTCGATGCTGTAGGGCTTTGAAAACAAAATGGCGTCTGAACAGATGGAGCCGACCATATCTACGGCAATATATATTTTTCTGTTTATGTCGTCGCGGTCAAAGCCGAGGTCAACAAACCTCTCAAGTATGCCCGAATAGAGCTTTCCGGCTTCTTCATCGTAGAAATCCGGGAAATCGCGCATACACGACGAAATATTTTTGGTTATTACCGCAAGGGCCTCTTTTTGTCCGATAAGGAAGTCGATGTACATCCCTATAAGCTCACGGCTTATCTCAAAGACGTCCCCGCTGCCGGTGAAACGCTCATGGGTTTTTTTGAGCAGCTCCTTCATGCTCTCGGCGCTCTTAAGAAAAATGAGCTGCTCTATGAGATCGCTTTTATCTTTGAAATACAGATAAAACGTGCCTCTCGCTATTCCTGCGGCCTTGACTATATCGTCTACCGCCGTATTATATATATTTTTTGATTTGAAAATCTGATACGCGCTCTCAATTATTTTACGCTTCTTTTCGAGTTTTTTATTCTGATCCATAAAAAATCGACACCTTTTGTTTGTATCTTAAAACAAGCTTAAAAAAATGACACATCGTCATTTTTATTTTCCTGCGGCTATCTTAGCAAAAAAATGACAATGTGTCAACAAATATTTTATACTTTTAAAAATTTTTAACAATACACCGGTTTTACAAGTCCCGGGACAATAATTTTATGCAATTTAACTTATTTTTTCTCGTGAACGTCGAGCTGCGGGAACGGAATGGAAATGCCCTTTTCATCGAAGGCGTATTTAACGTCTCTGAAAAGATCGAAATACACTGTCCAGTAGTCTTCGGTCTTGCACCAGGCTCTCAGCGTATATTCAAGGGCGCTGTCCTTATGCGCGGAAATGCGGGCGAAGGGAGCGGGGTCTTTGAGTATGAGCTCATGCTTGTCGCAAACTGAAAGAAGGGTGTTTTCCACTGTTTTGACGTCGTCGGAATAGGAAGCGGTAAAGGTGAGGTCGACTCTTCTGAGGTCAAGCGCGGTGACGTTTGTGACCGTGGCGTTCGAGATCGTGGAATTGGGGATAATGATTATCTTGTTGTCGATGGTCTGAACTTTGGTGTTGAAAATGCCGATCTCGGTGACAGTTCCCGAAACGTCGCCCTCAATGATGAAGTCGCCCGCCTTAAAGGGCTTAACGACAAGCAGCACGAAGCCGCCGGCAATATTCGCCAGGGAGCCCTGAAGAGCAAGGCCTACAGCCAGTCCGCAGGAGCCGATCACCGTGATGATGGAGGTCATGGGAACGCCGAGGATGGAGAGAGCGATGATGCCTATGAGCACCTTTGTTACTATGCGGATAAGGCTTTTGATAAAGCTGCGGGCAGAGGGCTCGAGCCTGCTCATTGCCTTTGAATCAACAAGCTTTTTAGTCAGATAATTAACAAGTTTAAATCCGATGATAAGAAGCAGAATGGCTATGATAAGCTTTCCGCCGTAGGTAACGGCAAATTCCTCAAGCATGGTCCACAGCTTCTGAGCGTATTCGCCCATTTCTTTTGTGGATGTGGGAAGTTCGGAAAGCGCGCTTAGCGAATCCTCAAGTTCATTTGCGACGTCAGCTTCAAGCAGCATAAAAAAACTCCTTTTCTGTTTTCTTGTAACATCGTATCACTTTCCGGTGGTTACTGTCAATAAAATTTACAAATAAAGGTAGATTTTACGGCTCTGAAGTGTTATTATTCAGTTATAAAGGAGAGATGGCTATGGATATAATGGATCTTGCCTCGAAGGCAGTGAGAAAGGTTTCGGGCGCATACGGAAAAAAAATACAGAAAACCGTTGTTAAGCAAACGATAGAGCGAAACCCTCCCGTTACCATAAGCGGAGAAGCCTACCGGCTCGGCTTCGCCTCGGACGACATCGTGCCCGAGCTCAGAGCGGACAAGACCTACTATATAGCGGGTCACGGCTCAGGACACAAAATGGAGGGCGTTAAAACGCCGGTTTATATAAGCGCGGTATGGCTTGACTGCGGAAAAAACGAAGGTATAATTTGGCTTAGCGCCGATATCGTGGGGCTCACGAACACAGAGGTCGAAATAATAAGGAACCGCGTTAAAAGCTCGCGCGTTATAAAGGGCTGCAAAAGCGTTAATTTCAGCTGCACGCATTCCCATTCGGGTATAGACACGGTGGGCTACTGGGGCAAACCGGTTTTGAGCATCCCGCTCAACGGAAAAGACCCGGAATATATGGAAATGCTCTTTGAAAAGGCAAAAAAAGTGAGTGAAGAAGCATTTCTTGCCAAAAAGGAAGGTAAACTCTATTCCGGAACCGCGCCGATCCCGGACGGCCTTTTCGCAAAGAGGCCCTTCCCCGATAAGCACGAGGTGCTTTCAAGGCTGCGCTTTGTTCCCGCAGACGGCAGCAACGAAACGTGGCTGATAAACGTTGGAGCGCATCCAAACACTCTCGGCGGTGACAATAGAATGCTCTCGGGCGAATATCCTTATTACCTGCGCGAAGAAATAGCGCAGCGCACCGGCGCAAACGTCCACTTCGGCATAGGAGCGTTAGGCGGTATGGACGCCGCGCAGCTCGATAATGAGGATCTGTGGAACTCTATTATGCTGCAGGGAAAAATGTTTGCCGACGCGGCGATAAGCATTGAAAAAGAAAAAGAGCTGAAGCCGGTAATCAAGTTCCTTAAAAGGAGCTTTTACCTGCCTGTTGACAACAACGTGCTCGCCTTTCTTGCCATAATAGGCACAATGAGCTTTAATCCCTTCCCCGATGAAACCAGCGAAACGGGCCTCGCGACAAAAACAGAGATGACCTATATGACGCTCGGCGACCAGAAGCTGCTGTTTTTGCCGGGAGAGAACTTCGTTTCGACCGTATACGGAGGCTACGCGGATAAAGAAACGTCCGCCACGGGACAAGGCGAGGAGGTAAACCCTCCGGCTCTCGCCGAGATAGCGGACGACGACGGAATAATCGTTTACGGAAACACAAACGATATGACAGGCTACTGCGTGGAGAAGAACAATTTTATACTCAATCCCACTCAGCCCTACCTCAACACGGCACGGGACCGTTTCGACGAGAAGCATTACCACGAGACGAATTCGATGGGGCCGAGGACTCAGGAGGTCATAGCCGGCACCTTCAAAGAGGTGGTGGAGGATTTCGGTTGATAAGCGCTCCAATCTCCGTAAACAATCAGATAGTTTTATACCTCCGCCCTTGGGCAGAGGTATTTTTTTACATTCGCATATTATCGTTTTTTATCAGTAGGCTATCTTCCACACCTGCTGGAACAGGAGTCCGAGATTGCAGTTTGAAACCTTGACGACGACCGCCGCGGTAACTGAATCGAAGTGAAGTATACAGGGGGTGTTGAAGCTCATTTCGGTGATATGTCCGCTCGCCTTGTCGATCTTCGCGGTGACGTTGGCGGTGGCGTACCAGGCGTGAAGGCCTTCAAACTTGATGAGACTTCCGGCGGCGCCCGAAACGTCCTCGGTGCGGAGCAGCGGACCTATGACGCCCGCCGATCCGGAGCCGGGCTTTGCGTCTATTTCATAGTTGGAATCGGTCCCTGTGGATGTAAGGGTGACTTCATAATACGAGCCCTGGTCCTTTATTGAGGCGCTGCCTATCTGACTTGGGGAAATTGAGAGCTTTGTAACGCCTACAGGCGGAAGATCGCTCGCGCTTCCGGCGACGGCATCCTTGTTTTCGACCATGAACTTGGTCATAAGAGTGTTTGCAAGGCTTTCGAGAGTGGAGTTATTGTTTATTTCGATTATCTTATTGTAGTTCGAGGTATAATCGTAGGTCCTGGTGACGGATTTCGCGTCGGTGGCTATCTTGTTGTATGCCTTGACGTAGTAGTCTATTATCTCTTCCTTGGTGCTCGGAACGGAGGAGGTGGGAGCGGGAGCTGCCGTTGTGTTTTCAACGGGAGCAGCATCTGTTGCGGGAGCGTCTGTGGCAGGAGAGTCGGTTGCCGGAGCATCTGTTGCGGGAGCGTCCGTGGCCGGAGCATCGGAAGCCGGAGCGTCGGTGGGAACGTCGGTGGGCGCGGAGTCTTCAGAGGCAGGCGTCTCGTCGGCAGAGGGAGCGGCGTCGGAAGCGGTATTATCGGCGGGAGCTCCGGCAGCGCTAAAGAACCCCTTGACGCTGTCGTAGGGAAGAACAATGGTTATGGTGGAGCACGCCGTTAAAGTCAGCGCAAGAAGCACTGAAACTATCAAAGCGAATATCTTACTCTTTTTCATACAAAATACCTCCGTATTTTCTCTACTATATAATAAATAAAAACAAGGGGCCGTGTCAATAGCTATTTATCAAAAAAAGTGTCAATTTTCGGACGTTTCATCTTCCGACGGACCGTTTTCGGAGCTCTCGAGAGCTTCCTGAGGCTTTGTCTGAGTTTCAGTGGGAGCGGCGGTTTCATAAGTTACTTCGGCCGAAGCGGTCTCCGGCGTGGAAGACGTTCTGACGGAACTGATATATCGCCCCGTGGTACTGGTGCGAAACGTCACCTTTATATATTTGTCGGGACCGGGAGGCGTGAGCTCTCCCGTAACGGAGTTTTGTGAATAAAGGCCCGAATTGAGAAGCCCGACCGTAACGGACGTGGTGCCCGCCTTTGTTTCGCTGTCGGTTATAACGGGGGTATAGATGGGGGTTATCGTGGTAAGGGGTATCTCATACACCTTATCGGTGGCGTTATACACGAATTCATAGCCGTAGCCCTCGACAGTACAGTGATAAATGGATATTTCCGTTCCGAAAAAGCTTATGAAAGCGGCCTCAACCTGGTCCTCCGGCAGCAAAAGCGAATCGGAGGTATACTCATACAGGGCGGGATCGAGGCCCGAATTGAGCACAGCCCATACCGACATTTCCACAAGCTCCGTCATTTTCGCGTACGTGACGTCCTCAAAAGGCTCGATATCTATCGCTGCCGCGGGGATTATAAAGCGGTAATACTCTTCATAGGTCTCAAGCTGTTTTCTGCTTTTGGCGTCTTTTATGTAATCCACTCCGAGATCGATAAGGGAATATACGCCGAACCCCGCCAGAAGGACCGCTATTAAGCCTATTATTATGTTGCCTGCGTTATATTTACGCTTGCCCTCATCGGGCTTTTCGTTTTTTTCGATATTCTGTTCCATATTCAAAACCCCGTCGATGAAAAACTATCTTTTTATTCCCAGATACGGCTTGGGATCGACCCTCACGCCGTTTATGATGACCTCAAAATGGAGGTGAGGGCCTGTGGCGTAACCTGTCTGGCCAACTCTTGCGATCGGCTGTCCGGCATATACCCGGTCGCCGGCACTGACGAGCAGAGAACCCGCCATGCAGTGAGCATAGAGAGTCTGCATACCGTTGCCGTGATCTATTTTAACGTAATAGCCGTAGCTCGAATGGACGCCCGCGACCACAACGGTGCCCTGCGCCGCCGCGACCACGGTTTTTCCGAGGCTTGTACCGGATGAAGAACCGATATCGATAGCTCCGTGGAGCCTGCCCCAGCGGTAGCCGTAGTCGGAGTTTATCTGGTTGGGCCCTATCGCGGGCCATACGAGGATACCGCCGTAGTTTGTTGCCACAACGTAAGATGAATCGAGAGCTCTCGTGCCGACCTGGACCCTCTCGGCGCTCGGTTCTTTTACCGTGATACGCGAGATCTCCTCTTCATCGGTTTTTTCTCCGCCGACGTAGGTGACTATTTTCGTGACCTGCTCGACGCCGTTTTCTCCCTTGACCACGGTGCGCCTTGTGCCGATATAGAGCGTATCGGACGGGATCTCGACTGTTTCATATTTGGTGGTTTCGTTTTCGATCTCTGTTTTAACCACCTTGACAGTGAGGAAATCCTTCGCCTTGAAAACAAGGATGTCATCCCCCTCTTCCGCTTTTTCCTTTCCGGAAAAACGGGGATTGAGCTCATAAAGCTTCGCAGTATCGATGCCGAACTTTGCGGCGATATCAGAGATGCTCTCCTCTTCGGATGCGGTGTAGTAGACGTCGTTTTTTCTCGCGGATTCGAGAAGCTCCATAAGCTCCGCGGGATCCCAGATAACGGCGTCGTTATCTGGATATATTCCCTGAACGTACCTTACGTCCTCAAGAAAAGATACGATACCGGATCCGGCGTCGTCTGAGCCTGCGCTGAGGATGGTGTCAAAAACACGCCTCGCGTCGCTTTCGTTTTGCACGGCGCACAAAAACTCGCCGTCGATGGTGATCCCGCACGCGCTCGTTATTGGAGCGCCGGAGCTTTCAAGAAGCCTTTCGCTCAAAACGTCCTTACCTGTGAATTTATTGATGCTTATAAGCTCCGGCGATATACTGACCTCGGGGAGAACGTCTGAGATATCGGCGCTGCCGTCAGACGCGAGATTCAGGCGCTCTGCCGCGGCAGCCCTGGCGTAGATATAGTCGTTTTCGGAAGCAACGTAGCCCAAAACCTCCCCGTTTGCGGTCAGCTTAAGTGCGGGGGAAAGCGAGGCATAGTACATGATAGTTATTGCGAGAACGGCAGCCGCGCCGACGGGCATTAAGACAAGCGTGAGATATCTTACAAGGCCGCCGTATCGGGCGACCGAACGTCCGGCGTAGTATTTTATTACGCTCGGAACGGATTTGGGATTCTTTTTAAAAGCGTAGGTTATGCCCTTAAGGGCCCTCGCTATTCTGCCGGTGAAAAACTGCTCGTCGCCCACAACGCGCCTGAAGCTGCTGCTCGCGCTGCGCTTGAACCGGATATACACGGCGGCAAACAGCCTGAAAAGCTGTCTTACAGGAAAACTCAGAACATAGTATAACGCCCCGAACACTTTTACGAATAAAAACCGTATTTCGCTTCCGAGGCTTTCTATGAATCCAAGCGTCGCTGTCATTTTTCTCACCGCCTTTCGGAATATTATAGCACACCGGACGCGCTTTTTCAAGATGTGAAATAATTCCGAAAAAAGGCCTTGATAATACCGACAAAAAGCCGCCGCAAAGAACGGGCCTTCGCAGCGGACAATAATGTTTTTTTTATTTTCTCCACGCCGCCGGATTAACCGTCAGCGCGTATATTTCGGGCGCAACGGGCGTTTTATCGGCGAAAGCAACGCTGCCGTCGTTATAAAGCATAAATTTGTTTTTTCCCTCTTCAAGACGGACGTTGAACGTGACGGTGCTCCTGTTTTCGTCGCTGCAGGTATTACGGCACCAGACGTTCTGCTTTTGTCCGTTCACCTCGACGGTTACGTATTCCTCAATAAGGTCCACGTTATAGGCGTGATAGCCGCCCTCCTCGTTGTTTGAATAGGTGAGAGTTATACGATAGTCTCCGGAGTTTTGAACGTCAACTTCAAATTCCGCCCTTCCCGAAGCGGCTGTAATTCCGGTGAGCGCTCCGTTTTCAGTGCGCGCGCCGTCAGAAAGCGTCATATTCCCGGGAAGCACCGTTATAAAGTCGCCGGTAACAGGCGTTTTTGTTATGCCGCAAACGCCCGTCTCGCCGCCGATCTTTATTAGATTGAGGCCGCGCCTGAGATAGACGACGTTCCCCTGCGCCAGAGTGCCGTCTACCCTGACGCTCTTGGCCCCCGTGTCAACACGGTACCAGCCGTTTTCGGGAGCCACGGCAAGCATTCCGCCGCTGTCGGCGTCACGAAGGACCGATATCTCTTCGCGGTGCTCGGCCATGCTGACGAGCACGCTGTCGAGCACAAAAGTACCGTTTGAATGCTTGAACGCAAGGGTGTGGCCGCCCTTTTCAAGCGACGCCGTGACGGTCATTTTTGAAGTATACTCGCTTTTTATTGTGTTGGGAAGCCTGAGAACGGTTTCATTTCCGTCGATGGACATAAGCGCGTCCGCTCCAACCCTTTGAGTCGGAGAAGAGCCGTCGTTTGCTTTTCCGAAGATGATATCGAGCTGATAATCTCCCTCTTCGGGAACTGAAAACTTAAGCTCTACGCCGTCGCCCGGCTGCTCTATGCCTCCGACCATTCCGGACACCTCTCCTGTGGTGGCGTAGGCGGAATCGTAGGTATAGGATTTGCCGAGAAGCGTTCCGCGTTCAAATTCGTATCTGACGGGGACGTTTTTGTTGTCAAACCGCTCCCGATCGCCGTCGGCGGCTGTCACTGTGATATGATAGACCGTATCGGCGTCCATATCGTTTATTTTTATGCTCAGGTTACCGGAGCTTACTTTCGCGTTGTATTCGCTGACGGTAACGGGAGAATAGACGGTCCCTCCGAGGCCCTGAAAAGTAACGGATTCGATTTTGACACGGACAAGGTCCCCTATATTGGTTTCATCGAGATTTTCAAGCCTTACACGGCCCGAATACCACGAATTGCCGAGAAGCACGCTTATTTCGTTTTTATCTTCGTTTATGCTTCCAAGGCCGTTCAAGTGCTTGTTGCGAAGATGGCGCCCCTCTTTGACTGCCTTCCCGAAATCGGAGTGGAAGAGATCGCGCACGTCTTTTTTCATTCTGAAGCCTTCCATGTCGGTATACCAGCGGTATAGCCACCAGCAGGAATTAGGCGAAATACCGTCGGCGCAGTTGTCGCACAGGTTATTCGCGAGCCGCCAGTAGGCTATGCAGCCGTAAGCGCCCGTCTCTTCGATCTTATAGATATATCTGAACATTCTCGCCGGGTTGCCGCACTCCTCCATTGTGCCGTATTCCGTAACGAGTATAGGCAGAGCGGAAATACCGAGACTGTTTTCAAGCTCACGGTATTCGTTTACGTGGACGTCCCAGTTTTCGGACGACAGCTCGCCGAGCTCATGATAGATCATAACGTCGGGAACACAGCCGTTTTCTTTGCAAAACGTCAGAAAATCAAGCTCCTTCTGAGAGCTGTATTCATAGTAGCCGGGGCCGCCTATGACGGCGTTTTCATCTATTGAGCGGATAAGCTCGTTTGTCAGCTTCCACGCCTCAAAGAAATTTTTCTTTCCCTCTTCGTCGAACGCCGAATATCCCTCCTTCTCCTGCCACGTGCCGAACCAGACGCCGTTGTCGCACTCGTTATACGGACAGTAGACTATCCTGTTTGCGTAATCCCTGCTTTTTAGTTCCGACACAGTTCTTCTGACTTCGGGGAAGAACTCGTTTTCAATGAATTCGCGCCAGTCGTAGGTCCCGGCGCTTCGCATCCCGTTTATTTTGTCGTTTTCATAGTACCACGTTGAGAACGCGTCCTGAAGATAAACAACGATATATTTGGCCTTGTTAAGGTTGCCGGCAACATGGTCCACGTCGCCTATTGGGTGCTGTAAGCCGCCTATCACCTTTTGAGAGGCGACGGCTATGTCGAGGCTGTCCGCCATAAGCGCGTCGGGCACGTTTTCCTCGGCGAGGCCGTAGAGATAACCCGAGGCGTTCGACGTTACTTTAGCTTCATAAGACGACGCGTCAAAAACCACGGTCGGGACGAAGCCGAACCGAAGAGACGCGAAGAAAAAACTGAAAATCAGACACAGGCTCGTTAATGTCTTCATGGGCCCTCCTTATTTTTGAGGTATTCTTATGACCGTAACGCTTAGCGCGGGGCAGACAAAGTTGAACTGCGAAGAAACATCAGCAAGCTCAAATTCCTCTATCCAGCATTTTTCCTCTTCACCGAAAACGTTTTCATCGTCGGGAGAAGAACCGCGAAGCTGATAAATATACGCTTTGCCCCCGATAAGGGCGTTTTTGATATCAATCGAGACCGTTTTTTCGCTGTCGGAAACGTTTACGAGCTTAACGATCACGTTGCCGTCGTCGTCGGAGCTGACAACACTGTAGACCTCGGCCTCGGCGGGATGGGCGGTGTTGTAGTCGATCAAAAGCTCGCCGTCGATATAGCATCTGACGAAGGTTCCTTCCACAACGACCTTGAGGCGGTAGGTCCTGCCGGTTTCCACCGTAAAATCGGAAACGGTCTTCTGTATCTGTCCGGTTTTACCGTCCTTGTCCACCCTTTGCAGGCACGACACGGTATTGCCCCAGCCGCCGATGTTCCAGAACCAGTTTTCGGTTTCGCTTTGCACCGCAAAGGGTATGAGGAAGCCCTCTTCGCCGTCCGTTTTAACGGCGTCTACGGTGAACGTGTAGTTTGTCATTTCGTTATCCGTACCGGTATATGCAACGTCGCCTATGTCGCTGTAGTTCATTCCGGTACCCCTGTGGACGAGCTTTCCTTTTTTTATCGCGAATTTGCCCTTGTTGGGATTCTGCCAGCTCCAGAAAAAGCCGGGAAGGGTGAAACTGTTTTTCAAAAGTGTCTTGCCGGTTTCATTTTCAACAACAAGCAGATCGTCAAATTCCGCCTCGGTGTACCACGTGCCTACTCCTACCCTTCCTCTGAGTATCGGCTGCTGTGTTTCGGCGCCGGTAAGCTCGCTTTTAAGGAGCTTTGTTCCCTGATTCACAGAAAACAGCTTCTGCACGTAATAGTTTACGGAAGGGGTGACGGAAGAGTTGTTGAACCAGATGAGGTTCGGGTTCCAATGACAGGCCGTTGCGGATGAGAACAGCGGAGCGTAGGCCGCCATTCTGACGATATCGCCGTTTCTTTCGAGGCCGGTCATATACGCAGCCTCCGCCAACGCCGCCTTCAGGGTGTTTGACCGCGCCGCGTATTCGCCGAGGAACACCGGAATCGCGCCGCCGTAGACGGTTTCGGTCATTTCGGAGGAAGAACGCCTGTAGTTTTCTTCATCGTAGTAGTCGGCGTTTTTAAGGAACCATTCGGGGGACTGATAATAGTGCTCGTCGATGGCTCCGGCGAAATCGGTGACCGCAGAGCCGTCTTTTATAACGGACGAAGCGTATTCATAGGCCTTTTTATGGTTCGCGCCGTTGAGCGCGTCGGACGCGCCGACAGAATAGATGAGCTCTATCCCCTCATATAGCTCCGGGTCGGCGGCTTTCGCCTCGTTGAATTTGTCAAGGAATGCCTGATAGCGCTCAAAGTATTCTTCGCCCTCGTTTTCGTTGCCTATAGCTATATAGCGCAGCTCAAAGGGCTCTTTGTGCCCCATAGAAGCGCGCACCTTGCCCCAGACTGTATCTTCGCCGCCGCGGCAGAACTCGACAAGATCGAGCATATCCTGCATAAACGCGGCGAAATCGCTGCTGTTCATATCCTCGCCGTGCATTCCGCGCATCTGGCAGTAGAGCCCGCAGTTTAGAACAGGCACGCCAACGGCTCCGATATCCTCGGCAAGCTGAAAATACTCGTAGAAGCCGAGGCCGTAGGTCATGAAGCACGGCCACTTGTCATCCTCGGCCGAATGGTCGGTCCAGATGTTTTCGCCCTGTTTTCTCGCCGCGACGTCGCCGTATGTGTCCTCGAACAGGAGCGGCTTTCCTTTTTCGTCAACGCCTATGGAATCCTTCCAGCGGTAGGCGGTGGGTATATCATAGCCCTCTATGACGCATCCTCCCGGGAAACGGAGGAACTTGGGCTCAAGCTCTTCGAGTTTTTTTGCGAGATCGGCGCGCAGTCCGTTTTCGCGTCCGCGATAGGTGTCATGCGGAAAAAGCGAGATCATATCGAACGCTGCGGAGCCTTTTTCAATAAGCACCTGCAGAAAAACGTTTTCGGCCGCCTCGGCTGTGCTTTTTAGGCTGAGGGAATACTTTTCCCATTTATCGCTCAAAGAAGGGACAGTCCCCTCGGCGGCAACGGTATCTCCCGCAACAAGCCGGACCGTTACGGGCCCGTTATAGCCTTCGAGAGCCTTTGCCCAGACCGAGAAATCATAGGTCTTTTTTTCTATCGACATGCCCTCCAAAAAGCCCATATTCTGCACTCCCGCAGGTTCTGACGAAGTGTTTTTTACAATGAGATAGTTTTTGTTGTTTATGTTGAGGGCGTTCTTTCCGTCGTCCACCTTAACGTCGAGCTGCGCTCCGTTCACTGAGGAATAGTGATACAGCTCGTCGTTTTCAGCTAAAGACGTGAACTCAAATGAACGGTTCGCGACCATCTCGGCATACAGCCCGCCGTCGGCGGCAAAATTGATATCTTCAAAGAAAATACCGAAAAGCAGGTCGCTTATGTCATGAACCGTTTCTGAAGCGTCTATATTAATAGCGCAGTCGGCCTCTTCCTCGCTGTAGGCCGAAATACTGTTCGGCTCGGGCCGCACCGTTTCGGACGGAGCCTTCCCCGACGGGACAAGAGAAACAAAGAAAGCGGTGATCCCGGCTATGCAGCGCCGCAAAAAGGAAACTATTGCATACTTCATATAACACGCTCCGTTTTTTGATTCAGTATAACAATTAATTAATTAAAAGTCAAATATTCATAAGTTTACTTGATAAAAGCCTCTCATTGTGGTATCATTTAAGCAGTAACCGTTCAAATTTAACGCAAAAAAGGAATAACGCCATGCTGAAAAGAATATTTACCGCAGCCATATCGTCCCTTCTCGTTAGCGCCGTACTGATCATGAGCTCATGCAGCGGCTCTTCGGCAAACGAAAACCTGACCGTGAGGTTTCTCAAGGTTGGTAAAGCCGATTCGATAATAATCAGACATAAGGACAAAACGCTTGTTATCGACACGGGCGAGGAGGACGACTCGGAGGAAATACTGAATACGCTGAAAAACACCGGCGCGAAAAAAATCGACGCGCTGATAATAACCCATTTTGATAAGGACCACGTGGGCGGGGCGGCAGAGGTGATTTCGGGGATAGCCGTTGAAAGAGTTCTCCTTCCGGATTACACCAAGGATTCGGATGAGTTCAGAGCGCTCATGGCCGCTCTCGCGGCAAAAGACGTCACGCCCGAGCTCATTGTTTCGCCTGAGAATTTTGATTTCGGTGACGCCAGGGTATACGTTTGGCCGCCCGAAAGCTACGCCGCCGCGGGAACGTGGGACGGAGCCGACAACGAGCTTTCGCTTATTGCGTCGGTGGAGCACGGAGACGTGAAAATGCTGTTCACCGGAGACGCGACGGACGAAAGGTTAGCCGAATGGCTTGAAGGCTCATCCTCTGAAAAATACGACCTTGTTAAAATCCCGCATCACGGAGTATACTGCGAAAAGCTTGAGGCTCTGCTTCAAAGCACCGCGCCGGAAGACGCCGTTATCTGCGATTCAGACAAAAACCCGGCGGACGAAAAAACTCTCGCGCTGCTCGGCGACATGGGAGTTAAGATTTACGAAACAAAGGACGGGGATATCACGGCGACCGGCGACGGACATACTCTGATAGTATCGCAATAACAACTTCGAAGGGCTGTTATATATGAAAGATGACACACGTCGGACTGCAAAAACGACCGCGCAAATAAAGAAAGAGGCTAAATACGCGCTGAGGCCCGTTTTCGGCGAGGCAGCGGCGGTTATCATGATAAAGGCCTGCGTTGCTTTTCCTCTCGTTATTCTCGGCGCGGTTATGGCCTTCAGTGACGACAATAGCTTTCTTCTCGCGCTGTTTTGCGGGATCGGTTCCATTCAGCTGATACTGCTTGGGGCGTTCGCGGGAGCTCTGAGCGTGGGGTCGGCAGGATATTTCTTTAACGTTGCGTCGATGCGCGACCCTCAGGTGATCCAGATGTTCAGCAGCTTCAAAAGCTACCGCAATTCCGTCGCTATGAACCTGCTCAGAGCGTTGTTCACTCTGCTTCGGTCGGTTTTGTTTATTGCGCCCGGCGTTCGGGCCGCTCTCGGCTACGCGATGACGCCGTATATTCTCGCCGCAGCCCCGGGGATGAAGGCGAGGGACGCGCTGAAGCTTTCCAATAGGATGATGAAAGGCAGAAGGGCTGCGTATCTGAGGCTGCTTCTCAGCTTCACCGGCTGGTTTTTTATCGGCCTTCTGACTGCGGGCATCGGCTTCTTTTTCATACTTCCCTATATCGAAACTTCAAAGGCGGTGTTTTTCATAGGGCTTTCCGAGGAATCGGGAACGCTGGTGGAAGTGGACGCCGAAGCCGATACCGTGAACGTCTCGGCGTCACAAGAAAGCGCCTGCGGCGCAGCGTCTGCGACGCAGGATGCCGCTTTCGATTACGCCATCGCTGTCGCCCGTCAGGGCGAAATCGGCGGGCGTTAAAAATCTTTTTGTTTGCTAGGAAACGAGCAGTTTCCTATCAAACAAAAAAACAGTTGAAACGAACAACTGTCTTTATCTTTTCTTTATAATGTTACGCCGTCTTTGAAAATCGCTGTTTCCCTGTAACCGTTTATTTCGTTTTTTGTATTCCTTCCTCCGGCAACCTCCGCAAGCAGGTCGAAAAGTCCGTCGACAGTACCCGAGGAAGCGTCAAAATCGATCCAGCCCCGCTTTTTTTCGGCGAGGGCCTTATTTGTTGCTATTTTGATCGTCGGCACCGGCGCTCCGAGCGGAGTTCCGCGGCCTGTGGTGAACAATATAGCGTGGCAGTGGGCGGCAGAAAGATTTGTGCTCGATACGATATCGTTCCCGGGGCCGTCAAGGAGCCACAGCCCCCTCCCCTTCGGCCGTTCGCCGCAGAAGAGCACGCCCTCAACAGGCGAAATACCGCCCTTCTGGATGCAGCCGAGAGATTTTTCCTCAAGCGTCGTTATGCCGCCGTCCTTGTTTCCGGGGGACGGGTTCTCGCTGACGGGCTGGCCGTGAGAAACAAAGTATTCCTTGAAGCCGTTCACCATTTTAACCGCCCTGTCGAACACTTCTTTTGTGACACAGCGTTCAAACAGAAGCTTTTCGGCCCCGAACATCTCGGGGACCTCGGTGAGCACGGCTGCGCCGCCCATCGAAACGAGCCTGTCGCACACTCTGCCGGCCATGGGATTGGCGATGATGCCCGAAAAAGCGTCGCTCCCTCCGCATTTGAGACCGAGCCTGAGCTTTGATATCGGCAAAGGCTCCCTTTTATCGGCGAAGCATATTTTTTTCAGTTCTTCAATTATTTTAACGCCCTCGGCAATTTCGTCGGGCACGTCCTGCGCGTTTAAGAAACGTATCCTTTCCGCGTCGAAGCTTCCGAGGTAAGCCTTAAGCTCCCCTATCCGGTTGTTTTCACAGCCGAGCCCCAAAACGAGCACGCCGCCGGCATTCGGGTGAGTGATGAGCCCCGCAAGAGTTTTTCGCGTCCTTTCAAGGTCCGCGCCAAGCTGGCTGCAGCCGTAGGGATGTGAAAAAGCTATGGCTCCGGTTTTTTCGGCGAGGATGGCGGCGGTCTTGTTGACGCAGCCGACAGACGGGATTATCCATATATCGTTCCTTATCCCGATATCGCCGGTCTTGCGCGCGAAAGCGTTTATTGTTATCGGCGGCTCTGCGGCGGGATATGAAAAAGACGGCGCATATGAATACTCGCATGCGCCGGAGAGATCGGTTTTAAGGTTATGGCTGTGAACCTTTTCGCCCGCTTTTATATCTGAACAGGCCCTTCCTATCGGGAAGCCGTATTTGATTACGGGCTCGCCGTTTTCAATGTCCCTGACGGCGTATTTATGCCCGTCGGAAAGGCTCACCTTGACGTTGTCCTTTTCGTTTATCAGGATAAACTCCATTTGAAAGCCTCTCTTATGTTTTCGATTGCGAAGCACTCAAAAACGTCAGGTCCCATGTCGTCGAGAGAAGTCCCCCACAGATCGCTGTTGTCAAGTATTTCGCTCAAAGAACGGTTTCTGATAAAATCAACGTTCTCTGGAAGATCGGAGATATCGTTCGATTTATAGTACTTTATGAGCGCGCACAGCGACAGTATCATGGGCTTAGGGTATGCGCCGAATTTTTCTTTGTATTCGAGCATTGTTGGCAGCACCCTGACTGAAAACTTGCTGACGGAATTGAGCGCGATGGACTTTAGCCTGTGCTTTATGAACGGATTTGAAAAACGTTCTGTCACGCTATTTGCGAAGGATATGTTTTCTGAGGTTTCGCCGATTACAGGAAGAACGATCTCGTGAAGGCAGGCTTCAAGGAAGGTTTTGATATCGGCGTCCTCCATGCAGTCTATGACGCTCTCTTTTCCGGCGAGAAGCGCCGGGAACACCATGGAGGTGTGCGCTCCGTTGAGCAGGCGCACCTTGCGCTTTTTATAATATGGAACGTCGTTTGTCCACACGACGTTCAGCCCCGCCTTTTGAAGCGGAAGCTCGTTTTCAAAGCTGCCGTCTATAGCCCAGAAGTGGTATAGCTCGGCGGTATCGAGAAGAGGGTCCTCCTTGCCGTACACGGCGTTCCACTTTTCGGCGTCGTCGGGATAGCCTGTCACGATGCGGTCAACAAGCGTGTTGCAGAACACGTTTTCTTTTTCTATCCAGTTTATAAACTCTTCGGGCAGCTCCCAGAGCGACGCGTATTTCAGTAGGTATTCCCGAAGCGCGTCGGCGTTTTTGTCGATAAGCTCGCAGGGAAGAATCACAAGCCCGGAAAGTCCCTCCCTCCAGCGGCAGTATAAAAGCTGCGTCAGCTTGCCCGGGAAGGAAGCCGCGGGAGCGTCTTCAAATCTGCACGAGGGATCGAAGGCTATGCCGGCCTCCGTGGTATTTGACACAACGAATCTCAGATCGGGTTTTTTCGCTATATCGAGGAAAGCGCCGAAATCGGCATAAGGGTTCACAGCGCGCGACACGCTGTTTATCTCTTTGAGCTCTTCCTTGGGCTCTCCGTCCCGGACGCCCCGGAGAACGAGATGGTATGCGGGCCCGGAGTAGTTTATAATATCGACGTTTTTGCTGTTTGTGGGCGAGACGATGACGATTTTGCCGTCGTAAAGCCCCTTATCGTTCAGCGTGTTTATGAAATCGCATATGAAGGCCCGGAGAAAATTACCCGTGCCGAACTGCAGAATGGTTTCCTTCATGTTTTTCTCCTATCAGCTGAACAGAGGCTTCAGTATTCCGAGGAATATATTCGAGAAGCCTTCGTTTCGCATATCCTTGGGAAGCTCGCTTGACGCGAAAGCCCGTTTTTCAGCGTTGCCGCTGCCCATAAGCGCGCCCATTATGCCTAAAAGCGAAGTGTTGCCCGAGCTCATCGCCCCCGTTATGGAATCGGCGGCGAAGAATACCCAGAAGATAAGCGCCTTGCCCGAGCCGGGGTATGAGGCGTCCGCCTCTTTGACCGCGGGAACTATTTTTTCAAGATAGCCGAAAACGGTATCGTTCAGTCCGAGCTTTTCTTTGGCGAAGGCAAGGTACTTCGGCGTGTTATCGGAGAAGAGAAGCTCCTTAAGAAGGAAATCGTAGATAACGGTGAGCATGTCTCTCCTGTTGACGGTTTTCTCGTTTATTCTTTTTGAAGCTGCTCCGTTTACCGAAGTAAAGCTCTCCACCTGACCGGAAACAAGGTCGTTATACATCTTCTGAGTGGTGAGCCCCAACGACACGTCCACCCCGAGCTCTTCTTTGATAAGGTCGGAAATAAGCCCCGAAAGCAAGGCCATGACGTCCGTTTTCTGGAAGCGTATGTCAAAACCGATAAGAGAGCTGATGTTCACGTCATATATAGGCCTTATGATGTCGAGAAGCAGATCGACGCTGTGGAGAAGATTGTTAACGGCGCTCGTGAGGCAGCCGCTCTGAATAAAATACAACAGATTCGGGATCATACCGGTGAGCTTATTGTATGGATCGGCCTTAAGCTGATCCACCACTCCGAAAACGGCGTCGATGATATAAGGCAGAAGCTTTGAGCTGTTTGCTTTCATGTCGGAAGGCGAAGGAATGCCTGTAACGCCGAACGCCTCAAGAAGAGGAATGACGGCGGTGGCGTAGGCGTTTGCGCCCTGAAGTCTAATAAGCTCACGGCTGTCGCCTTCGGCTCCGGCTATCGACACCGTTATATCCTTGTCGAGAAGCAGAAAGTCTATGAGGCTCTGTATGGGCGAAACCAATGATGATACCGCCTTTTTGAAGCCCTCCTTGTCGCCCACGGCGAAGGAGGCCTTATAGTAGCTCCAGTAGCTTAGATCGATACCGAGCTTATTTTTGAGAAGGTCGGTTACCATAGACGGCAGAGAAAGCCCCGAAATTGCTCCCGAGATCTTTTTTGCGAGGTCGTTGAGAAGATCGGGCTTGCAGATCATTCCGATTATCCCGTCAAAGAGGTCTGAAAGGCTCTTTGCCTTTATTCCCATGATCTCCATATCGGCAAGGCCGAGGATGTTGTCTACGAGCGTGGGAAGGTTCTGCCACATATAGTCGGCTTTTTCAGCCGTCCAGTAGGAGGTGTAGAGCGGGGCGGCCGCGTTTGAGGGAAGAGAAATATTTTTCCACGTGATACCGGCGGGCTCGGGATAGCTCTGCGGGATAAGCAGCTCCGTGAGCGCGGCCACCGCCATATCGGGAGACGCGACCACCTTGTCGATTATGGTGTTTACAAGCTCCGGAAGCTGGCCGCCGGAGCTCACCATGCCGAGTATGCCGTCAAGAAGCTCCTTATCGGAAAGCGCCTTGAAAACATAGTCGAGTAAAAACTGAAGCACGTCGGCCTTGTTCGCTTCAATGCGCGCGGCCTGACCGTTCTGAACTCCGGTATAAGTCCAGTCGCTCCTTACCGTGTCGTGCCAGGTGAGCGTTCCGAGGGTGGCGAGCTTAGCCCCGTCGATCTCGGGCAAAGTGAAACCGATCATATCGGAAAGGGATGAGAGCAGACCGTTAAGAGAAGAGACGTCAACGCCCATTTCGCCGAGGTCAATCATTTCGCCCACGTTTATCTTTATGGGCTCGTCGGCCTTATAGGCGTCGTTCATTCTGCCGTCGCCCGCTATCTGAACGGTATAGTCGGCGTTTGACGTATAATAGATGTCTGTTTTGAGCATGGAAAGCAGCGGCACGACAAGCCCTGCCTCAAGCGCATAGGCGAGATTCGGAAGAGCCGAAAGGATGAAGCTGACGGGAGCCTTGAGAGCAGAGTCGAGAAGCTTCGCTACGGGCTCGATTATGCCTTTTTCAATAACGTCGCGCGTGCAGGTGAAGGAGTTGCCGTCCGGCGCGGTCAAGCCGAAGACCTCCAATATCGGCGCAACGGTGTTGTTGTAGCCCTCGTTTGCGGAAGCGGTGAGAACAAGCTCGATGGCGGAGATATCCATATTGAGCTTTAAGATGTTGTTGAGCACCTTAGCCTTACCTACGCCTCGGCCTATGTTGCCGCGGTTGTCGCACGCCTGATTGCAAAGAAGCGCGAGAAGAAGAGGCTCAACGCCCTGAAGCGCGGCGCTCGCGGCCTCAATGAAGCTGTCGCGATCTGTCACGCCCCATCTGAGGTCGAGGTTACCGTTTTCATCGAGCAGAACGGGATCTTCCCACGGAGTGGTCAGAGTGTCGGTAGATTTATCGTATTTAGAGGGGGTCTGCGCGAGCTTAAGTTTTGATTTGACGTCGGAATACTTTTCGGGGAGTATGTCGGCAAGGGTGGTTGGGAAAAGATAGAAATCGATTTGCGTGAGCGAAGTCTCAATGGGGTCGATATCGAGAGTGGCGATTACGTTTGCCTTCGGAACCAATTTGACTCCGGTTTCAACGTCCTTTATCTCGAGCTCCTCGGGGATGTCCGCCCATACCTTGGCGAACTCCTTTTCGACCAAGGGATAGAGATACTGGATTATGGTGTTGATAAGTCCATCGTTATAAAGACCTCCCACAACAGTCTGGATCAAACCGGCAATATCGAGGCCGAGCATATCCGCTATTTCGGGCGAATTTATGGCATAGTCGAGCAGCGAGATAAGCGATTCGATCTTTTCGTCGTCAACAACATACTCTTTGTTCCTGACGACGTCGGACGCGGAAACAGGACGCACGATATCGGGCATGAAGGCTTGCTGATATGTTGAAAGATCGCTCTTTATCTCAACGGCGTCGGACGACGTTTGCTCGCCCTGGGGTTCGGAGTCGGTCGATTTATCCTTCTTGCCGCAAGCCGGCAGAAGAAGACATATAACAAGAAGTAAGCACAGTATCCTTTTTATTTTCATAAGCTTCACGGCGCGATTCTTCCCTTTTTGCGCCTTTCCACCTCCGTTAATTGTTTATTGTGGATATTATAGCAAAAAAATAATGATATTACAAGAAGAAAAATATGCAAATTGCTTACGAACGACAAGTTTTTTTGTTTTTCGCCTACGGACGCCGAAAGCCTTGACTTGAAAGAGATGTTTTATTATCATATATCTTGTAAAAAGAATAAGGAGATGAGTATATGGAAAAATTCAGCGAATTTAAATATGAGCGCCCGGACATAAGGAAACTCCGTAAAAATTTCCTTTCGGCGGTCAATGATTTCCGGAATGCTTCGGATTTCTCAGAGGCGGACGGGGCTTTCCTGAGGTGCAACAGGATAATCGAAGAGGCGGGGACGATGTACGTTACCGCGAGCATAAGAAACACCGCTAATATGAAGGATGAGTTCTATGATAAAGAGATAAAGTTTTATAACCGGACTATTCCGCTTCTTATGCCGATGCTGAAAAAAGCGATATCGGCGCTGCTCGAAAGCCGTTTCCGTCCCGAAATGGAGGAAAAATACGGCTCCCAGCTATTTAAGAGAGCCGAAATACAGCAAAAGCTCATAAGCCTGAAAGTAATCCTGCCCACGATAAAAGAAAACAATCTGACGACCGCCTATTCAAAAACAGCGGCAGGATGCAGCGTGGAGTTTATGGGCGAAAAATGCAACTTCTACGGACTGCTCAAGCACATGCAGTCGATTGACCGCGAAGAACGCAGAAAAGCCTTTGAGGAATGGGCGAGGCTTTATGAAGGTATATCTGGGAAGCTTGAAGAGCAGTACGGGAAACTCGTCAGTCTGCGTGTTTCCACGGCGAAAAAGCTCGGGTTCGATAACTTTATAGACTATATATACCTTTCGAGAGAACGCTTCGACTACGATAAAAACGACGCGGCGGCTTTCAGAGAAGCGGTGAGAAAATATATCACTCCGGTGTGTGAAAGAATGTACGCAGAGCAGGCCGAAAGGATAAAGGTGGATAAACTCCGCTGGTACGACGAAAGTCTTGTTTTCCCGGACGGCAACGCTTCTCCAATCGGAAGTCCTTCTCAGCTTGTTGAAAAAGCGCGTCTTATGTATGCGGATCTTTCGCCCGAAACAAAGGAATTTTTTGAATTCATGACGGAGCATGAGCTATATGACCTTGTAACGCGCGAAAACAAGCACCTCGGCGGCTACTGCACCTCTCTTCCGTCGCTTAAAGCGCCGTTTATTTTCTCGAACTTTAACGGTACCTCTGCGGACGTCGACGTGCTGACGCACGAGGCGGGCCACGCCTTTGAGTTTTATTACGCTTCAAGGCGCCTGCCCATTTCGCTTCTTGCCGGTTCCACAAGCGAGATAAATGAAATACACTCGATGACGATGGAGCATTTCGCCTATCCTTATATGGACGGCTTTTTCGGGGATAAAGCCGACAAATACAGATACGCACATTTCTGCGATGCGCTCAAAACGATACCTTATCTCGTTTCGGTGGATGAGTTCCAGCACAGAGTGTTTGAAAACCCCGGCTCCGGCCCAGCCGAATGGAGGAGGTTCTGGAAGGAAACAGAACAAAAATATATGCCGTGGAGAAGCTACGACGGCAACGGATTTCTGGAAAACGGCGGCTTTTGGATGCAAAAGCAGCACATTTTCCTTTACCCGTTCTACTATATAGATTATGCTTTGGCTCAGCTCGGCGCTTTCTCGCTTTTCAAAAAGCAGACCGAGGGAGGCGCCGCCTGGGACAGCTACCTGACGCTCTGTTCTATCGGAGGCAAATACAGCTACTTCGAGACACTCGAAAAGGCGGGCATCCCCATTCCCCTCAAAGAAGAGAACGTTGAAAAAACCGCGCGCTTCGTTGAAGAATACTCAAAGGTACTGAAGGAAAAAGCAGGTCTTTGATTTGTTTTATTTTTCTTGATTTCGCAGTTATAACAGTGTATACTTAAAGTATAACAACAAAGGGAGGAAATACCATGCAGCAGATAGCATTCTTTTTCATGACGCTCGTAACGCTTTTCTATTCGATATTCGGCGCGTATTCGGACGCCTCGGCAAAAGTAAAATTCATAGCGCACAGAGGCTATTCGTTCCGCTACCTTGAAAACACCGAAGAGGCCTTCACGGGAGCCGCGAAGCACGGTTCCGCCGGTGCGGAGACCGACGTGCGCGTTACAAAAGACGGCGTGCTCGTTTGCTCGCACAACAGCGATATCACGCTTGCCGACGGTTCAACTATGGAAATAGCCGACCACACCTATGAAGAGCTTACCGCTCAGCCTCTGAAAAACCTTAAATCCCTGACAAAGCTGTATCTTTGCACCTTTGAAAAGTATTTGAGGATCATGGCACAAAACGATATGATATGCTTTATTGAATTCAAGGGCGAGTTTTCGGACGAGAACATCAAAAAGGCGTTCAATATGGCAAAAGAGATATACGATCTCAGCCGCTGCCCGCTGCAGTCGTTCGATATAGGCAACCTCATTAGAGCGAAACAGCTCTTCCCGGAGCTTCCCGTGATGCTCACCTGCGACGAGTTTGACGATACCGTAAAGCAGGCCTACGACCTCGGATTTGCCATAGACATGGACCTTCACGGATTGACGAAGGAAACTGTAGATATGTTCCATGACGCGGGGATAGAGGTCGCAGCGTGGACAGCCAACACAAGAGCGGACATAAGCTACTGCCTGAGCCTCGGAGTGGACTATATTGAATCGGACGTATACGCGAAATAAAATATAACGTAAAAGCCGTATTCATCGAAGCGTGAATACGGCTGATTATATTAATTAATTCCGGAAAAATCACTTTACTTTTCCCACATATTCTTCAAGAGAGATCTCATTTTCTCTGATATACCGGGCTGCCTCAGTCCCTACGAATCTCCAGTGCCACGGGCAGGCGTTGAAATGGGTCACGCCCTCTTTAACGACCGTGTAGCGTTCAATGAATCCGTATTCCGCGGCATGGGCCCTGAGCCACGCGTAGGCGGGAGAGGCCGAAAAATCGTTTCCGAGCCATCCTATATCAACGCTGAGCCCGAAATTGGCCTCGCTGCATTTCGGAGGAAGCACCGTGAACGAGGCTTTCAGCTCCGCCTGCTCCTGCGAAAGGCCCATATCCTTAAGATTTTCGACCTGCTTGTTCCAGAGCCTCTCCTGACGGTCCGCGCTGACGTAGCCCGCGGCAAGCGTGAGCTTGATACCGTCGCTGAGCGCCGCAGCCGCCATCTTTGCGTATGCCTCGGCAACACGCTCGTCGAGATGGATACCGCTGCCTTCTTCCGCCTCGGCAAGCACGGGCTCGTAGTCGTCGTTCATCTTATAGTAGATATTGATAAGCACGGTGCTCCATGTGGAATCGGTTGGCATGTTGACTATTGTGGGAGTGGGCAGGGCGGAAAGGTTTTCCGGATCGACCTGTTCTGACGACCCGTCCTCAGACTCAGCTTCGCTCCCGCTGCCTTCATCTGATCCGGCGCTCTCGGTATCGGAGACCTGCACGTCGGAAACGCTGCTTCCGGGCGAGGTATCATTCTTTTGAAGCTTTTTGAGAGCCGAGTTTTTTGAAATGGTAAACGATATTATAAAAGCAAGAATAAAGCAGACCGCCGCGACAGCGGCAAGCAGTAATTTATTCATCCTGTGGAATACCTCTCTTTTTTTCGGGTATAGGTATTTTAATCTTTTTAAATAAAATTGTCAAGTACTCGCGGGCGCGCTTTTCAAAAGCCGTTCCGCAACGATCGGTTTTTAATAGGTTTTTTACGATCATTTGAGTTAAATTGAACATTTATATACGCTATAATAACATCACAGCGAGCAGAGGTGGAAAAAAGTGCCGGACACAAAAACATTTACTTTCGCGGGAAAGGGAGGCGTTGGCAAAACTTCGCTGTCGGCGGCCTTTATCCGCATCCTTTCCGAAAGATTTCCCGAAAAAAGAATACTTGCCGTAGACGCCGATCCTGCCGTAGGGCTTTCCGTGGCTTTGGACGTTCAGCCCTCAATGACGATAGACGACGTTCGTCTGCGTATTGCCGAAAGCATAGAGAAGGGCGAGACCTCAGCAGCAGCGCAGCTGCTCAGCGAAGCGAGGTTCCACCTTATGGACTGCATCGTTGAACGGGGCAACATTTCGTTTCTCGCTATCGGACGTCCCGAGGCCGCAGGCTGCTACTGCAAGGTGAACGCCTATCTCAAGCAGATCATTGAAACCCTATCGGGCAATTTTGATTTCGTGGTGATCGACGGCGAGGCGGGCATTGAGCAGATAAACCGCCGCGTGATGGAGAATGTGACTTATCTCGTGCTGGTCACCGACCCGAGCAAAAAGGGGTTTCAGGTGGTCCAGACTATCCGCCAGGTGGCTCAAAGGCTCGTTTCCTGCGAAGAAACCGGCGTCATAGTAAATCGCGCGCCCGAGTCCTTTACGACGGACGTACCTGACCTGCTTGCCGTGATCGGGGAAGACCGTTTTCAATCAAAAAACGATATGGACGGGGAAAGCGTTTTTTCGCTTTCCGACGCCTCTCCGCTTTTTCTCGGAGCAAAGAGCGCGCTTGAAAAACTGCTTGGGGAGGATACGGAGAATGCAGCTGTATGACGACGTTTACAGTCAGATAAAACAACTCCTGCCCGTTGAAGCGTCCGTGCGTTCGCCGTACCGCTCCGATATGTGCGCTCCCGAAGGCGAAAAGGACCGCATACTGTTCGGCTCGGAAACAGCGTATGAGCTCGGAGGCGGAGGCAGGCAAAGCGCCTCGGCGGTTTTATTTGCCGATATCCCCGAAAAGCAAAGCGAGACCCTGCTGTTCGGCCCCGATCTGGACGAAATATCCCGCGATCAGCCGTTCGGCCATGTGAGTGTAGTCCGGCTGAAAGACGGCTCAGGGGCTCAGTATTCCTCGGAAACACTGAAGACCATAGGCTTTACCGTTTTCAGGCTTTATCCGGAGGGCTATCATATAAGGATATCTCCCGTATCCTGCAAAGAACAGGTCCGCGTTGCGAGCTCCGCGATCAAAAAAGACCGGCCGCTGTCTTTCATCAACGTGGGCAACAGCCTGATAAGAGAATTTCTGAAGCATCCTGAGGTGGAATACGCGAAAACGCTGTTCATCACCGACAGGGATTTCGACTACCGTTCTCTTTCAGCGGCGGCGTTGAAGGTAAAAAAAATAACCGACGCGGTACAGAGCGCCATGCAGCTGGATGAACTGGACTGCGCGTCCTGCCGGATGAAACCGATATGCGACGAGATCGACGGACTTCGTGACATGCACTTAAGAAAGGAAGGAAAAATATGAACACTGAACACAAACACGCCTCAGGCACTGAGTATGAGGAGGCTCTTGCTCTTCTGAAGTATATGGCCGACCATAACGCCCACCACGCGCAGGAGCTTGCGGAGCTTAAAGAGGCGCTCCCCGAAAAAGCCGCGCGCTGTGTGGACGAGGCAACCGCCCTGCTCAACGCCTCAACGGATAAGCTACTTGAAGCGGTCAAAGAAACGGGAGGCTGAACATGTGCTTATCGTCTGTATACAGAAAGGGCGCGGATGAAAACGTGTTCCTTTGTAAGAATATAGCCAGAGTCATCCCCGGCGAGAACGAGGTCGTCGTGTATGATCTGATGGGCAAAAAAACCAGCATACCGGGCAGGATCCTCAATATCGACCTGCTCGAAAACATGATACTTATTGAAGGAGAAACAGCATGAAATACTTTGGCGGATGCGACGTTGGCTCCACCTATACAAAGGCAGTGATCCTGGACGAAAACGGAAAGATCGCCGCCTCAACGATACAGCGTTCAAGAATGAACGCGTCCGAGTCCTCCCAAAAAGCCATGGAGGACTGCATTTCACAGGTCCCCGAGCTCAAAAGCGCGAAAGACCTCTCGTATATCATCGGCACGGGCTACGGCCGGAACCGCGTGCCGTTTGCCGATGAGAACGTGAGCGAGATCTCCTGCCACGCTATGGGCGTACATATTGTGGACCCATCGGTAAAGGCAGTCATCGACATAGGAGGACAGGACGTGAAGGGCATAGCCGTGGCTCCGGACGGCACTGTAAAAAACTTTGCCATGAACGATAAGTGCGCAGCCGGGACCGGAAGGTTCTATGAGGCGATGGCGCGCTCGTTCGAGATGAGCCTTGAAGAATTCTCTTCTCTGTCGCTGAAAGCAAAAACGGCTATCCCGATCACTGCCCAGTGCACAGTGTTCGCGGAATCAGAGGTGATAGCGCTTGTTGGCGAAGGGAAAGCTCCCGAAGAGATCGCGGCGGGAATACAGATGGCTGTGGCGCGGCGCTGCTTTGTGATGGCAAAAAAGGCGGGAGCCGTTAACAGCATCACTCTTACCGGCGGCTGCGCGAAAAACGAAGGCCTGAAAAAAGCCATAGAAAAAGTGCTGAAGATCAAGGTCACCGAGCTTTCGGAGGACCCGCAGCTGATGGGCGCGCTCGGCGCCGCAGAATTCGCCAGAAGAAAGGGAGGCGCAAGAGCGTGAGAGACTTAAAACACCGCGTATATTTTGAGAGTCTGCTGAGCGACGTGAAAAACGGGCTCGTTGACGAAGCGCTGGCGGACGGCAAGCTTGCTCTCGGATATTCCTGCTATTACGTCCCCGAGGTGCTGCTGAACCTTTCAGGCTGCTTTTCCGTTCGTATGCGCGCGCCGGGGATCACGGACATCTCCATTGCGACCTATTATATGAGCGAAAAGACCTGCATGTATTCCCGCAGCATTCTGGAACGCGCCATTGAGGGGGGCTACAACTTCTTTGACGCGCTTATAAGCACCGAGACCTGCGGCATGATGCACCGCTCACACGAGTATTTTGAGATGCTGAACCTTGTTAAGGAGTTCAATGAAAAGTTCTTTGTGAGCCACATAGATTCGCCCTTCGTGACTAAGGATTACGCTGTAAAGCATTATGAGCGGCAGCTCAGGAACCACGTTCTCACAAAGCTCAGCGACGTTTACTCGGTAGACGTTTCAGACGAGGCGCTGCTGGCGGCGATCGAAAAACACAACGAACTGTGCCGCGTGGTTTCAGAGATAGGGGCATACCGCAAGCTTGAAAACCCGCCGATAACGGGATATGAATTCCATCTTATTGAGCTTGTAAGCGAATGCTGCCCCCACGACCTTATCTTGCCCTATCTTAAAGAAACGCTCGAAGAGATAAAAACAAGAAAACCGGATGAAAAGCCGTGGTACCGCGTGCGTGTGGTGCTGGCGGGAGGAGAGAACGACGACCCCGATTTCACAAAGCTTATAGAAGACGCCGGCGCTTTTGTTGTTGCTGACCGGTATTGCTTCGGCTCGCTGCCGGGCAGAGAAGAGATCATAATAAAAGAGGGCGAGACGCCTCTTTCGGCGATAGCCCGCCACTATATAGAAACCAACCAGTGCCCGCGCTTTATGAACCCCGAAAAGGTGCACGGCAGAAAGGCCTACTTAAAGCAGCTTGCCGAAGAATACCGCGCCGACGGGCTTATAGTGCAGCAGATGAAATTCTGCGAATACTGGGAATACGAACGCATGTACTGCCAGCACGTGATGGAAGAGGAATACGGCCTGTCCTGCATGGGAATCGAAAAAGAATACGTTAACACATCCGTGGGGCAGCTTCGCACGCGGTTCCAGGCGTTCACGGAAGCGCTTGAGATCAAAAAGCTTTCAGGGGAGGTCTGATCATGGCAGAGAAAAAAACAAAAAACACCCGCAGACGCTTTTACAACGGCTACGAGCTTGCCCGCTGGCGTCCCTGGCGCGGCTTTAAGGATTCATGGGTGGATTTCCGCGAATGGCTCACCGAAAAAAAGATCAGCGGCGAGCTGATAAAGGCTGACCCTGTGAGAGCGTTCAAGGCCCTGACGCATTACCACTGGCTCGCGCCTTATCTCGGAAGCGGCAGCATGGTCGACCGCACCATAGACGACGCGCACGGGGAGGCCTTGCTTATAGCGCACAAGTATATGCAGTTTCTGCTCAAGAGCAACGTTGAGGCGCTTATAAAGATCATCCGCGCCGACGAGCGCTTCGGCAAAAACGAATACGCAAAAAAAATGGTCATCTTTGAGCAGGACGCCTCTCCCATACTGATAGGAGGCTTCCCCAACCTCACCAACGCGGTGGAGGAACCGTACTTCGGCATTCTCGCCACGGCGAACGACCAGCACGCGGGCCACTATTTTACCGATATCATCGATTCCTACGGTCTGCCCTCGGATTCGTGCAGGAATTCTTCGGTGGTGTGCGGCGTGGCCATAGACGACCAGCTTCCGTACTACGGCGCTTGCCTTGTCACAAGCAACGCCCCCTGCGATTCCTCTGTCATGAACTCCTCCGTGGTGGAGCGCAGGCTCAGGGTGCCGTCCATTCAGGGCTGCACGCCGATGCGCTGGAAGGACGAAGACACCCGTGAATACGCCATAGCCCACGTTAAGGAAGTTATAAAATTTATTGAGGACTGCACGGGCGAGGTTTTTGACTGGGACGCGTTCTTCAAAACGATAAGGCAGTATAATGAGGAAACGCGCATACAGCACGAATTATGGGAGCTGGCGAAATCGCCTTACTACCCCGTGCCGAGCGTCCCCAATCTGCTGTACCGTTCGTTCCAGCTCTCCTTCTCAAGCGGCCTCAACGAAAACTGCGCCAAAATCGGGCGGGAAATGCTTGCGATATGTGAAAAATGCGTAAAAGAAAAAATAAACGTGCGCCCGAAAACGCGGCACAGGACGCTTGTTTGCGGCGCGCCGAGCTCATATTATATGCACTTCTCAACATGGATGTACGAATGCTGGGGAGTAAACACCGTGGCGGTGCTGAACAACTTGAGCCACCACGAATTTCTGGACGAAAACGATAAGGAAGAGGCTCTTTGGGGAGTGGCGCAGCTCTGGGAGCAGGCTATTATGCGGCGGCACCTTGTGGGCGGCTACGAAAACATGCTGGAGCTTTTTGAGGAATACGAGCGCTTCAACTGCGATATGATAGTGTATTACGACGACATAACCTGCAAGGGAAGCAAAACCATGACAGGAATAATCCAGGATACCGCAAACGAAAAAGGCATTCCGCTGGTATGGATCTCGCACGACCTCATCGACCCGCGCGCCATACCCCGCAGCGAGATGAGAAAACAGTTCAACGATTTTATGTTTACTGTTATGAACGAAAAACCGATTGATGAGTCGCTGCTTGATTTCGATGATTCCAAGGGCTGGTAAGGAGAAAAAAGCATGAAAAAAATATTATTCCCGATATTAAAAGCAATAGGGATAGCGTTCGGCGCGGCAGTTATTGCTTTTGCCGCGGTACAGGCTGTATACTGGCTGAACCTGGACAACAAATTCATGTTCCTTCTGCACCGGATACTGAACATGATCACAGACCGCGTCCCGAGAGACAGAAAATTCTGACGCCGTAAAGCGCTCCCGGATTTCCGGAACAAAAAATCAAAAAAGGGGAGAAAGGCATGGATCTCACAGTTTTTCTGAAGGCCCTGTGGGCAGTAGTCCTCAGCATGATAATGACGGTATCCGGAGGAGGATTCCCGAGGATCCCGCACGAAAAAGACTTCACTCTTATCTGGCATGACGAGTTTGATGGGGATAAGCTCGACGAAACGAAATGGAAGGGGCATTACTGCGGCAACGGGGAGCCGTCCGTTCGCCGGGGGAGCTACTGGCACACCGATATGGCGACAGTAAAGGACGGGAATCTCCATATCGCGACGCGTTTTTATCCCAATGGCTTCAAGGGGAACGGCAAGCCCGGCTGGTACACCTGCGGCCTTGACACCAGGGGACTTTTTGAACAAGCCTTCGGATATTTTGAGATCCGCTGCATTCTGCCGAAGGGCGGCGGAATGTGGGCGGCCTTCTGGATGCTTTGCGACGGCATGTCGAACGTGGACGGCAGCGGGACCGACGGGGCAGAGATAGACATATTCGAAGCCCCCTATTACGCGGAAAAAAACAACCGCCGCATTTCGTCGAACATACATATCGACGGCTACGGCGAGGGACTTAAAAGCACGAACGTGTGCAAACCTTATATTCTGGTCAACGACCCGTATGAAAACTACAACACCTACGGGCTTGAATGGAACGAAAACGAATACATCTTTTATATAAACGGAATAGAAACGGGCCGTTCTTCGTTCGGAGGAACGTCGCGCGTGCCTGAATTTCTGCTGCTTTCCGTTGAGGTCGGCGGCGAAAACGCGGTTCCGGGCGAAAGCTGGGCCTCCGGAGTGCTCAAGCCGGGTACCAAAACAAGCGATTTTATTGTGGATTATGTGCGCGTTTACAAATATAACTGACGATTTACCTCAAAGAAAGCGAAACCGAACGCCGGGATATCGGACAGCGTGACGGTCATTCCATCCGCTTTTGCGTTACAGTTGACAGACGACAAAACCTCAGCGTCATGCGGGAAAAACACCCGGGGAGAGACAACGGGGTCGGCAAAAAGGTTCCAGAGCCCCACCGCCACACGGTTTCCCGCGCGTTTTACAAGGATATACAGCTCCGGGTGGCCGGGGCAAACTGCGGTAAGAGGTTTACCGGCGTATTCACAAAAGCTTTCGATCTGCCTGGCTCGATGATAACCGAAAAACCAGTTCTGGTTGTTGAACCAGCCGTCAAACGCATAAACAAGGAAGCGCCGCTTATCGGCGTTCTCATAAACGAACGACAGCGGAAGCGTTTTTCCGTTTTGGTCTGACGATTCGCTGAGGATCTTTGCCCCCGGGGCGAGGCTCAGCATGAACGCTTCTGGCTCGCCGAAGACGCTTATATGGTCTTTTTTGTCGACAAAAAACTCGGTTTTTACCTTGAAAGGCTCTCCGAAGCCTTTTATCCCGACGTCCACTCCGGCTTCGGTCAGTATCCTCGCGGCGCAAGCGTCAAGGATCATACCGTTTTTGAAGTCTTCGGGGCAAAGGCTCCCTGCGTCCTCACCGAAAGCTATGCCGCACGACCCCTCGCCTTCATATATATGCGGGATACTGTTCTTTGAAAGGAAACGCGATGAAGCGGAGAACTCGAGATCTTGAATATCTGTTTTTCCTTTCATCTTTTCGGGTACGGAGAACGCCTCATATCTGTCGGCCTTGTCAAAAACGCGGATCCCTTCGCATTTTTTACCGGAAAACACCATGTCTATTTCCCGATATACGTCTTTATTCCGTACGGCGGCGTCAAAATAGCCTGTTTCATATTCCGCGTTCGCCTTATAATCTATCATGTATTTGAGGATGCCGTCGGTACATCCGGCAGCTCTGAGCGCTGTATCGAAGCATTCGAGATAAGACGCCGGAGTCGCGAAACGCGGACGGGGATAGGTGTCGCCCTCGCTGAATATCTCGACGGTTTCATCACTTCTGCGCGCTGCTTCCGCACGTTCGGCGTCTATAACGTCGCAAAGGCTGTTGCCCCAAGACTTCATCGAAGCCCAGTAAGGAGCGCCTATCAGACGGTAAAACGGCTTTGTATCGCCGGCGAGAGCGCGGCTCACCCTGTCGGGACAGGTGCCGTCGATATCCCATGAAGTTATACACGCGCAGAAGCCGAGACGAACGTCCGGCGAAACGCTGTCCAAAGCCTTTCTCATATCCGCGGCGAACTCTTCGAGAGCCCTGCCGTTTGCCTTCAGAAACGCGCTGCGGTATTTACTCTTTTTGCCGTTAAGAAGATGCTCCCTCAAAACAGAGATATCCGTTTTTTCACCGAGCTCTTCCTCTATTATTGCGATATGGTTTTTGCAGACGCAGCAAAAGCCGTTGTCCTGGAAGCCGTAGCGCATATCGTCGTCGAACATGATAAGGTCGACTCCGGTCCCCGCTATATCGCAAATAAAATCGCCCATCTTTTCACGGTATCTAAGGTCGGTCGGGCACACCGTTGTCGCCGACGCTCTCCCGTCCGGAGAGGTCATACGCACGAAGCTGCTATCGCCGTATACCTGAAAAGCCCACAGCCACGCTCCCACCTCAAATCCGAAGCTGTGGAAATACGCGCAGTTTTCTTTGAGCTCATTCAGCTCCGAAGACCTTGTATCATTTATCATGCTGTCGACCCCGAGAGCGAGAAAAACACGATCTGCTCCCGCCTCAAGAAGCATATTTTTAAGCTTTTCTCTCCCCTGCCGCCGAACGCTCAGATTCATAAGCGGGACCGAGAGTTTATATTCGCAGTTCATCCGCACAACCTCTTTTTTTGCGGCCTTTTCAGGCTTTTTCTTTATTCTATCATATCGCGGGATGATTTGAAACAGCTCTGAACAAATTTAATAAAAAACTTTGGTGAAACACTATGAAAAGACTTATCGCAACCGATTTTGACGGCACATTTTGCAGAAACGGACAAATTGACCCGCTTGACAGGAAGGCTGTTTCCGAGTGGAGAAAACACGGCAATTATTTCGGCTTTGTTACAGGACGCGGAATAGACTTTATAGAAAAGGTAAAAGAGCTCGGGATCGAAACCGACTATCTTTTGCTTTATAACGGCGCTCTGCTCACCCTTGCCGACGGGACGGTTCTGAAAGAATACCTTATCCCTCGCAGTGATTTTTCACAGCTTGTTGATTTTTTCGGCACGCTCCCGGACGCAAAAGGGCTGTCGGAGCTCGACGACAACGATTTCTTCCATCATCATTATTCATCATTCGATTCTCCCGAACGCGCTCTTGAGGTCGCGAATAAAATGAACGGCCTCTTCGGCGAAAAAGTGACCGCCTTTGTGAACGGATGCCACGTCAATATCGGTAAAAAAGGAAGCAGCAAGGCGCAGGGCGTGTTTGACGCGCTTGAATACTTTTCACTGCCCGCAGACGCAGCGGCAGTGTTCGGCGACGATTTCAACGATATCGAAATGATAAAAACTCACGGAGGATGGGCTGTTGACACCGCCCGCCCGGAGATACTGAAAACGGCGCCGAACGTATGCAGAAGCGTCGGCGAATTTATAATAAATTCGCTGAACGCCAACCCCGATACAGCCGCGATAAAGGGATTGAATCCGTTTTTACCCTTCGGCACGTATATACCGGACGGCGAACCGAAGGTCTTCGGAAACAGAATGTACCTTTACGGCTCCTTTGATATATTCGGAGAGGGATATTGCAGCAAATGTTATCATACTTTTTCGGCTCCTCTTGACGATCTGACGAACTGGACCGATCACGGGGTGAGCTTTGAAAGCCGCAACGTCACTTGGTCGGACGCGCTGCTCTACGCGCCGGACGCGCTTTATCACAACGGGAGGTATTACCTGTTTTTCTGCATGTCCGACGGCAGCGAGGGCGTTGCCGAAAGCAACACACCGGAGGGACCGTTTGAAAACGCGAAAAGAATAACTCTTGACGGCGAACCTGTTACGGGTATCGACCCTTCCGTTTTTGAGGAAGACGGACGGATATACTACACCTGGGGGCAATTCCACTTAAATATGGGAGAGCTGAACGAAGACATGCAAAGCCTTAAAAAAGAGAGCGTTCACACCGACGTATTATCAAATTCTCCCGGGAGAGAGGGCTTTCATGAAGGATCTTCACTGAGAAAGCTCGGGAAATATTACTGCATAATATACGCATCGGAATACACGCCGTTTTATCCGAACCGCGGCGGCAAACCCACAAAGCTTGACTACGCCGTAAGCGAAAACCCCTACGGTCCGTATGAAAGGCGCGGGACGGTTATCGACAACGAAGGCTGCGACCCGGCGTCATGGAACAACCACGGCTCGATAATTAAAGCGAACGGAGAATGGTTTGTTTTTTATCATTCCTCGTCAAACAACAGCGCTTTCTCACGCCGCGCCAGAGCCGAAAGGCTTAAGGTCAATGAAGGAAACGGACTGATCGAACAGGCGAAGCCTTCAACGAACGGATTTGTTAAAACTCTTCTTCCCGAAAATATCGTTTCCCCGATAAACGCGGCCAGGTTTTTGAACGGCGCTTATGTCACCAGGAAAAAAGACGGCCTTCATGCCGCTGTGATTTTCAATAATTCCGGTTTTGTTTTCAGTCCTGTCAAGTTCAAGGAAGGCAGCTACACACTGTCGATAGAGTATACGGCAGGAGCCGACGTTACATTGAGCGTTCACCTCGGAAAAAGGAAAATTATTGAAAAAACTCTGCGAAAAAGCGAAAAAACCGCAAAAATCAGTTTTCCGTTTACTGCGAAAAATGAGATCTCTCCCTTAATGACAGAGGTTTTCGGAGAAAACGTACAATCGCGCTTATGCGAGATATACAAATTCAAAATATCCTGATCCATAATTAAAATTACATGTAAAAGACGCCTCCGGGAAGGAAGCGTCTTTTTGTTATGTCACTTTATTTTATTTGAAAAGATTTTTCAGGAAATAGAGTATCGCGTGGAACAGAGCGACTATGCGGCCCCAGAGATGGCTCGGATGGACCTTGCCGCAGTAGCTGCATACGCTTTCGTTCGGTATAACGGTTGAAGCCGCTTCCGAGACGGGATAGACGTTTATCTGAGCGTAATCGCCGCCTGCGGGAAGGGTGAACGTTCCGTCGGCGTTCGGCTCGAGCTTCTGACCGTTCACTCTGACCTCATATCCGTCATGCTTCCATCCGAGTCCGGTAACGACCTCAAAGTTCAGAGCTATATTCGGATACCATTTGACAGCCTTCGCGGTCTTGCTGCGGATGATGTAGTCCGCGTCGTCCATATGAACAAGGAAGTGCATATCGTCTATAGGCACGAACTGGACCTGACGGGTCTTTTCGGAGGCGTAATATATGCTTCTTTCTTCGGTATCACCGCAGCGAAGGCACGTGCGTCTTTCAAGTCCGTCGGCGGTGGGTGAAGGCTCCAAAACGGTTATCCATTCGCCCCAGCTGTGTCCGGGAGCAACGGATATTTTCGTTTCAAAGTGGTTATGGTCTTTTTCACAGAACCTTATTTCAACGCCGTCTTCGGTGCAGGTTCCGGGAGTTGATACCGCCCATTCGCCCCAAACGTGAGCGTCGGGATCGGAGGGAACGTTAACGGGATCTCTTGAAAGCTCAGCTTCGCATACCGAGCAGTACACAACGCTGTCGTAGCTGCCGTCTGACGAACAGGTGGCGGCCACTTCGTTTTCACGAACCGCCTCTGCGGGCGTATGGGTGGCGCAAACAGCGTAGTTTGAGAAGCTGTCGGTGGTGAATATCAGCATTCCTTCGGCGGCAACGAATTCGATCTCGCTTACCGTGTTGTCGTCCGCGATGTGATAAATCGTGATCTCCTCAGCTATATAACCCTCGGGGATCGGAACGCGCACGGTAACGGCGTTCTTCGGCTGAGTCTCGACGCCGTTTACTTCCATATGGATCTCGTATACAACGTCCTTGTAGAAGCCTGCGGGAAGAAGCTCGTTCACTTCGCTGACCTCGGCGGCTTCAAGGATCTTCAGCACCACAAGCGCGGCGGTACCGTCAAAGCTGTCGCTGCGGTAGGTGACGTTTACTCCGGACGGGTCGTCTTCCACCGTGATATCCGAAAGACGGGCGACAGGAACCGAAACACGGCTGAGTTCCTCTCCGCATTCGGAGCAGTAGACGACGACGTCATAGCTGCCCTCGGCGTCATAGGTGGGAGCGATATAATTCTCCTGAACCTCCTCGCCGGGGGTATGCGGGAGCTTCGCTATTTCAACGTCCTTTGTCTGAACGGAAAACGCTTCGTTCGTGAACGCCGCGCTCGTGTATTTTCCGGCGCCAACAGCGGCGCAGGTGGAGGCGGTCACAACAGAGTAAGTAGCGGCGGCCGTTTCGCTTTCAACGTGCTCTTCATTGTTCGCGCAAACGCGTGTGGCGGTAACGGAGGCGTTGTCCGCAGCCCATACGTATGAGGGTTCGCCCCAGGCATGGCCTGTGGCTTTGTCGGTCACGTGATCTCTTGAGAGCTCTGCGGTGCACACCGAACAGTAGACGACTTCGTCATGGCTGCCCGCAAGCACGCATGTGGGATCGACAGTGTTTTCGATAACTGTCTCGCCGGGAGTGTGGCCTGTGGCGGAACCTTCGTCGGTTATCGTATCGGTTGCGTCGCAGCGATCACATTTCGCGGTCTTCGTGCCGTCTTCAAGGCAAGTGGCGTTGTTATCGGAAACGTAGTTCGTGAAGCTGTGGCCCGTGGCGGGGATAGCTTCATAGGTTGTGTAGTCGCAGCGTGAGCAGGTGTCGTATGCGTTCCAGCCTGCTTCGGTGCACGTGGCTGCCTGAGCCTCGTGATGAACGAGATCGTGTCCGAGAGCCGCGTCTGTAACGCTGTCTCTTGAGAGCTCCGCGTTACATACAGAACAGTAGACTACTTCGTCGTGGCTTCCCGCCTCAGTACAATTAGGAGCAACGGCGTTTTCATTCACGGCAGCAGCGGGTGTATGGCCGTTTGCGGGGATCGCAGAATAAGTTGTGTAATCGCAGCGTGAACAGGTATCATATGCGTTCCAGCCTGCTTCGGTGCAGGTGGCCGCCTGAGCGGCGTGATGAACGAGATCGTGTCCGAGAGCCGCGTCCGTAACGGTGTTTCTTGATATCTCCGCGTTACATACAGAACAGTAGACTACTTCGTCGTGGCTGCCGGCTTCAGTACAATTGGGAGCAACGGCGTTCTCGGTCACGGCAGCCGCGGGTGTATGGCCGGTGGCTGCGGCAACTCTTGTTTCGGTTGCGTGGCAGACGGAGCATTCTCTTGTGTCTTCACCGTCCACGGTGCAGGTGGGAGCAGTTGTGTTAGCCCATTCGCCCCAGGTATGGCCGCTGGCAGGTATTGCGGCATAAGTTGTATAGTCACAGCGTGAGCAGGT
>JAFSWN010000211.1 GCA_017450185.1 Clostridia bacterium | reverse complement strand
TTCGCTTCGACGGTATCGTATACCGCGACGCTCCGGGTGCTTTTAAGTACGGCGTCAAGGAGCGCGCCGCCCATATTTCCGGCTCCTATAAAACCGGCGTCAAACAGTTCCATACTTTCCTCCGTTTATCTTATCTGCCCGTTTCCGGACACGACGTATTTATAGGTGCAAAGCTCCTTAAGCCCCATCGGGCCTCTTGCGTGCAGCTTCTGAGTGGAAATTCCCATCTCGCAGCCAAGGCCGAATTCTCCTCCGTCCGTGAAACGCGTGGAAACGTTCACGTAGACCGCCGCGCTGTCAACAAGGCTTGTGAACACGGCGGCGCTGTCGGCGTTTTCTGTAACTATAGCGTCCGAGTGGTGGGTTCCGTGCCGTTTTATGTGCTCGGCGGCGGCATAAACGTCTTCAACGGCCTTTACCGCCATAATGTAGTCAAGGAACTCGGTGTCAAAGTCGTTTTCGCCGGCGGGGAGAGCGTTCGGCATATATTTTGCGCAGCTTTCGTCCGCTCTTAGCTCAACCGGATGTTCTCCGCTTTGAAGCCTTTTTTCAAGCAGAGGAAGAAAGTCCGGAAGGATCTTTTTATTCACAAGACACACTTCTGCGGCGTTGCACACCGAGGGACGGCTCTTTTTGGCGTTCTCGATGATGTCAAGGGCCTTATTTAAGTCGGCGTATTCGTCAACGTAGATGTGGCATATGCCCGTTCCTGTTTCAATGCAGGGAACAAGAGCGTTTTGCACGCAGGCGGAAATAAGCCCCTTGCCTCCGCGCGGGATCAGCAGGTCCACGTATCCCACGGCGCGCATAAGCTCGTTTGCGCTCTCTCTGGAAGTGTCTTCTATCAGCATTACGGCGTTTTCGGGCAGCCCCGCCGCACTCAGGCCTTCGCGAAGCGCGTCGGTTATCGCGGCGGCGCTTTGGTGGGCTTCCTTGCCGCCCCTGAGTATGCAGGCGTTTCCGCTCTTTATCGCAAGAGCGGCGGCGTCGGAGGTCACGTTAGGACGGCTTTCATAGATTATCGCGATAACGCCGAGCGGGACGGTGACCTTCTTTATCTCCATCCCCTTGGGATGGACGTGGCTCTCGATAACGTTCCCCACGGGATCGGGAAGCGAGCTTACGTCCCTGATGCCCTGCGCCATGCCTTGTATGCGCTCTCTTGTGAGCAAAAGACGGTCGAGCATCACTTCGGAGACCTTGCCTCTGGCGTTCTCCAGATCCTTTTCGTTTGCTTCAAGTATTTTTTCGGCGTTCGCGATAAGAGCGTCCGCCATTTTGTTCAGCGCGAGGTTTTTTTTCTTTTCATCGGCGGTCATAACGCCGACGGAAGCGTCCTTTACCGCCTTCATTATTTCAAGAGTCGTCATTTTTTCTTCACTCCGGTAAATTTTGTCCCCACCTGTTTGCCCTCGAGTATATCGTAGAGCACGTCGGGGTTTCTGCCGTTTGCGATAACCATATCCACGCCTTCGGCAGTCGCTATTTTGGCGGCTTCGATCTTTGTCGCCATGCCGCCTGTGCCAACCTTTGACGAAGCGCCTCCGGCAACGGCCTCGATATCGGGCGTTATTTCATCGACCTGAGAAAGAAGCTTTGCGTCGGGGTCCTTATTCGGGTCCGCGGTGAAAAGCCCGTCGATATCGGTCAACAGAATCATAAGGTCGGCGTTTATGCTTGTCGCCACTCTAGCGGCGAGCGTGTCGTTGTCGCCTATTTTGAGCTCCTGCGTGGCGACGGTGTCGTTTTCGTTGATTATCGGTATAGCCTTGAGCTCGAGCAGCTTGTTCATAGTTGAAATAAGGTTTTTGTGCTGCTGAGGGTCGCTGAAGTTCGACGCGGTGAGCAGAAGCTGCCCCACGTTGTGGTTATATTCCCCGAAATACTTGTCGTAGGTGTACATAAGCTCGCACTGGCCTATGGCGGCGAGCGCCTGCTTCATTGAAAGTGAATCGCCCGCTCGTTCTATCCCGGCCTGTCCTCTGCCCATGCTGACGGCTCCGGAGGAAACGATGATGATCTCGTAGCCGGAGTTTTTTATGTCGCTTACCACCTTGCAGAAGTTTTCTATATGCCTTATATTCGGGTGGCCGGTGTGGTAGGCGAGCGTGGAGGTCCCGATCTTGATAACAACACGCATATCAGTATCCCCTTGTCCCTTCGATGGATTCGTCGTTTTCAATCCAGCTTTCCACGGGTATTATGCGGTAGTTGTCCTTATCGTCGCGGATGACCACTTCCTTTATCCCGGCGTTAATAACAAGGCGCTTGCACATCGAGCAGCAGCAGGAATTCGCAACGTAGCTGCCGTCGGGCTCAACGCCGGTGAGATACAGGGTGGAATCTATCATCTTGTCTCTTGAGGCGCTTATTATGGCGTTCGCTTCGGAATGCACGCTTCTGCAAAGCTCATATCTTTCCCCGCGCGGGATGTTGAGCTGCGCGCGTACGCAGTATCCCATGTCGGAGCAGTTTGCCCTGCCTCTCGGCGCGCCCACGTAGCCTGTTGAGATGACCTCGTCGTTCTTCACTATTACGCTGCCGTATGCCCTTCGAAGACAGGTGGAGCGCTTCGATAC
>JAFSWN010000210.1 GCA_017450185.1 Clostridia bacterium | reverse complement strand
TCTTCAATGAATTCATCGGAGCGAGAGCTATAATATATCCGAGAACGATACGGGCAAGGACTCCCATAACGCTGAACGGAGAGAAATTCTCAAGGAAGTACGAAACAAAACACATCATAACGAACGACAGCGCCGAAAACGCAAGGGTGTAGATTATTTTCCAAAGCCAGTAGGACTTTTTGTCCATCGGCATTTCTCCAACGAATTTTCCCGTTTGTCCGTTCATCGCGAACGAATAGTTTTTGTCGCCGTAAACGGAAGTGAGAAGCCACACCGGCAAAAGAGCGTATCTCGGCTTGCCGTTTGTAAAGCTGTAGTCCGCCTTCTCTGCCCGGACGCTGCTGTAACCGCTCACGGAGCTTCTGAAAAGCTCGTCCGAGGTCTGCTTCGCCCTCTCGTTGACTCTGTTTATGCCGTCCTTATATTCTACGTCATACTTATCTGCAAAGAATCCCGAGAGATAAGCGGTCTGGAACTCCTTTGCTTCCGAAAGGTCGTAGGGCTCGAGCGATTCCATCATGTCGTCGGGCATTTTCTTTGAAGCGTCCATCGGGATGGAATTGAAGCTGACGCTTCCCTGTCTTTCAACAGAGAAGATCTCAACCTCCCGCACGATATAATCTCCCTCGTAACGCTGGTTCGTTTTTTCCGCCCTGTATACCAGATCGCCGTCCGCTTTGACGTCGTAAAGCCAAAACGGGACGTAAACGCCCTTTATCTCGTCAAGCTTGCTTTCTGACGAAAAAGATTTCGGCAACAGCCTCTTTTTTGACATAAACTGCTTGAGCGAAGCCTTCGCGTCGTCCTTTGAGAGCTTGAACGGAACGATCACGTCAGGCAGAAGCTCTCCCGAAAGACGCTTTGATAAAATAATGGGGTTTTGGCAAAATGGGCATTTTGTGGCGGCGGTGTTTTCATCTGTTACAAGCTCGCCCCCGCAGGAACGGCACACATAAACCCCGAGCGTGGATTCCTCATTATTACTGTTTCCGCTTTCGGAGTCGTTTTGCCCCGATTGGACTTCATGAAGCGCTTCGTCCTTGTCTTTGAGCTCTTCCGGAGTAAATACAGTGTCGCAGAAAGGGCAGCGAAGCTTACCTTCTTTTCCCGAATACTCAACGTTTCCGCCGCAGCAAGGGCATTTATATTCAATGGTGTTGGCCATATCAGTCTCCCTAAACAACGGCTGCGCCCTCACAGACGCAAAGGCACAGCCGAAAGCTTGTTATTCTTTTATATCGTTATCATTGAAGGGGTCGCCGCATTCGGGGCAGAATTTCGGAGGATTTGCAGGATCCTCGGGTTCCCATCCGCATTTATCGCATTTGTAAAGAGGCGCGCCTGCGGGCTTCTTCGCTCCGCATTCGGAGCAGAACTTGCCCTTGTTTCGGGCTCCGCACTTTTCGCATTTCCATGTGTTTTCGTCCGATTCCTTCGGAGCGCCGCATTCAGCGCAGAACTTGCCTGTTGAACGGGCTCCGCATTTACCGCATATCCAACTGTCGGCCGCAGAGGCTTCTTTGGCTGCTTCGGCTGCGGCAGCCTGCTGCTGAGCGCCCATCTGGAACAGGTTCGATACGTTCGACCCCATATTTCCGACCATTCCCATGCCCATGAAGCCGGAAACGGCTCCCGCGCTGTTGTTGGCGGCGTCTCTCATCGCGTCGGCCTGAGCGGCGGCAAGATTTCCTGCGGCGAGGTTCGGGTTGCTCATCGCGGCGCCTCTCTGGAGCTGCTTTATCATCTCCTGATCCTCTTCAGGAAGAGTTAGAGAGCCGAGAGCGACGCTGACGACGCTGAGGCCACGAAGCTCGCTCCACTTTGACGAAAGGGCGGTGTTCATCGCCTTTTCAAGGTCGGAGGTGTGAGCCACAAGCTGGTTGGGCCTTATCTCAAGGTTCGAGATCTCCGCAAACGCGGGCTGAAGAGCGGAAATGAACTCAGTTTTGAGCTGCGGGTCTATCTCCTCGCGTTTATATTCGCTCGCTACGTTACCGCAAACGTTGGTATAGAAAAGAAGAGGGTCTGTTATCTTATATGAATAAACGCCCGAGCAGCGAACCGAAACGTCGATGTCTACGCCTATCCTTGAATCGACCACTCTGAACGGAACGGGATTGGGAGTGCCGAACTTGTTGTCGATTATCTCTTTAATGTTGAAGTAATAAACTCTCTGGTCCTTACCTGTATCGCCGCCGTAAGTAAAACGCTTTCCAATGAGCTTAAAGGTCTCTTTAATGCTCTGTCCGAGGGGGCCTGTGAAAATACTCGGCTCGGAGGATTTATCATAGGTGTACTGGCCGGGTTCGGCGCACACTTCGACCACCTTGCCCTGCTCAACAATGATCATGCACTGTCCGTCGGCAACGGCAATACCAGAACCGTTTGATATAATGTTGTCGTTTCCCTTTGTGTTTGAAGAACGGGAGGTTATACGTTTTTGTCCTTTTGTGACAAGTACGTCCTTATCGAGAGCCTCGCAATAGAAAAATTCTTTCCACTGATCGGCGAGAACGCCGCCTACGGCTCCGAGTCCTGCTGAAATAAGTCCCATATTATTTCCCCTTTCGGTTTTTCTTTATTTTAATATAATTTTGACTAAAATGCAAGGAATTTTTTTATATCCTTTTCCTTACCGTACAATATAATCCATATTGAATCTTTACTTTACGTTTATAAAGTGTTAAAATAAAAAAAACAACTCGGAGGTCATAAAATGAAGGACAAAATTAAAATCGGAATAATCGGCTGCGGGACCATCGCGAACTCCGCGCACATACCTGCGTATCTTGAATCCCCAATTGCCGAGATAAAGTATTTTTGCGATATCATCCCCGAAAGAGCCGACAATGCCGTTAAAAAATACGGCTGTGGCAAGGCCGTTTACAACTATAAAGAGATCCTGGACGATCCGGAGCTTGACGCCGTTTCCGTTTGCACGCACAACGATATGCACTCTGTTATCTCCATCGACTTCATGAACCACGGCAAGGACGTTCTTTGTGAGAAGCCCGCCGCGAGGATCCTCAGCGAAGCGCTTGAAATGGAAAAAGTATCCTATGAAACGGGCAGGATACTTTCGATCGGGGTGTGCAACCGCTATTCGAACGCCGTGAACCGCATAAGAGACATGATCGCGAACGGCGAGCTCGGCGAGGTTTACCACGTTTACGCGAGCTTCCGCGCGCACCGTTCCATACCCGGCCTCGGCGGCGACTTCACAACCTTCGCTTCATCCGGAGGCGGCGCACTTATTGACTGGGGCGTGCATTATATAGACCTCATCATGTACTGTCTGAACGACCCGAAAGTGCTCACCTGCTCGGGAGAGGCCTTCTGCAAGCTCGGAAAAGACATGAAAAACTACGTTTATGAAAACATGTGGGCAAAGGATTCATCCGATATCGAAAACGGCGTCTACGACGTTGACGATTCGGTGGTTGGCCTGATTAGGACCGACAGGAGCGTTATAAGCTTCAACGGCGCGTGGGCGCAGAACATCGGGATCAACGAGACCTACATTGATTTTATGGGAGACAAGGGCGGCGTTCGCCTTCAATACGGAGGAGGCTTCACCTACTACACCGCCAAGGACGGCGCGCTGCTTGAAATCAAGCCGAAATTCGAGATGAACGCCATACACCGCAGCGAGGTGCTCGACTTCGCCGAATGTGTGAGAAAAGGCGAACGCAACCGCAACGACATAAAATACGCCGTTGGCACGTCAAAGATCATGCAGGCGATATATGATTCATCTGAGAAACACGAAGAAATCAAGATAAAAGAATAATAAATT
>JAFSWN010000209.1 GCA_017450185.1 Clostridia bacterium | reverse complement strand
TTTTCATGTGTTTCACTCCGTTTTGACAGGCCGGCGCGGCTCACGCGTCCGGATAGGGCGAAAAATTCATAAGTATATATCCGCATTCGCCCTCTTCGATTTCAAAAGAACCCTTCGTTCTGAAATACTCAAGTTTTTCGTCGGCTGGGGCGACGTCTTCGGAATAGCTCAGAGCGGAATAAGGAATATAGACGGTATCCGGCCACTTGTGAGCGCGCCACCACGTCTCTTCGCCCTCCCAGTTCATGAACACCTGCGCCCACGGTGAACAGACGTCAGAGTCCGCGCCGAGATAGGCCGTTACGTCGTAGTCGGCGACGTACAGGCCCTCCTTGCAGATACCTCTTATCCTTTCGGCGTCACGCGCCGTCTTTTCACAGAAATCGGCAAGCTCCCGCGTGGTGACGGTCCCCTTGTATACACCCTGCGACACCTCAGTGTCGAGAGGCTGGAAGGAACCGCTGAAATGCGCTTCCATCTCGGGCAGGCCGGTCATATACACAACGTGGAAAACCTCAAAAACCGCGATAAACGCAAGAAAGGAGCACAGCGCCGCCGCGTAGGCTTTTTTATAATCAGTTTTTTTTGATTTCCCGCCGCCGGTCTTGATTTTTTCGAGCAGATAGTCCCTGAACAAAAGCACGGCGGGCACGTCGCCTACAAGAAGGACCGACCCGAAGGTATTGTTTGAAAAAATATCGACAGTGAGCGACAAAACGACAGAAAACAAGAGAAAACCGAACAGCCTGCGGTTTTTGTTTTCGGTGAAGGCATAGAAAGGTATGCCCATAAGCGCGAGCAAAAGAGGATGGCTGCACGCTTCGCCCACGGTGTTGCCGGTGCTTTCGACCGGATAGAGCATGAGATGCACCGACATGGCTGCAAACACGGCGAAAAGCGCGATAAAGATCGGTTTTTCGAGCTTGCGCTTATATTTAACAAGAACGAGCGACAATATGAGCAGCGCAATAAAGGCAGCCGTCAGCAAGGGGTTGTACATCTGAGCGTACATAACGGGCTTGTTTATTCTTATCCACCAGAAGGAATAACCGGCGGCGGTCCTGCGCCCGAGAAGCTTGGTAAGCTCTTCGAATCCGAGGGCGATGGCTCTTAGATCCGTTCCCGTAAAGAAAACGGCGCACGAAATAAAAAACAGCGCGGCCGCTCCGAGGACCCCGAAAAGCAGATATTTCCAAGTTTTGACAGACAACACGAAGCCGTATTCCGTAAGGAACGGCTTTCCCTTTTTATTGAGGATTACCGCAATAAGGACAAGCGCGCAATAAAACGCCCACACGAGAGCCGTTCCGGGCTGGACGATAACCGCGCAGCTGAAAACGAATCCCGCGAAGACGTAACGCGCCGGGCGCGCGTCTTTTCTTATAAACAGTATCATCGCCGTTATGAGCGCGGCGTTCATGCAAACGGACAGAAAGTCCGTGGTTTTCATCCCGAACAGGTCCGTGCAGCAGTAAAGCGCCGAGCACAGCACGGCCCAAAAGCCGTATGAGCGCAAGGACAGGTAAATATAAACGAAAAAGATCATCTTCACCGCGACGTAAAAATATCGCAGCACGAGTATTATACCTTCCGTCCCGCCGCATATCATGCACGCGATTTTGTATGGGATATACTGAAAAAACGCGCTCGTTATGAACATCCAGTCGTCGGCAAAAAGCTTATCGCCCCTTGAAAGCCTGTAGCATACCACCTGATAGAGCGTTTCGTCGGCCTCGTTGCTCCCGAAACGCGCGTTATGGAAGAAGAACGCCGCAAAGGCGATAAACAGCGCCGCGGCCGCAATATCCGCGTATGATATTTTGAGCTTTCCCACGGCGAAACGCCGCTCATTCAAACGGGAGACCATCGGTAAAGCCTCTCCTTTCCGTAAATTTAAGCTTTAAGTAGCCGCTGATTAATTATAGTGCGTGTATTGTGCAGTCAGATTTTTCGTCAGATTGCATAAAGCTGCCGCCGACATACTGGCGTATGTCAAGGCAGCTTTGTTTAATATGACGGGAAATATGCAAACAAGACATGTGCTAAGGCGGCAGCCGGTAATTAATCAGCGGCTACTTAATGCTCACGCCATGCAAGTATCTTTACCACAGCGCCCGCTTCCCCATTCGTCACCTCGATTTCGGCGCGTTCACTCAGCCAATCGAGCTTTTCGTCGACCGTAGAGTCGGGATAGTCGAGGTAACTAAGTTTTATATAGGGGATATAAATAACGTCAGGGCGCTTTTCGGGGTGCATCTCCCACCAGGCAGACACCCTGTCCCAGCCCTCCTGATAGTAATAATAGGGAGAATGGGCTGCGATAAGTTCGTCGGAATCGAGATACACCGACGGAGCGAGGTCCGCCACGTAAAGCCGGTTTTCGCAGAGCTTCGAGATGATCGCGCAGTCGCGCACGCTCTTTTCGTAGTTTTCGGCTATTTCTCTTGTGGTTATAATTCCTTTGAACGCGCCGGAGCCTATAGCGCTGTCAAGCGGCTCTTCACTCTTAACAAAAAGGCGCTCGGTCTCATGGAGGTTTATTATATACGCGAAGTGCGCCGCCTCGGCTGCGCAGGCGAAAACAAAAAGGACCGTGAGCGCGGCGGAAAAGGTTTTGAAGGAAGACGCCTTTTTGCCGTTTTTTTTCAAAGAAACGTTCTTTTCCCCTGAAGGCAAGTCCTCTTTGAGCTCAAGGTAATAATCGCGGATTATTAAAACGGCAGGCACCGCAGTGACCTCCGAAAACGCGCCGAACGCGGTCATGGAAATGATATCGCCGAAAACAGAAGCGGCGAATCCGAACAGCAAAAAGGCGAACAAACGCTCGTTTTTATGCCGAGTATATGAATACGCGCAGAGAGCCAGCAGGCAAAGCGGAAGCGGGTGGCATATGGTTTCGCCCACGGCGAAGCCGACTTCGCTCATTGGATAAAACAAAAGCCTCAGCGTCATGGCGGCGTATAAAACCGTCAAAATGATAAAAAACACAGGAGCGGCTTTCTTCTTAAATCTGCCGACAATGATAAAAACCGGCAAAAGCGCGATAAAAGACCAGAACAGCGAGGGATGGAAGAAGCCCGCGTAAAGAGACATCATGTTAAGACGGACCTTGAGAAGCTCAACACAGCCGTTCGAGCGTTCGGGATCGTTCAGAGCGTTCATAAAGCCCTGTCTGAGCCCGTCCAAGGGAGCCCTCATAAAAAACGCCGCGCACAAAACGAAAAGAGCTCCCGCGGCAATCAGAACGCCGAATAAAAAGTTTTTCCAAACGGAAAACGACAGAACGAAATCATAGCGGCCTTTCGTGCCGGGGTTCTTTTTTTTCACCGCGGCGCGAACGATGACGATAAGAGTATAAATGATCCATATAGCGGCTATGCTCGGCTCCGCGAGGACCGCCAGACTGAAAACGAAACCTGCCGCGGCAACGGAAAAAGGACTGTTTTGCTTTTTCACAAACAAAACCATACCCGTGAACAGCAGCGCGCAGCCGCAAACGAAATAATAGTTCAAAGTTTTTATACCGAACGCGAACGCCCCGGTAAAAACGCACGCCGCAAGCACAGCCCAGCGGCCGTGTTTCCTGAGGCTCAGATATACGGCGCAAAAAGCAAACAGCTTCAGAAAAACAAAAAAATACCTCAGCGCAAGAAGAGACCCTTCCGCGCCGGAAGAAAGATGATAAAACGCCGCGAACGGCAGAAAATTGAAGATCGTGGAAAACGGAGTCAGAGTCCAGTCGTCGTAAAACAGACGGTCGCCCTTCATAAGGCGCTGCTCATACACCTGATACAGCGGCTCGTCGGCCTCGGTGACGCCGTAGGGAGCGGTCATAAAGAGCAAAACGCACATCAGAGCAAAAACGAGCAAAGCGGCAGCGTCCGCTGCGCCAATTTCAAATCTGCCTATGTGGAAGTTTCTGGGTTTCAGCTTCATCTAAATAATCCCCGATCGGTTTTTCATAAAAGAACGAGCAGTATCACTACTCTTCGGGAAGCGTCCATTCATTCACCCGGACGATATATCCAACCCTTCCCTTCTCAACGGAACAGTCGCTATGCTTTTTGACCCAGTCGAGCTTCAGCCCGCTCGGGGCGTCAGAGCCGCTTTGCTTCTTATAGGTCACAAAATCGAAGAACGGAATATAAACGTATTCGGGACGGTCCTCCGGGAGAAGCCGCATGAATCTCAGCTGCCGTTCCATAGCATCGTCCTCAACGTACCACGAGGAGTAGGTGCCAACGGGTTTATCTACGTAGAGATAAAAATAAGGGCAGGCCTCCATAATATATATTCTGCCGGAGCACAGCTCTTTGAGCCTGTCCATGTCGGACAAATATTCGGCGTACAGATCATAAATCTGACGGTTTGTTATAAGTCCCTTCAGCGCGCCGCTCGGAAGTTTCATGTCAACGGCCTCGTTCTCCATACCGCTCTCATAACGCTCTATAGGCAAAAAGCACCTTGAAATATAAAAACCGACGGACTCAAAGCACAGGCACGCGCATAACCCAACCGCAAGGGCTGCCCTCACGAAGACGGCGACGCCCCGTTTACCCTCCTTAGGCGTTGATTCGGAGTCGCTTTTAAGCTCGTTAAAAACACGTCCCGTCGAATAAAACATAAGGGGGAACAAAAGCACTCCGCAAACGCTGGACGACACCTGGGAGCCGTAGGAAACAAGAACGTCCGCAATTAAAATAACCCACCAGTACGCAACGTAAGCCGGCTCTCTTTTCTTTAGGAGCAGGCCGCACACGGCCGTGAAAGCGACGCACGGAAGGCTGTGGAAAAAATAATACATATAAAGCTGGTGCGATTCGCGGTCCGTCTTATACTTTACAAAGCTCACGATCCCCCATATATACGAGGCCGCGAGGCATAAACACGCGGCAATAAAAACAGCACGCTTTAACCGCAGCACCGTTAAGGCGCGGGATGAAGTTTTTTGTGCTTTTTTCTTTCCCTTTGCGGCGGGAAGAGGTTCCTGCTTTTCCGTTTTAACAAAGAACAGCGCCGCGCTCGCCGCCAGAAGGACGCCCCAGACCGCGCTGTTAAAATAGCCGAAATAATTGCATAAAATCAGGAATTTCCAAAAGACGTTAAAAAGATGCTCGCCGGCGAAATCGTATTCAACGTCGGAAAGGAGCTCCGGAAAAATACGAATAATGTTCCCGACGCCGCTTTTTGCAACAAAATAAATAATAACGGGTATCGCCGTCAGAATAACTCCGGCGGTGACAAGTCCCCACGCTTTCGCTTCGAAGGCGGGAACTCTACACTCGCGCTTTTTCGACAGTCTGAAAAAGAGAACGACCGCGCAGTATAAAAAATAAAGAACGCTCAGCACAGGCTCGGCAAGGACCGTACAGCCGAGGACTATACCGGCAAACACCCACTTAAAGGCGCTATGGGGCTTTTCCTGCGGTAGGAAGAAGATGGTACAAAGGACGATGAGCCCCTGAAGCGACATCGAGCGGTAGAACAATGCGAACATGTCTCCGGGGACGAAGGAACACACAAGAAACACGCCGAGCAGCCCCGAGAAGCCGAAACGTCTGTATTTTTTATATAAGAAGACGTAAAGCGCCATCGTGACAAAAACATAGAACCTGCGCTCGAACAGAATAATACCTTCGGTTCCCCCGGTCAAGGCGGTGAACAGACGGTAGGGCAGCAAAAGAAGAAACGCCGAAAACTGAGAGACCTGCCACTCGTCCACAAGCAGCCTGTCGCCCTGAAGCACCCTTTGGGCTATGTTGAAATAAAGCCCTTCGTCGGCGGCGTTCACACCGAATCTTACAACATACATAAACCAGCCGAAAAGCGCAAAAAAAGAGACCGCAAAAACAATATCCGTCGCGGCGAACTCTTTTCCGAAAAGCTTTATCTTACGGGCAGGCGTTAATGCGGAATCGATATGAGACACTTGAGACGATCCTCCGGTTTTTGAGTAAAAAAACATTATAATGGGTTCAAATCTTTTTGCAGGCAATAAACAGCGAAAGCCCCGGGACGTCCAAACGCACGTCCCCCAAGAGCGAATTCAGCCTGTAGTCGGCGTTCAATACGGCCTTTGCGGTTTTTGTTATCGGATGTTTTTTTCCGTATTTCCAGCAGTTGATGGTCTGCCTTTCATCGGGAACGCTTACAGGCAGAACTCGCTGAGCTAAACGCACCGGAAAAAGCGTGGAATAAAAATAATGCTCTTTGAGTATACGAAGCTCCGGGACCTTTTCAAGCACGCCGTTGATATATTTCCTGTCATATCGGCGAAGGCTGTTTACAAAGACGTCGTGGTCGGACGTAAGCGCAGTGCACGCAGGAAGCGTCAAAAATAAAAAACCTCCCCCGCGCACATGA
>JAFSWN010000208.1 GCA_017450185.1 Clostridia bacterium | reverse complement strand
TAATAATTATATTATAATATATTAAATCGGGAATCAAATCGAGAATCCGGGAAAGGAAATGAAACAGTGAAATTATCAGATAAGATGAAAAAAGCATTCGGACTCGACAGCGAGTATTTTGATATAGACGACGAAAACGAAGATGAGGATGGCGGCTACGAAACCGAACGCTCCCCTCTGCGCCGCCAGAGCGCAAACGATAAAATTGACAGAAGGACCGCCGCGAGCCTGACGCGCACGCCCACCAAGGTGGTGGATATCCACACCACCGCAAAGCTCCAGGTCGTGCTAAAAAAGCCGGAGCACTTCGACGAGGCCACCACCATAGCCGACGAGCTCCTCGAAAAGCGTACCGTGGTCCTGAACCTTGAGGCTACCGCCAAGGACGAGGCGGGAAAGCTGCTGTGCTTCCTCTCCGGCGTCGCCTACGCAAACGGCGGAAAGCTCAAAAAGATCGCGAACAGCACTTATATCATCACGCCTTATAACGTTGACGTAATGGGCGACCTTCTTGATGAACTTGAAAACAACGGAATGTTTTTTGTTTGATTTTCCATTTTGCAGTCCATCGAACAAAAAGATGAAAGGACGGGGATTATATGCTGACTCCCGCGCAAATTAAGGATATCGGTTTTGAACGTCTTGAGGGCGACTCCTATAAGGCCGCCGACGTTGACGCCGCATTTGAACAGATATCAAAGGAATATTCCGAGATATTCGAGGAAAACGCGAGCATGATCAAAAAGCTCGGTATCCTCGCTGCAAAGATCGAGGAATACAGGAAAGACGAGAACGTTCTCAGGGACGTGCTATATAACGCGCAGAAGAGCGCCGAGATGATTATCGACGCCGCCAACCAGCAGGCCGAGGATATTATCCACGCCGCCGAGGAGCAGGTCGAGGGAATAAAGGCGGAAGCCGACGGAGTCATAGATACCGCCATGCTCAAGGCCGAAAAGATAAACGCCGCGGCGGAGGCGGAATACGCGAGCATTATATCATCGGCAAAGGTCCTTTCCGAAGGGTACGTGAACGCCGCCCGTGAAACCGCGGCCGCCGTTACCGGCGAAACCGAAAAAGCCGTAAACGAACTTATCGGCGACTGCGACCAGAAGGCCGCCGCGCTGCTCGAAAACGCCCAGACGAAGGCCAATTCTATTCTTGACGACGCCAAGGTGGCCAGCGAAGCGATGATCGTTAACGCCGAGGGCGAAGCCGACGACAAGAGAAAGGCCGCGGAGGCCGGAGTTATCGCCCTTTGGAAAAACGCCCGCGAGCGCGCGAGAAAAATAGCCGCAAACGTAAACGCGGAGGCTTCCATTAACGCCGACGAAGAAGGCCAGAGCGAAATAACGTCCCTCGCAGACGAGCAGCTGCAGACCCTTATTTCCGATATAGAAACCGCTCTTTCCAACGCAAGGGACGAGGCCGCCATTATACGCCGCTCCACAGACGAGCTCAAAAACGAAGCCGAAAACGAGATAAACGCTCTTCTTTTAGAAGCAAAAAACAAATCGGAGGAGCTTCTTACCGACGCCGAAACGCGCTCGTCCGCTTTGCTTTCCGACGCCGAAACGCGTTCGTCCGCTTTGCTTTCAGACGCCGAAACGCGCTCGTCCGCTTTGCTTACCGACGCCGAAACGCGCTCGTCCGCTTTGCTTTCCGACGCCGAAACGCGCTCGTCCGAAATGCTTTCGGGAGCAAAGGCGCGTTCATCCGAAATGCTCTCAGACGCCGAGACCCGTTCGGTTGAAATTATTTCCGACGCGCGCACCCGCGCCGAGGCGATGCTTGAAACGGCTAAAACGGCGAGCGACCAAATAATGAGCGAAGCGAAAGAGAATTCCGTCAGCCTGATAGAGACCTCGCAGACCGAGGCCGACGGCGTTATCGAGGCTGCAAACAAAAATTCCTTTAACCAACTCGAACAGGCAAAGCTGCGCTGCGAAACGGCTATAGCCGAAGCAAAAACGAAGGCGGTGGAGCTGCTTGCCGTAAAGAACGAGCAGATAGAAGTGATATACGACGAAGCTCTGAGGATAGCCGAAGAGCTCAAGGGCTCGGCAAACGAGCAGGCTGAGGCGCTTATTGAAGGAGCAAAGGAGAGGGCGCTGGCGATTATCGAGAGCGCCGAAACCGAGGCCGAAAGCTACAGGGTAAAAAGCGAAGAGAACGCGAACGGAGCGCTCGCTCAGATTGACGACACCGTTGAAAAGAAGCTTATAGAAACAAAGGTCAGGTGCGAAACAATGCTCAGGCTCGCGAAAAGCGAGGCCGAGAGCCGTATCGACAAGGCGGAGGCCGCCTCAAACGAGTATTTCCGTCAGTCGCAGAGCAAGGCCGCCGCGCTGATGATAGCGGTGAACTCAGAGTGTGAAAAGAAGCTGTCCCTTGCCAAAAAAGAGCTCTCCGCAAACTCCGATATGTTCTTCACGGTGAAAATGCCCGAAAACGTCGGGCAGCTTGACGAGAGCGTCGACGCCGGAGAAATACTTAAAAACAACGGCCTTGACTACGGTTATTCCGTTCAGAAGCCGGTGTTCGATGGCGATCCCGAAGAGATAAGCGACGTTTCGTTTGACAGAAGCGAAAGCGTAACCATAGAAAGCCTCGGCGACGCCTTCGACGGCACAAAGAAGATGATAGGCGGACTTTCCGCCGCTTCGCTTGCCGAAGAGCTCGGAGTAAACGAGCTTCCCGCCGTTCCCCCGGTGCCCACGGTTGAACAGACCGAGGCCGAATTCAATTACGTTGCCTCCGAGCTTCCCACCGGCTTCACTCCGCTTGAAAATGAAAAAATAGGCATAACCGCCGAAAACGTAGAGGCCGCCGTGAACGCCGCCGGAAGCGACGCCCGCAGGATAGCCGACGAAGCCGCCGAAAAAATAGCGGAGCTTGCCGGGGACGCCGACGCCGAAAAAGGCCGCGCGGACGATGCGGACCTTATAAGCGAGCTTGAGAGCGAGCTTGAAAACAGCGCTGCCGACGATTTTGACGATTTCGAGGATTTCGACGATCTCGATTCCATTGAAGAAGAAACCGTACAAGACGCTCTGCCGGACGCTTCGGAGACGGAGCTTGTTGAAGAGGCCGAAGAAGCCTTTGAAGAGATAGAAGAGGCCGCCGAAGAGGCCGTTCCCGAAGCCGAAACCAGTCTTGAAGAAGAGGCAGAGGAAGCCTTTGAAGAGATAGAAGAGGCCGCCGAAGAGGCTATTCCCGAAGCCGAAACCAGTCTTGAAGAAGAGGCCGAGGAAGCCTTTGAAGAGATAGAAGAGGCCGCCGAAGAGGCCGTTCCCGAAGCCGAGATTTCGCTTGAAGAAGAGGCCGAGGAAGCCTTTGAAGAGATAGAAGACACCGCCGAAGAGGCCCTTCACGAAACCGAAAAAGAGATCGAAGAACAGGCCGAAGAGGCTTTCGAGGAAATAGAGCAGGCCGCCGAAGATGCTATGGAGCAGACCGAGCCTGTCATTGAGCTCGACGACGCTGTGGACGACGAGGGCTTTGAGCTTCTCGGCGAAGAAGAGATTGAGGTTAGCTCTGACGACGAAGGCTTTGAAACCATAGGCGACGCTCCCGAAGCGCCGGAGTTTGATTTTGAGTTTGACGAGGCTCCGGGCGAGAAAGCCGATATATCGCAGGAGACCTTCTCGGGTGAAAACGGCTTCGATATAGACCTCAGCGTCTTTGAGGATATACCCGAAGCGCCCGAAAGGCCCGAAAGATCCAAACGCAGAAACAAGAAGAAAAAATAAAAAACGGAGAACAGTATATCGTGTCGGAAAAGGGCAGACGCATATTGAGGTTCGCTGTGCAGCTCGCGGTAATCGCCGCGCTGGTGCTCATCGACCGCGCTATTAAAAACCTGGTTTACGAAAAGCTCGCCGGAGCGGGAACGCTCACGATCGTGGAAGGCTTCTTGGGGCTTTCCTACGCCGAAAACACCGGAGCGGCGTTCAGTCTGTTTTCGTCCTCCACCACTGCGCTGACCGTTTTTACGGGCGTACTTATTCTGGCGGGGCTCATAGGTCTTATAGCCGTTAAAAACAAGCCGCTCGTATACGATATCTGCATACCCCTCATAATAGCGGGCGGCGCGGGCAACCAGCTCGACAGGCTCACGAGGGGCTGCGTTATAGATTATATAAAAACCCTGTTCATTGATTTTCCCATATTTAATTTCGCCGACTGCCTTATAACCTGCTCGTGCTTCGCGATAATCATTTATCTTATAATTGACATTGTAAGGGACGCGAAAAAGAAGCCCGAAAACGGTGGAACCGATGACTGAGGAGGCTTTGCTCGTCCCGGCTCAGAGCGCTGGCGAGAGGATAGACAAATACATAAGCGACGCTCTCGGAACCGTTTCAAGAAGCGCCGTGCAGAAGCTCATTGAAAACGGCGCGGTGGAGCTCAACGGCAGAACCGTCGTAAAGAGCGGCAAGCTCAAAGAAAATGATGAGATAACCGTGCTGCTTCCCGATCCCGAGGAGCTGAAGGCAGTCCCTCAGGATATCCCGATTGACGTTATATACGAAGACGGCGACCTGCTTGTCGTCAACAAGCAAAAGGGCATGGTTGTGCACCCGGCCCCCGGCAATCCCGACGGCACCTTAGTTAACGCGCTTTTGTGGCATTGCGGCAGCTCTCTTTCGGGCATAAACGGGGTCATAAGGCCCGGTATAGTGCACAGAATAGACAAGGACACGTCGGGGCTTCTGATAGTCGCAAAAAACGACCTCGCGCACGTTTCGCTCTCAGAGCAGATAGCCGCGCATTCGTTTAAGCGCGAATACAGGGGAGTGGTCACGGGGCACATGAAGGAAACCTCCGGCGCCGTGGATATGCCGCTCGGACGAAGCCGCGCAGACCGCAAAAAACAGGCTGTGAACGGCATAAACGCCAAAAACGCCGTCACGCACTACGAGGTTCTTAAAAGCTACGAGGGCTTCGACCTTTGCGCGTTCAGGCTCGAAACGGGCAGGACCCACCAGATAAGAGTGCACTGCGCGTCGCTCGGCCACCCTATAGCCGGCGACACGGTCTACGGCGGCGAAAAAAACACGCACGGGCTAATAGGCCAGTGCCTTCACGCAAAAACGCTCGGATTCATTCATCCGCGCACCGGGGAGTATATGGAGTTTTCATCTGAGCTTCCCGATTATTTCACGGATTTTTTATCACGTCTCAAGACTATTTAAAAAGGAGTTTTTCGTATGGATGCTGCAACAAAAAAACAGCTCGAACTCGCGGCTGTTAAGATCAGGCTCGGAATAATTGAGGGCACCTACAACGCCAAAAGCGGACATCCCGGCGGTTCGCTCTCGATAGCCGACCTTCTGAGTTATCTCTATTTCAAGGAGATGAACGTTGATCCCGCCGACCCGAAAAAGGAGGACAGGGACCGCCTTGTGCTCTCAAAGGGCCACGCCGCCCCCGCGCTCTACGCGGCTCTCGCAAACAGGGGATATTTTCCCGTGGAAGACCTTAAGACCCTGAGAAAATCCGATTCCTACCTTCAGGGCCATCCAAACATGAACCATATCCCCGGCGTGGACATGAGCACAGGTTCTCTCGGACAGGGGATCTCGGCGGCATGCGGCTTCGCTCTCGCTTCAAAGCTTCAAGGCGATAAATATCGCGTGTACGCTATTCTCGGCGACGGCGAAATAGAGGAAGGCCAGGTCTGGGAGGCTGCGATGTTCGCGGGCGCGAAGAAGCTGAGTATGCTCACAGTGTTCGTCGACAACAATAATCTTCAGATAGACGGTACCCTCGAAGAGGTCAATTCACCCTATCCGATCCCTGAAAAATTCGAAGCGTTCGGCTTCAACGTAATAGAAATAGACGGCCACGACTTTGACGCCATTGAAGCCGCCGTTGAGGCTGCGAAGGCCTGCGCCGATAAGCCAACCGCAGTTATAATGAAGACCGTCAAGGGCAAGGGAGTTTCGTATATGGAAAACGCCGTGAACTGGCACGGCGCGGCCCCCAAGCAGCCCGACTATGAAACGGCAATGAGCGAGCTTAACGCCGCGAAAGCCGCGCTTGAAGGATAAGGAGGAAAAGAAAATGGCAGATATCATAAGGACCGCCACCAGAGACGCCTACGGCAAAGCGCTTGTTGAGCTCGGTGAAAAAAATGATAAGCTCCTTGTGCTCGACGCGGACCTTGCCGCCGCCACCAAGACAGGCATGTTCAAGAAGGCCTTCCCCGAAAGGTTCATAGATTGCGGCATACAGGAGGGCAATATGATAGGCGTGGCCGCCGGCCTCGCCGCCTCGGGCTACACCGTTTTCGCGAGCTCCTTCGCCATGTTCGCCGCGGGCAGAGCCTTTGAGCAGATCAGAAACACTCTGGGCTATCCCGGAATAAACGTTAAAATAGGCGCCACCCACGCCGGAATTTCCGTTGGAGAAGACGGCGCGAGCCACCAGTGCTGCGAGGATATAGGCCTTATGCGCACTATCCCCGGCATGACGATATTAAACCCCGCCGACGACATTGAGGCGCGTAGCGCGGTCCTTGCCGCCGCCGAAAGCGAAGGCCCCGTTTATATGCGCTTCGGACGTCTCGCCGTACCGAGAGTTTTCGACGAAAGCTATAAGTTTGAAATAGGCAAGGGCATTTATCTCAACAAGGGGACCGACGTCACCGTCATTGCCACCGGCCTGCTCGTTGAAAGAGCCATTGCCGCCGTGGAAATGCTCAAAAACGAAGGCATAAACGCTTCTCTTATCAATATGGCCACCATCAAGCCCATCGACAGGGATATAATCATCGACGCCGCTAAGACCACCGGCTGCATAGTCACCGCCGAAGAGCACAACGTGATTGGTGGCCTCGGAAGCGCGGTTGCCGAGGTCACCGCCGAAGCGTTCCCGGTGCCCGTTCTCAGAGTGGGCGTGGAGGACACGTTCGGAAAGTCCGGCCCCGCTCTCGAGCTGCTTGAGCTTTTCGGCCTCAACGCCGAAAACATCGTGTGCAAGGCCAAACGCGCAATCTCCCTCAAAAATTCGAAATAACAACGAAAGAGATGATAACATGGCGCAGTATTGCCCGAAGTGTAACTATAAGCTGAAAATCACCGACTGGCGGCAGGAGTGCCCCAATTGCGGCGTTAACGTGCTTTATTACGGAATAGAAGATTCTCTTCGCAAAGAGGCCGATATAGCCGAGTATAACTATGCCAGAAGAAAACCTAAGTTTGACCGTCTTAAGTTTTCGCTCATCGGGCATCCGCTGTCGATAACCCGCATCGTTCTGGGGCTTCTTCCTATAGTCGCGCTCCTTCTCCCCATGGGCTCGGTGAAATACATTCTGCCTTTCGCTGAACACTCTGCAACAGTCAATCTTGTTTCAATAATAAAGTTCTTTGTTTCAAACGGATTTGACGTTGACGCGCTTTCCGCGATGTTCGGCAGCGATCTTCTCGGGAAGGCGATAATTGCCTTCTGCGCGGCCCTCGTGAGCCTTGCGCTGATGGCGCTTACGGCGCTGGTCGGCTTTTTCATGCTCACTCTATCGTGTTCTCCGAGAGGCTTTCAGAGAAACGTTGGTTTTGCCGTCACGGGAATGGTGCTGGCAACTGTTTCGTTTGTTTCGTACGCGGTGATGATAAATACCCTCAACGGCGCCATCCCCGAAATCTTTAAGGGAACCGTTAATCCGCTCTGCTATATCGTCGTAATGGCGATCTTCGCCGCCGAGATAGCTCTCAACGTGATCTATAAAAAGATGGATATCAAGGTGAAATACACCGACGTATCCGAGCTGCTTCTGCCTTATGCCGAGCGTCCTTCGACCCTCGCTAAGCAAAAACAGCGCGCCGCCGGCGCAAACGCCCAATAAACAAAATAATACTGCCGTGCCGAAACGGAAAACACGCGCCTTCCTTTGCAATTTCCGTCGACACGGCGGCTTTTTATACCGAAAGGAGATCCCCAAATGTCCGTAAAATACTATGACGAACAAAAAATCTTCAAGCTCGACTCAAAGGATACGAGCTACGTTATTAAGATATTCGAGGGCGGTTATCCTCTGCATCTCTACTACGGCTCATTCATTCCCGACGTGAATCTGACGTCTTTTGAGAAGCGACACGTTTACGCCTCGTTTTCCGCGTGGCCGGAGGGCTACGAGCCCTATACCTTCACCCCCGACACCTACCCTATGGAGATAGGCTGTAACGGCGGGCCCGACATGAGGATAGCCTCCGTTCAGATAAGAAACGCCGACGGCAACGCCGTTGTGGATTTCCGCTACGACTCCCATAAGATATATAAGGGCAAGCCCGCCCTTCCGGGCCTTCCTTCGCTGCACGCGAACTGCGACGACGAGTGCGAAACTCTTGAGCTTTGCCTTAAAGACAGCGTAACGGGAGCTATCTGCACTCTTATCTACACGGTTTTCGAGAAGCACAGCGCAATGACCCGTTCAATGGTTATTGAAAACGCGTCGTCAAAGAGCTTTGAAATAGAGCGCGCCATGAGCTTATGCCTTGATATGAATTCAATGGACTACGACCTTATCACTCTCTACGGCCGCCACATGCAGGAGAGGGACCTTGAGAGAAGGCCTCTCGCTCACGGCACACAGGGGATAGGCAGCCGCAGAGGCTCTTCCTCGGCTGCGCAAAACCCCTTTATGGCGCTCATTTCAAGGGGCGGCGGCGAAGACAACGGCGAAGCCTACGGCTTCAACCTTGTGTACAGCTCGAACTACAAGGGCGAGATCGAGGTTGACTACAACGAGTCCGCCCGCGTTATCATGGGAATAAACTACGACGATTTCGGCTGGACCCTCGCTCCCGGCGAAAGGTTTTATACCCCCGAAGCCGTGCTCGTGTATTCCGACGAAGGCCTCGGAAAAATGAGCCGCACCTTCCACAGGCTTTATAACGATAACCTCATAAGAGGCGAATGGAAAAACAAAAAACGCCCCCTGCTCGTCAACAACTGGGAGGGCACCGGCATGGACTTTGACGGCGACAAGCTCTTCGTTATCGCGAAATGGGCGAAGGAGACAGGCATCGAGATGTTTGTTATGGACGACGGCTGGTTCGGCAAGAGGGACGACGACACTTCGTCTCTTGGAGACTGGCAGGTCAACGAAGAGAAATTAAAGGGCGGCATAGGCAGCCTTGTGAGCCGCGTGAAGGCTCTTGGCCTCAAATTCGGCATATGGTATGAGCCCGAGATGATCTCTCCCGATTCCAACCTCTACCGCGCCCATCCCGACTGGGCCATCCACGTTCCCGGCAGAAAGGGGAGCATAGGCAGGCACCAGTATATCATCGACATGACAAGGAAGGACGTTCGCGACTATCTCTTCGGCGAAATGAGCAAGGTGCTCGGGAACAACGATATCGACTATCTCAAGTGGGATTTCAACCGCAACATGACCGAGGCGGGTTCGGCTCTTCTTCCCGCAGAAAAGCAGAAGGAATTCTACCACAGGTATATCCTCGGCACCTACGAGCTGATGGACAGGATAACCTCAACCTATCCGCACCTTCTTATGGAAAACTGCTCGGGCGGCGGCGGACGCTACGACCCCGGCATGATGTATTATTCGCCTCAGATCTGGTGCTCCGACAACACCGACGCTCTTTCGCGTGTGGACATCCAGTTCGGCTCGTCTTTGTGCTATCCCGCTTCCGTTCAGGGCGCGCACGTTTCTGCGTCAAGGCGCGCTTCCTACGAAACCAAGCGCAACGTGGCCATGTGGGGCTCCTTCGGCTACGAGCTCGATCCCGAAAAGATAAGCGAAGAGGCCCGAAACGAGATAAAGGCGCAGATAGCCGACTACCACAGGCACTACGACCTCATCCACTACGGCGACCTCTACCGCATAATCTCCCCGTGGGACGATCCCTACCGCTGCGCGTGGGAGTTCGTTGACGAAAACAAATCGAAGGCCCTTCTCACCGTCCTTATAAAGTTCCGCAAGGAAAGCCGCAACTTCTTTATTCGCCTTAAGGGGCTGAATGCTGACAAAAACTACCGCCTTGAGGAAACAGGGGAGATATATTCGGGAGCGCTTCTTATGAACGCAGGGCTTTCGCTTTTTGATATGCCAAACGCAGACGGCTACAGCAAGACCTTCTATTTTGAGGAAGTATAATTATTGAGAGGTTATATTATGAAAACAAAAAAAGCTTTATCGTTACTGCTCGCGCTCGTGCTTGCCCTTTCGGTCCTTATACCCTTAAGCGCTCTCGCTGCCTCCGGCGGCAAACAGTATAAAAACGTTATTTTCATGATAGGCGACGGTATGGGCGAAAACCATCTTAAGCTTGCCGAAGCCTACGGTTACGACCTGTTTATGGACGAATACTACGACTGCCGCGGCCAGTCAAAGACACGCTCGTTTTCCAACGCCGTGACCGACAGCGCCGCCGGAGCCACCGCGCTTTCATGCGGCGTGCGCAACACAAACAGCTGCGTTGCTACCTATTGGTACGATCCTTCCGGAACGTTCTTCAGACCGAAAAACATAACCGAAAACGCAATGGACCACGGCATGAGGACGGGTGTTGTGACCACCGACTCCACCGCCGGAGCCACGCCCGCCGGTTACTCCTCGTATGCAAGATCAAGGAACATGGACGACGTCATCACCGAAAGGCAGCTTGCTTCGGGAATCGATCTCATCTGGGGCGGCGCGGTTGACTGCGTAACGCGCACGGACGTTGAAAAGCTCGGCATCACCTACGTTTCGTCCAAAACCGAAATGGAAGCCCTGACTCCCGGCACAAGAAGCTTCGGACAGCTCGGCGGCAGCTTTTGGAGGCCGAGCCTTCCGGAGGAAAGCGGCCTGCCCACACTTCGCGAAATGACCGAGAAGGCGATATCCCTTCTTGACTGCCGCGCGGGGTTCTTCCTTATGGTGGAGGGCGCGCACATCGATAAAAACTCTCACGCAAGCGACGAAGGCGTGGACTATCCCGAAAAGCGGGAGCGCGCCGCAGCGGCGGTAAAGGCTTTTGACGACGCCGTGAAGGCAGCCGTGGAATTCGCGAAGCAGGACGGACACACGATCGTTATTGTGACCGCCGACCATGAGACCGGTGACCTGTATATGGAAAACGGAGCCTATCACTACCATTCCGGTTCCCACACCGGCGCAAACGTGCCGCTCATTGTGTTCTGCTGCGACGATTTCGTGAAGGACGGGCAGGCTGTGAAAAACTGCGATATACCCGTTATCCTCTCCGAAAAGCTCGGCTGGAGCAAAACGGAGTTCCCGAAAATGATGCCCGGCTCGTTCCTTGAAAAAATCAGGAACCTGTTCAGAAAATTCTGACGTCATTGAGCTGAATTGCTCGCTTGCGCTCGCAGCTAAATTGCTCGCTTGCGCTCGCAGCTGAATTGTTCGCATGTGCTCACAGCTAAATTGTTCGCATGCGCTCACAGCTGAATTGTTCGCATGTGCTCACAGCTAAATTGTTCGCATGCGCTCACAGCTAAATTGCTCGCTTGCGCTCGCAGCTAAATTGCTCGCTTGCACTCGCAGCTAAATTGAAGCCGTTCGGCTTCAGCTAAATTGAAAACCTGCGGTTTTCAGCTAAAAACGACCCACTTGGCGGTTTTCTGAAATTGAAAGCGCCGCAGTGGGTTTATTCTTTTAAAAGCCGCAGATGTCTATTCAAGTGTCAATTATAAAAATATATCCTATTTCGGTAGCGCCGCGTTCTCGCCTGCCGGCTCGGTCGGCGCTACCGGATCTTTACCCTGGTTTGTTTATAATTAAAACTCGTGAGTTTTTATCCCTCTTTCTTTTTTTTCTTTAGTCTTTCGCAGAGCTGTAGCCGGATAATAAAATCATAACATATTTGAAAACCCGCGGTTTTCGGCAAAATTAAATTCGCCTCGCAGCTCGCGAAGCGAATTTAGCTCCCGAAGGGAATTTAGCTGACCGCAGGTCAATTTAGCTCGCCGTATGGCGAATTTAGCCGCGGCGCGCTTCCATACGGAAGACGCCGCCTGCTCATTCTGTTTTTTGAAGAGATTCAACGTATTCCTTTTCGAGCTGTACAACCTCGGGGGGACGCGACGCCATATAGATATTCATCAGAATATCGGAGCATTCGTCCGCGGTGAAGTTGATTTTTCCCGCAAACCACGAGGAAAGCACTCTCTTATAGGCTCCGAGAGTATAGATGACAAAAAGCTTGATGCGGTCGTTGTCCTGCTGGGAAAAACGCTCGGCTATTATCGGATATACCTTGTCCTCAATGTAGTTGTTGATCCTCGAAATGAAGGCTTCGCCCTGAGAGGAATTCACAAACAGGCCGAAATAGGCCTTGTTCGCCTCAAGATACTTCATCGCAAGGCGTACCCCCGTTGTGGGGTCGGCAATGAAATTCTCCATTCCCAGGCGCTCCACGCCCCTGTCAAGGGCATGGATGATGTTGTTCTGGATCGACATATTGAGGTCGAACACGTCAAGGTAGTGCGCGTAGAACGTGCCGCGTGAAATTTTGGCGCGTTCAACGATGTCTGTAACAGTGATCTTTGCGGGATCTTTTTCGTTCAGCAGTTCTCCGTAGGCATGCTTAATCAGGTAACGGGAACGCGAAGCGTTTTTGTGCTCTGATCTGCCTCTTTCGGCCATCTTCTCTTCACCCACTTATTATTATAATGAAAAGCCGTTTAGGGAGCTTTTGTACATTATTTTTTCTTGGAGTATTTAAGCTTGTATATAACTCTCATCAAAACGCTTTCCGCAAGGTTAATACTCTTTTTGTCCTGATCGTAGAGCGAAGCGGCGGCAAAGGCTTTGCAGCCCTTCTCGGTGACGAGCTTAACTGCGTTTGCTTCGTCCTCGTCTGCTCCCACGCAAACGGCGCCGTTGTCCTTAAGAAGCACGGCGTCCCTGTGCTTGAGCTTTTTAACAACGAGCTTAGACGACAGAAGGGCGTTCTGAGGCTCGTAAACAGCGCTTTTTACGGTAAATCCGGCTATCTGCGCGAAATCGTCCAAAAACGGTTTAAGCGTCCTTCCCATCCTTGAAACGGCAAGGGTGGCCTCGTCCTTTGAGTGGACTATGGCATTGACGTCCGATCTGCTTTTGTATATCTCGCAGTGGAGAATTGCCGTGTCGGGCAGCTTTTCGGCGGGATCAACAGGCATTCCGCTTTCAAGGTCGATCATCACGCCGCGCTCTTCTCCGGCGGCCTTCATCTCTATCGCTGCAAAAGAGCGGATGGAATCGTAGTTCTGGACCGCGGCGGCGTTTTTGCCCCTGGCGAGGCCCTTCGCAACATAGTCGGCAATTTCATAAAAGCTTTTTGCAGCTCTTCCGGTAACGTCGGAAAACCTGGCTTGGATGCGCTCTTTGCACACCTTTTCGAGCTCGTTCGCCACCTTGAAGGCGTCTTCAAGGCTTTCGCCAACGCACAGAGCGCCGTGGTGGATCATAAGGCACGCCTTTGCCTCGGGAGCCCTCTTAAGAGCGTCGGCAACGCCCTTTTTGAGCTTGCCGGTGCCCGGGAGACCGTAGGCCGCGAGGGGCACGCATTCGCCGAGTACAGCCGCGCTGTCGCCCTTTATCTCGTTTATGTCGAAGCCCGAAAGCCCCACGAGAGAGGCGTAGGTCTGATGGGTGTGGATAACAAAATTTACGTTTTCTCTCAGCTTGTAACAGTTGGCGTGGATGCCCTTTTCGGAGGAGGGCTTCACGTCGCCCTCATACGAGCAGTCCTCTATGTTTACAAGCACAACGTCGTCGGGCGTGAGGCTGAGGTAGTCTCTGCCGCTGGGGGTGATAACGAACTGTTCGCCGTTTACCCTGCAGCTCACGTTTCCCCACGTGCGCTGGATGAGCCCTTCCTTAACAAGCTCTATTCCCGCCTTGACAACGGCTTTTTTTGCTTCAAGAATATCCATTTCAGTTTTCCTTCACGGCAACGTTCTCAAACACTCTGTCGAAGCGCGCGAGAGCGTCGTCGATCTCTTTTTCGGTGTAGGCCGCGGAGGTGTAAAGCCTGCTGCCCGCGAGGGTAACAAGGCCTTCCGCCATGTATGCCGCGCCCATGTGTGTCATTTCGGTCTTTCTCTTGTCGGTCTCCTTGAGCACCGAGGGGATGGTCCACGGCTTTTTCCAGTTGATAGAGAACTGGAGCGTGCCCACTGTTTCAAGGTGGCAAACGGAGCCCTGATTGAAGGCCACGAACGGAAGGTGACGCTTTGCTATGATCTCCTGAAGGCCCTTGGTGATGCGGTCGCCCATATGGCCGGCCTTTACGCAGGCGTTCGTTCTGTCGATCTCTTCAAGGGTGAAGTAGCCCGCCGCGCAGCTAAGGGGGTTAGCCGAGAGCGTGCCGCCGCAGAAGGCCTTCTTGACCTTAACGGCTCCGTCGAGGCCCGCGCCGAGATATTTCATGTATTCTTTCTTTCCGCCAACGCCGCCGGCTCCGGGATATCCGCCGGCAACGACCTTGCCGAATACGGTGAGGTCGGGGGAGCAGTCGAAGTAGCCCTGAGCGCCCGCCATGCCGATACGGAAGCCTGTTACGACCTCGTCGAATATGAGCAGGGCGCCGTATTTACGGCAGAGTCTCTCAACGCCCTTGCAGAAGTTTTTGTCAACGGGACGCGAGCCGCTCTCGGGGCCTATGGCCTCAAGGAACACGGCAGCGGTGCCGCCGCGCAGCATATTGGTGCGAAGCACTCTTTCAAGAGCGTCGAGATCGCCGGGGAAGAATTCCTGGGTGTCTCTCATTATCCTCATCGGAACGCCGTTCGCCTGGGTGAACTTTGTGCCGGGGATGCGGATGCCGTAGCCGAGCTGGTCAGACCAGCCGTGATAAGCGCCGCCCATCTTGACGATGTTGCGGTTTTTGGTGGCGAGGCGCGCGATACGGGCGGCAAGCATGCAGCCCTCGGTACCCGACTGGAGCATGCGGAACATGTCTACGTTCGGTACGCTGTCGGCTATCTTTTTGGCGAGCTTATATTCAAATTCGTGGAAAAGACCCGTTGAGGGGCCGCAGGTGTTAAGAAGGTCGATAACCTGTTCTCTGATCTCGGGAGGATTGGAGCCGAGCACGGTAGGGCCGCCGGCCTGAAGGAAATCGTAGTATTCGTTGCCGTCAAGGTCATAGAGCTTGCAGCCCGAAGCCTTTGTGAAAACGAGCGGGAAGGGATAGTTGAAGGCGAGGTTGTGCTGAACGCCTCCGGGAATGATGTTCTTTGCCTCGGCTATCATGGCCTTGGACTTCGAGCACTTTTTCTCGAAATACTCCTCTTCATAGTTTTTGAGAGCTTCGTCGGTCACGGTATAGATGGGTTTTTTGATGAGTTCGTTGAGTTTGCCGTTTATGGCGGCGGCATCCGGATATTCGGATATTGCGAAACGAGTGTCCATTTTTTTCCTCCTGAATATTGTTTACATATTATTTTAGCATATTTTTATTTATAAAACAAGTACAATGTATCAACTATTTGTTTCAATTGGACGCGTTTGAGTTTATTCCCGCGGCAGGTCAACCGTTACGTATTCCTTTTTAAGCGCGGGGAGGAACACGTCGAAAACGTCGCTCAGCTTTATTTTCAGCGTGGAAGTGTTGAGGCACGGGTGGAAGCCGATATACTCATTTTTAAGAAGGTCCTTGTCAACAATAAAGTTCACGGCGTTCTCCCTGTCGTTCATCAGCCCGAAAACGCTGACGCTGCCGGGCCTAAGGCCTAAATGCTTTTCCATGCTCTCGGCGTCGGCAAACGAAAGTCGGGCGGAGTTTATCTGCTTTGAAAGGAACTTTGTCTTAAAAAACTTGTCGCCCGGCATTATGAGCAGGTGGAAGGCAGTTTTCTGTGAATTGCACAAAAACAGGTTTTTCGCTATTTTCGCGCCGAGAATTGTTTCAACCGCGAGGCAGTCCTCAATTGTATCGGCCCGGTCGTGCGTTATGCCTTCATAGGAAAGCCCTGTTTTGTCGAGAAACTCAAGGCAGCTCTTTTCGGGCTCGGAGCATTCGCCCCTTTCTTCAAGAGAGCGAAATACTTTAGTGTTTACCGTCATTTTTCTTTATCTCCCCGGCTATTGTAATGAGCTTTTTGAAGCGGTGGTTGAGCCCCGAGAGCGAAAGGCCGTCTCCGAGCATCCTGAGAATTTCCCCGGTGGAGGCCTCGGGGTTCGTAAGCCTCATTTCTGCGGTCTTTTTAAGCTCCTTCGGAAGCGAATCGAGCCCCTGCTTTTTTTCTATCAGGGCAATCGCTTCATACTGCTTTATGGCGGCGTCAACGCTTCTTACAGCGTTCGCGTTTTCAAAATTCATGCGCCTGTTCACGGTGTTGCGAACGTCCTTGTACATCTTCGCGCCCATCAGCATCATAGAGGTCTCGGTGGCTCCCATTATTGTGAGCATATCCTCTATCGCGCCGCTTTTTTTTATGTATACAATGCTTTTCCCCGACCGGTTCGTGAGCTTCGTTTCAACTCCGAGGCCGAGTATGAGCTCCATAAGCTCGTTCGCAACGCTTCTCGTGGGGCACGAGAACTCAAGGTGGTATTCCGTTTCGGGGTTCGTTACCGTCCCTGCGGCAAGGAAAGCGCCTCTCACAAAGGCCGCTTTGCAGCATTCTCTCTCAATAACGCCTATCGAGAGCTGTTTTTTCGCGTCGTTTCCGAACGAGATCACTTCGCTCATTATCGCGTCGGCGGCGCTTTTGTCTTCTATCGCGATTTTATAGTTTCCGCTGCCGCTTCTTTCGATCTCGGGAGTGGATCCCGAAAAAAGATGCGCGGCGTTGGCGAAAGCCTCGGCAACAGAGCTGTTTTCGGTGAGTATGGAGATCCTGCGCGCGGAAAACTCCCTACCGAATAAGAGAAGTCCCCGCGCCCTGCTCTGCTCGCAGCAGGCGGCGTTTTCAACGTTCAAAAGCTCCCTCTTGACTTCACCCGCAAAAGACATTTTTATTCTCCCAGTATCTCGACTTCCGTTTCAAGAAAAACGCCCTTTTCTCTGAGCACCGTTTCCCTGACCCTTTCAATAACGCTCATAACGTCCGAAAAGCTTGCTCCGCCAGAATTGATAACAAATCCGGCGTGCTTTTCGCTGACGCGAGCGTTTCCGACCGAAAAGCCCTTGAGTCCGCATTCGTCTATCATGGCCGCGGCGTAACCGTTCGCGGGCCTTTTGAACGTGCTGCCGGCGGATGGGAAGGTCAAAGGCTGCGAAGCCTTTCTTTTTGCCAAAAGCTCGTTCATTTCAGCTTTTATTTCTTCCGCGTCGCCCCCGGTAAGGGTGAAATACGCGCCGGTTATAATGAGGCCGTTTTTCATAAAGGGAGTGCTGCGGTAGGCTATATCGAGGTCGCGGGCGTTTATTTCAAACGCTTCGAGCGTCTCGGGAGATACGCAGCGCACTCTTGTCAGCGCGTTTTTTATCTCTCCGCCGTATGCCCCGGCGTTCATGTAGACCGCGCCGCCGACGCTCCCCGGAATGCCGTAGGCGAATTCGAGGCCCGAAAGGCTGTTCTCAAGAGCGAATACGCACAGTCTCTTGAGCGGGACGCCCGCGCCGCAGAATATTTCGCCGCAGTCGGTAAAATGAAGCTGCGTCAGCCCGTCGGCGAGCCTTATGACTATGCCTCTTAAACCCTTGTCTGAAATAAGCACGTTAGAGCCGTTCCCGAGCACGTAAAAGGGGACTGCGGTTTCTTTGCAAAAGCGCAAGGCTTTTATCAGCGCGCCTTCGTCAAACGGGGTGAAGAACACGTCGGCGGGGCCGCCTATATTAAAGCTGCAGCGGGAAGAAAGAGGCTCGTCAAAAAGAGCCTCTCCGCTTTGGTCCTTAATATATTCGC
>JAFSWN010000207.1 GCA_017450185.1 Clostridia bacterium | reverse complement strand
TAGCAAGAAAAACAGATAAGCATTTTTTCATTCTTTTCATCATAAATCCTCCTAGATAAATCTTGTTTCCGATTGAAGGGAATACAAAAGCCCCGGCTCCGGCAGCGAAAACGCCGGAAAGACCGAACGGGTCGGAACGCCCGTAACGGGCCCTGTAAAAGAATTATACATCGTTTTCATCCGAATATCAAGTACGGTATTATTAAAGTCTGTCTTTTTTTACAAAAAAAGACCGGCATGACCTTTTCGGAAATGCCGGCCGGTGAATCACCGAATGATCCTCGCCCTTTGCGAAGGCTCCTCACGCGGCGACGCGTTCGAGAATTCCGCACACAAGCTCAGACACCTTTGAAACGAGCATAACGATAAAACCGGTGAGCGGTCTTGCCGTTGGCTCGATGAAAAGCTGAGTCAGAAGAGCACTGCGTTTTTCAGAGTGCAATACACATATCCGTTTTCGGTGTATGTTTCAAAAACTCCGGCAACGGTAATATAGTCATATTTTTCCGGGTACCCCTCAGGATATGACGGCTCTCCCGAAAGAACAAATTCCAATCCCTGTGAGCAGCACGCCGTGGCGTCCATTACCGTGCACAAATAATAGAGTTTGTTTGAAGGAACATCCTGATAAACGTCGAAATAACCTTTGAGCTTAACGGTTTTTCCGATATAATCATCCGGCTCGGCGTTCATGTTATAGAGCTGGGAATAGAGCATGGTACTTTCGAAATTTGTAAGATCCAAGTCCACAGACACATAGTCCGAAATCCCGACAGGGGCGGGGGACGATGCCGCAGAGGTCTCATCTTTTGCGTCTGAAAAGGCGTTTTCAAAAACATCCGCATCTGTCGGAGCGGACGGCACTTCCACTTGAGATGTTGTTTCAGCGCCTGCCGCGCCGGCAGTTTCCGCAACGCTTGCGAGGGTTCCTCTTCCGGCTGTTTTCAGAGAGCACCCGGAAACGCACACAAGCTCAATCACAGCTAAAACTGCGCACAACGATTTTTTCGAGTTCATCGATAAATTCCTTTTAATAAACAGTTCTTTTATATGTTCAGGCAAGCGCTTCCCTGAGCACGTCAAGATTCGAGCGCATTACCCCGATATATGTTTTTCCGTTGTCAACCTCGCTTCTGACGGTGGACTGGAGAGAATCCATAGTGAGGATCCTGCGGTTTTGGTCTGAGGAGTTTTCTATAACGGTTTTTGCGATGCTCTTGTCGGAGCTTTCAATGGTGATGACCGCCGGAAGCGAGAGCTCGTCGAGCTTCTGAGTAAGGAAAGCCACGGTTTCAAAGCTTGCCTCGGATTCCGCAGAGCAACCCACGAACGCGGCATAGTAATCAAGGCCGTAATCGTCGGTCAGATATCTGAACGGGAAGCGGTCGCAGAAAAGAAGAGTCTTGATTTTCGAGTTTGATACCAAAGCCTCATACTCGGCGTCAAGGGCTTTGAGCTGCTCGGTATACTCAGCGGTGTTGCTTCTGTATATGTCCGCGTTGCCGGGATCGATCCTGCAGATCTCTTCTGAGATCAGTCCGCAGAGGACAACGGCGTTTTTCAAGGAGAGCCAGACGTGTTCGTCGCTTTCCTCCTCATGCGAATGCCCTTCCGTCAATTCTCCGAGGATGTCTCCGGCGGAAGCAGCAGCGGCAAAAAAGAGAGGATCCGTGGCTGAATCCGAGAGGGCGTTGAAGCCTTCGTTTCCGAAATAAAAATGGAAATGCCCGATCTCTTCCGAAGGCTCATGGCAGTGATCATTGAACTGTATATATTTCGGGGCGTCTGACGAATCGGTTTCAAATTGATAGCGGACTCCCGTAACATCGCCGTCTTCGGCTCTTATCAACGAATAGCCCGCGTATTTATACTCCGCGCTCACGGTTTTCCCGTCAGCGAAAACAAACGTTACGCTGCCGCCGTTTATTGAGATCTTAACTGCCTCGCACGCCCATTTTTCGGCGAGAGTTTTTTTCACGTTTTCTTCGGCTTCTCCGTCTTCCTCCGCCTCGTGCTCAATATATTCATCAAGCTCTCCGTCTTCAAGCATCGGGAACAGCGACTTCCATTCTCCGTTGAATTCGTCAAGAGAACGGTCCTTTACGTCGCTTTCCTCGATCTCTTCATGGGAATGCTCATGGTCGTGGCCGGCTTCCATTCCCTCTTTTATCTCCTCGGCTTTGACCCTGTCGCCGAGCATTTCGAGCAGATTCAGCTCAATAAGGTCGGGATTGTGCTTCTGTTCAAGCACGCCTTCGACCCATTCGTCGGATTCCCCTCCCACGTGGATAAAGAGATCGCTACCGCCGATTTTAAGGATGTCGTCCGCCGACGGCTGGAAGCTGTGGAGGTCAACGCCCGAATCGAGAAGCATTGTGAGGCCGATATCAGCAGAGCTGCCCTGGATGATATTCCTGACCCAATCGTATTCAGGAAAGATGGTGGTAACAATGCTGATCGATTTGCCCGAAGGAGCGTTGTCTGTGTTTTTTTCGGTGGCGCCGGAAGGTTCTTTGCCGCAGGCGGCAAAAACTCCGAGGGCAAGAACTAAAACAAGAATAAGCGCGGTTATTTTTTTCATTTTTTAAGATTCCTCCTGAAATAAAAGATGTTTTTTTGAAATAAACAAACAAGGGCAAACCCGCCCTTCGGAAAAGAAGGACGCAATTCACCCTTTACAAAAAAACATTCAATTATTCAGACGGACCTTGACTGAAACGGGAGATCTGAGCGTAACGCAGAATCCGGTCAGGATACACAGTTCGGCCAACAGCAGAGCAAACGCCGGGCACCTGCAGGTTCTGACGAAGTCTGTTTTTGTGCCGCGAAGCAGGTTCGAGCAATGGCGTACGGTCTCGCATATCTTGCAGTCTTCTCCGGAGCAGTCGTGCCCAGCTTCGGCAAAAATAAAGGAAACGGAGAGCACAGCCGCAAGCAGCATAACAGCCACCGTAAAAACAGCGGTAATCCTGACGCATTTTTCAGATAAAAGCGCTCTGCTCATGGCAATTCCTCCGTTTTGTTATATATGCATTTTAACAGAACAAAAATGCTTTGTCAAGAGAAATTGAGAATAATTCTCATTTTTACAAAACATGTTTAACCGTCCTTGACACATTTTGTTTTTATTGATATCATTATTATAAGAATTATTATGGAAGAATCCGGTTTATGGATATGGAAAAGACCTTACGCACGGAGCCGCGTGAGCATGAAAGCGCGGACAGCTTTAAGCCGCGACCCCTTATTATTTGCGGCACGGCTCTCAGCCTGTTTCACGTCGTTTTGTTCCAGGCTTTATATTTTGTCGATCTCAACGTCCTCAGGACCGTTGAGCTGCTGTTCTTCATTGTTTTTTTCGTTTACGCGGTAATATACGGTTTCAAGCATCGGAAACAGCTTTCGTTTAAGGCGGAATACGTTATCCTTGCGGCCTTAACGGCGTGGTTTTTTGTTTCATGCGCGGTGATGACCTATACGCGCCGTGAAAACTGGTTCGAGCTCAATAAAGAATATCTGGTTGACGCCACGATAACGCTTCTTGTGTTTTTCCCGGTAGGACGATATTACGCGCGTGCCGGCTGCCCAAAAGCGCTTAAAAACGTCGTTCACGTTCTTATTCTCCTTCGCACCGTATTCATCGCGTACGCGCTGTTCATCATTTTTCGGGGAGGAGCCGTCGACCTGCCGAACGGCGGGCAGATAAAAATGGATGAGGACTTTGAATTGCAGCTCAACTACAATTCGAATACCGCCGGAGCGTGGCAGCTTGTGTTCTTCCTGTGCTGTTTTATAATGATTTTTGTTATAAGGCATCCGGCGATGAAGGCAGCCTATTCCATAGCCGCTGCGGTAAACTACACCGCGCTTGCCCTCTCAAATTCCCGCACCGCCTATATAGCCGCGCTTTTCGGATTGGCGTCCACGGTCTTTGTTTGGGTATATCAAAAGAAAACGGCGGTTTTGCCGAAGAAAAAGGCGGTTTTTATTGCGGCTGTTTTCGCTATTCTGAGCTGCGCGGTATTCTTACTGCTCAGGGATCAGGTTTTTTATCTGTATCACGCCTCGGTAGGCCGTTTTACTTCTCCGGTGATCGCGGACGATTCTTTGGGAATAAAGAGGATACTGACCGCCGAGTCCGGTTTTACCGGTAGAACAACTATATGGAAACACGCCCTGAACGGTATTTTCAGTTCCCTTCAGGTTTTTCTAACGGGTGTAACGCCCGCGGGCGTTGTGGGGCTTATCATGCGGATGAGCGGCGGAAAAGTAAACTATTACACTCATAACCAGCTTCTTGAGATCGCCGTTTCTCTGGGCGTTCCCGCAATGTGCGTGTGCGTTATATGGATACTGCACGTTCTCAGGCAGGCGCTGAACCTTATTAGGAACAATTACACTCAGATCCTTTACCCCTTGATAATAGTTCTGTCGCTGCTTTTGGCAAATATGACCGAGGCAACGCTGCTGTTTTATTTTAACGTCGCGGGACACGTTTTCTTTTTGCTGTGCGGCTGGATATGCGGGAAGGCGTATGGCAAAAAAACGCGATCATAGCTGTTATGAAAAAATTACTTGCTCTTATTCTGCTTTTGCCGCTCCTGTTTTCGGGGTGCCCGCTTAATACGAACGTCATTTTAACCGACGGCAAAACACAGATAACAAATTATGATATTCCGTCGGGACAGTACGAAACGGAAAGCAAAACGGAGCCTCTTTCCCAAAGCGCGCCGACGGAGGTCCACCTGATGGCCGCGGGCGACGTAATGAGCCACATGCCGCTGACAAACGACGCGTATATAGCCGAAACGGACTCCTACGACTATTCGCATATGTTTACGGACGCGAAAGAGCAGCTTGAAAGCGCCGATTTCGCGCTGGCGAACCTTGAAACGGTGCTGGGAGGCGGGCCGGAGTACAGCGGGTTCCCGAACTTCAACTCTCCCGACGCCTTAGCCTACGCTATAAAGGACGCGGGCTTCGACCTTGTTTCCACCGCGAACAACCACACAAAGGACAAAGGGATAGAAGGGGTTTTCCGCACGCTTGACGTTCTTGATAAAGCAGGGCTCATGCACGTGGGGACCTACCGCAGCGAGGAGGAGCGAAACGAAAACAGCGGCATAGCCGTCGCCGACGTAAAGGGCATAAAAATAGCCTTTTTGTGCTATACCTACGGGCTCAACGGCTACAGGCTCTATGACGACGAGAAATTCGCCGTCAACGTCTTCAATCTCGATTATTATACGGACCTTGTGGAATTCGACTATGAAAAGGTGGACGCCGATATGGCAGCGGCAAGGGCGCTTAATACGGACCTCATCGTCTTTATCATCCACTGGGGCGTGGAATACCAAAACACGCAGAACTCATATCAGGAGAATATAGCAAGGCACCTTTTCGAGCAGGGCGCGGATATTATTTTCGGCGGGCACCCGCACGTGCTGCAGCCGTATGAGTTTATGGACGTAACGGACGTTACGGGCAGAGAAAAGCGCGGGTTCGTTATCTATTCGATGGGCAATTTCATTTCGAACCAGCTCGACGATCCCGAAACAAGAACCACGGCGATATTCGACCTGACTTTAACAAAGGACGCCGACGGCAAAACGAGCGTGACGAACGTAAACTGGACGCCGTATTATATGCTGCACCGCGATTCCCTCCCCGCAGGACAGAGAAGGACGCTTGTTAATATTCATAAGGCTATGGAAGAATATGAAAACGGAACGTCAGAAATTATTAACGCCGACGCTTATTCAAGCCTTAAAAGGGCTCTGGAGCACTGCGATAAAATTTTGAGAGAAGAGGGAAACTG
>JAFSWN010000206.1 GCA_017450185.1 Clostridia bacterium | reverse complement strand
GCAGGATGCCGCTTTCGATTACGCCATCGCCATCGCCCGTCAGGGCGAAATCGGCGGGCGTTATAATCTTTTTGTTTGATAGGAAACGAGCAGTTTCCTATCAAATAAAATCAAGCCGCTGCGGCGCAGCGTCTGCGACGCAGGATGCCGCTTTCGATTACGCCATCGCCGTCGCCCGTCAGGGCGAAATCGGCGGGCGTTATAATCTTTTTGTTTGATAGGAAACGAGCAGTTTCCTATCAAATAAAATCAAGCCGCTGCGGGAAACCGCAACGGCACATTTTCAAATCATATAAAAACAGCGCGATCCATAAAGGGCGCAATTACCCTGTCTGTCTGTCTATCTGTTAAGATTATCGCATATCATCATTTTACTGTCAACTCTTTTTTTGTAATTCAAAAGCTTTTCATCTCCCGCGCCGCCCGACGGTCTTGCGCGGACACGGGAGATCAATTTGAAAAATCACTGCTTCGCTCCGTTTGCGAACTTTTCGAGGACCTTAACGGAAACCGCAAAGCAATCGCCTATTCCCTGCTCGTTCATGTTGTCGTAGGTGTCGCGGCGGGTGTGATAGTAATCCTCAAGCTTGTGGTTGAGTCCCGTGATGCCGGTGGCGCGCATTCCCGCCTGAGCGAATGCTGCGTCGTCGGTGGCTCCGCCCATGGGGGGCACCATACCCTTAAGGCAGTGGATGTTGAGATCGGAAGCGGCCTCCATAAACAGATCGGCAAGGTCCTTATCGGTTTTTACGGTACCGTTAAGGTTGCGGTAGTTTGCCATAAGATACTTGGGATCGTGAATGGTATCGTAGGAATAAATAAAGGTGGGAACGTCGTTGAAATCGTTTTTATGAGCCTCCGCCCACGCCTTTGCTCCGCGAAGTCCCGCCTCCTCGGAACCGGTGATAATAACGCCGACCTCTGTGTCCTCAAGCTCAATTCCCTCTTCCTTGAGCGCCTTCATGATGGCCATGCCCATATAGCAGCCGGTGAGGTTGTCGTTCGCGCCGTCAACTATACGATGTCTGTTCCACATAAAATAGAGGCCGATCCAGAAGGGTAAAAAGACAAGTCCCCACAGAGCCGCGGTGCGAACGCCCCCGGAGGGAAGAGAACCGACGGCGGCGTATTTAACGCAGGCTATGACGCCGAGCACAAGAAAATAGGCAAGGCCGCCGAAGCCGATGATGGCGTGAGCCTCAAAGCCAACGCCTCCGAGGAGATAGTTTACTGGCCACTCCCACGCAGCGTCAACGTGGCCGTTGAAGAATATGCGGCGCTTGACCTCACCCTTGCAGCTCTTTATGGCGGTCACGTTGTGTCCGGTCTCCTTTTTGAAGAAGGGGTCCATGAGCTTTTTATAAAGCCCGAACTGAAGGATTGCGATAACAAAGGAAGCAAGGTTGACTATAACCGTGACTATCGGAGCGAAGTGAATGCAGATAAGGCCGATTATGGCGAAGGTAACGGCAAAATATATCCACCCGAAGAACGAGCCGGGATTTTCCGAAAAGCTCTCAACCGAAACTCTGTCGCAGCCGAAGCCCCTGAGCTCCCGGGCCATGTATTCGCATGCCTTTTTTTCTCCCTCGCTGCCGGGAGCGCGCTTGCCGAGATTCTTGCAGATATAGGTGATATCGTCAACTATATACTTTGTGTATTTCTCTCTGTTTTTAATGATTGAAGACAGGTCCATTTTTCTTCCTCCCCTGATAAATATACTTAATTAAACAATGCTTGCGCACTGTTTGTCAACAAAGAAACTGTTAATTTTTTATAAACAGCTTATTCGCTGAAATAGTCGATCACCTTATCGAGATTTGAAAGCGCCAGGAAAAGAGCCTTGAAGAAATCTCTTATTCTTCTGAAAAACTCCGAAAATGCGGAGGTCTTTACCACCTGAGTGCCGTCGCCGATGTTTGCGGAAGCGTTAGTTGCGTCGTAGGCGAATTTAACGTGAACGCCGTTGTGGTCCGAAACGGCCTTGCCGTCGTCCGTTTTAACGGTAACGTATGAAAACTCTGTTGGGGTTAGGGTAACTCCGCCGCCGTCCTTATACATAAAGCGCTCAACGCTGTCCCAAACGCCCCATTTATCGGTCCACACGCCGCCAACGGTGTTTATATAGTATGAGCAGTCGTCATAATCGCCGTTGTTTTTTACCTCGACCCACGCGTCCTTAAGGCCGCAGCCGTCAACAAGAGTTTCCTTTAACAGGCTGTTGTCGTTAAACAGAAAAGCGTTGAAATCGCCGGTAACTATTACGGGACGGTCTATATCGCGGGAATTAATGAGCTCTGCAAGCTGTCTGAAGTTATCCTGCCTTGCCGCGACGGAGCCCGCGTCGCCGTAGGCGTCCGCATGGATGTTGTAAAAATCAACGTAAACGTTGTCCGCGACCTTAATGCAGGCGTAGGTTATACCCTTCTTTGACAACTCATCCGCGCCGTCGTCGGCTATGCCGTACAGCTTGTCCCACGGGACGTGCTTTTCATTATAAAGAGGAAAAGAACGGGTGAAGATATTTGTTCCGTCGCCGTAGGGCACGCCGCCGTGATGGGCGGTCCGGTACTTGTAGCTCGGAAGAGCGGAAACAAGAGTGTCGTGATAGCCGAAATCCTCCTGCGAGGCGAAAATGTCGTAGGACTCCGCCTCAACATATCCGCCTATAACGGCCTGGTTGCCCTTAACGTCGGTGCGGTCGTCGCCGAACACAAAGCTAATGTCGGGCAGGCCCGCAACGTTCTGGCAAAAAGCGGTGAATTCGCCGGTATCGGCGTTATCGGCAAAAGCCAAAACAGAGCCCGTGCCGAGAATAAACATAAGCGCCAAAACAACAGACAAAACCTTTTTCATTGTAGAAATCTCCCTTCAATCATCAATTGTTAATCATCAATTGTTAATCATTAATCGTTAATCTCTTAACCCCTATTATAGCGTTTTCTCCGTTTATATCCCACTCTTTTGCGTTCACAGTGGGAACGGCGACCTTAACGCTGTCGGCAAGCACGTCGCCCGCTATGTCGGCGGCGCAGCTCTCAACGACGGCGTTTATCGTATCGGTGCCGGAGATCTCGACCTCGATGTGGTCGGTGACGTTGAAATCACAGTCCTTTCTCATGGTCTGGATCTTTGAGATAAGCTCTCTCACAAAGCCCTCGTTTATAAGCTCATCTGTGAGCACGGTATCGAGAGCGACGGTGACGCCGTTGTCGGAAACGCTGTAGCTGTCGCTCTTCTGCTCCATAGTTATAAGCAGATCGTCGGCCGAAAGCTCGATATCGCCTATCGAGAGGGAAAGAGTGATGAAGCCCTTTTCATCAAGCTCTTTTTTAGCGGCCACGCCGTTAAGCTCCGCCAGAGCGTTTCTTATCTCGCCGAGGCTCTTTCCGTATTTCGGGCCGAGGGTCTTGAGCTGAGGCTTGAAGGTGTAGGAAATAAGCCCGTCTGAGCTGTCGGCGAACACGACCTCTTTGACGTTGAGCTCGCTCTTTATTATGTTCGTGAACTCGTCGGATATCGGATCGAGGCCCACAACGGTGATGCGCGAAAGAGGCTGGCGGTTCTTGACGTTCGCGCCGTTTCTGGCGGCTCTGCCGAGCTCGACAACGGTGCGCGCCTCCTTCATGGAGGCTTCAAGCCCGAGGTCTATTTCACTTTCCTTGACCTCGGGGAACATGCACAGGTGCACGCTCTCGGGAGCGTCTTTGTCTACCGAGCGAACAAGATTGGTGTAGATATCGTCCGCCATAAACGGTATGAACGGAGCCGCGGCCTTCGCCACCGTAACAAGTGCGGTGTAGAGCGTCATATAGGCGTTTATCTTGTCCTGAGTCATTTCGGTGCTCCAGTAGCGCTCGCGCGAAAGACGCACGTACCAGTTGCTCATATCGTCAACAAAGGCGTCGAGCGCTCTGGCGGCCTCGGGGCTGCGGTAGTTGTCACGGTTCCCGTCCACCTCTTGAACGGCGGTGGTGAGACGCGAGAGCAGCCATCTGTCCATAACGGACAGCGACTTATAGTCAAGAGCGTGCTCTGACGCGTTGAATTCGTCTATATTTGCATAGAGTATAAAGAACGCGTAGGTGTTCCAAAGGGTGCCCATAAACTTGCGCTGCCCCTCCTGAACGGCCTTGCCGTGGAAGCGGTTGGGAAGCCATGGAGCGGAATTTGTGTAGAAATACCAGCGGATGGCGTCGGCTCCGTAGGTCCTCAGCGCGTCGAAGGGATCAACGGCGTTGCCCTTCGATTTACTCATCTTCTGGCCGTTCTCATCCTGAACGTGGCCCAGAACGATAACGTTTTTATAGGGCGCTTTGTTGAAGATGAGGGTTGACACGGCGAGCAGCGAATAGAACCAGCCTCTGGTCTGGTCAACTGCCTCGCTTATATAGTCCGCCGGGAACTGAGAATCAAACAGCTCCTTGTTTTCAAACGGATAGTGGTGCTGCGCAAACGGCATGGCGCCGGAATCGAACCAGCAGTCGATGACCTCGGGGACCCTCTTCATCTGTTTGCCGCACTTGGGGCACGTTATTGTGACCGCGTCTATATAGGGGCGGTGCAGTTCTATATCCTCGGGGCAGTTCGGGCTCATGCTCTTAAGCTCTTCGATGCTGCCCACACAGTGGCGGTGCCCACATTCGCATTCCCAGATATTAAGAGGAGTGCCCCAATAGCGGTTCCTTGAAAGGGCCCAGTCCTGAACGTTTTCAATAAAGTTGCCGAAGCGGCCCTTGCCTATGCTTTCGGGTATCCAGTTTATCGTGTTGTTGTTCCTGACGAGGTCGTCTCTTACCTCGGTCATTTTTATGTACCACGATTCTCTCGCGTAGTATAAAAGCGGAGTGTCGCAGCGCCAGCAGAACGGATAGTCGTGCTCAAATTTGGGCGCGCTGAACAAAAGCTCCCTGTTTTTGAGGTCCTCAAGAATAAGCGGATCCGCCTTTTTGACAAACAGTCCGGCGAAGGGTGTCTCGGAGGTCATTTCGCCCTTGGCGTCAACGAACTGAACGAAGGGAAGATCGTATTTTCTGCCGACGTTCGCGTCGTCCTCGCCGAACGCGGGAGCTATATGTACTATACCCGTGCCGTCGGTGAGGGTAACGTAGCCGTCGCAGGTGATATAGTGCCCCTTCTTTTTCTGCTGAGCGGCCTTTTCTCCGGCGCACGCGAAAAGAGGCTCGTACTCTTTATACTCAAGGTCCCTGCCCTTGAAGGTTTCTATTATCTCATAGGCCTTCTCCCCATCTGCGGCGAGCGGGGAAAGCACCTTGTCGAGAAGCTCTGCCGCCATATAGTAGGTATAGCCGTCGGCAGCCTTTACCTTCGCGTAGTCGTTTTCGGGATTGACGCAAAGCGCCACGTTTGAAGGAAGCGTCCATGGCGTGGTCGTCCACGCGAGGAAATACGCGTCCTCCCCCTTTACCTTGAAGCGAACGACCGCCGAACGCTCTTTAACGGTCTTGTAGCCCTGAGCCACCTCGTGCGATGAAAGCGGGGTGCCGCAGCGCGGGCAGTAGGGAACTATTTTGAAGCCCTTGTAGAGAAGGCCCTTGTCCCATATGGTTTTGAGCGCCCACCACTCGCTCTCGATATAGCTGTTGTGGTAGGTGACGTAGGGGTTGTCCATATCGGCCCAGAAGCCGACTGTAAACGAGAAATCCTCCCACATGCCCTTATATTTCCAGACGCTCTCCTTGCATTTCTCAATAAAGGGCGCAAGGCCGTAGCTCTCTATCTGCTCTTTTCCGTCGAGGCCGAGAAGCTTTTCGACGTCGATTTCAACGGGAAGGCCGTGGGTGTCCCAGCCGGCCTTGCGGGGGACCATATATCCCTTCATGGTGCGGTAGCGCGGGATGAGGTCCTTAATGCAGCGCGTGAGCACGTGGCCTATGTGCGGCTTGCCGTTAGCGGTGGGAGGGCCGTCATAAAAAACATATGAGGGGTAACCCTCACGCTCTTTAACGGTTTTTTCAAAAATCCTGTTTTCGTCCCAAAACTGCTTTATTCTGTTTTCGCGGCTGACGAAATCAAGATTCGGAGATACTTTTTCATACATAAAAATACCCTCGGTTTTAAATAATTTTACTTGTATATAATAGGATAAACGCGCCGTTTTGTCAAGGATAAAAAAAAGAAGAAAAACTCTTGATTTTCAATAACATTTAATATATAATTATCTTTGATTAATCAATCGGAGGTGTTTTACATGGGTGAGACCAAAAAATTCAGCATAGACAACCAGAATGAATCCGAAATAAAAAGGATCATTCTCGCCACCTATGAAGCGCTTAAAGAAAAGGGCTACAACCCGATAAGCCAGATAGTGGGCTACATCCTAACCGAGGACCCCACCTATATCACCACGCACAATAACGCCAGAAGCCTTATTCGGCGCGTGGACCGCTTTGAGCTGCTCCAGATCCTGCTCTCCGATTACATCAGCAACGATATATAACAATAAAGGAGGATGCGCTATGGCAAAAAAGCAGGAATTCCTGACCTATAAGGACTATCCTCTTGTCAGAAACGGTAAAACGATATACTACGGCAACAGCTACGATCCTTTTATCATAATGATACAGATAGCCACCACAAAGCAGGTTGGCGACGAGGAGCTCGCAGACAAGGTGCTCGTGCAGCTTATCAACACAGACCCCGACGTTCGCCCGCGCGACAAGATAGTTAAAAAGAGCGAAAAAAAGGGCATGTACGCCGCAATGGACATCGCTTATATATGGCTTTCAAGAGCAAATCAGAAGAAACCGCAATAAGCGGTTTTTTTGTTTCTCTTTTTTATTTGATAGGAAACTGCTCGTTTCCTATCAAATAAAAAGATTATAACGCCCGCCGATTTCGCCCTGACGGGCGACGGCGATGGCGTAATCGAAAGCGGCATCCTGCGTCGCAGACGCTGCGCCGCAGGCGCTTTCTTG
>JAFSWN010000205.1 GCA_017450185.1 Clostridia bacterium | reverse complement strand
TTCAGCCTTAAGCACTTCACACAGAGCCTTCTGAACAAGGCCTCCCACGAAGAGGACCTCAGGGATATGGGAATAACGCTTTTGACCCTCGACGCCGTCACCAGAGGCATAGGCTCCTCGAGCTGCGGCCCCGACACGAGAGAGGAATACCGCCTAAACGCTCTTGAAGACTATGAGATGTCGTTTACGGTCATCCCGAAAATAAAATAAAACGGAAGGGCTTGAAGCCGAATATTTTGAAATTCGGAATTTAGCTAAACTCAAAGCATTTACCAATTATTCCGGAGGCGTTATGAGATCTGTAAAAGAAGAACACGTTATTATCCCCCTTTCTTCACTTGAAGAATATGAAAAAAACGGCTATTCCCACGACGGGGTCGTTTTTGAAGAAAACGGTGAAAAAAAGATAAAGGCGCAGAAAAGCGACGTTTTTATTAACGCATCGGCGCTTGTTTTCGACAGGGACGTCAGCGCCGTTCTGACGCGTTCGACGTTTTTTGCGAAAAACGTAAAAAAGGCGGTGCTGAGGATCACCGCCCTCGGGTATTTCGAGCCGTATTTCAACGGCGTAAGGCTTTCCGGCGATATGCTTATGCCGCCCAAAAGCGACTACCGCGCTCGCGACCTATCACACTGCGCCTACCCGATATTCGACACCTTGAGCCACCGTATATACTACTATGAATACGACGTTTCCTCCCTTATGAGAGAGGGCAAAAACGTCGTCGCCGCGCATATCGGCGCGGGGTGGTACGCCGACAACAAAAACCCCGCCGAGGATATGCCGCGCTGGGGCGACGACACGCTCATTTTTTCGATCGTTTATGAAGATGAAAACGGGAACGAGACCGAGATCGCGTCGAACACGGAAAACACCCGCTGGAAAATGAGCTTCGTGAGGTCCACCTCTCTTTACTACGGCGAATTCCACGATTATAACAACTACGACGAAAACTGGGCGTCGCCCGAGCTCGACGACGGCTCGTGGAACGTCCCGAAGGAGGAAGAAAAGCCCCTTACCTTTTTTCAGAAGGCCGACTTCCCCGCCGACCGCCCGTGCCGCGAAATAATCCCCGCTGAGATCGCCTCATACGCCGGAAGAAAGCTCTACGACCTCGGCGAGATAGCCTCGGGCTTCCCCGTGGTAAAGCCCCTAGACCCGAACGGCAGGAATATACGAATAACACTCAGATACGCCGACCGCCTTAAGCCCGACGGCGCTCTCGACCTGCACTACACGGGCGGCGAATGGCGCGCGCAGACCGACTGCTTCGTGTTCAGGCCCGTGTGCAAGAGCTTTGACGTGCACGCTCGTTTCCTTTGGCACGCCTCGCGCTATATCGAGCTCACGGGAGAGGGCTATATCGAAAAATTCGTCACCCTTCACACGGACGCTAAAAGGGTTATGGAGTTTTCGTGCGGCGGCACTCTCGAGCGCATTTTCAAGGCCTACGTAAACACTCAGCTCGCCAACCTCCACGGCTGCATACCGTCCGACTGCCCTCACAGGGAGCGCCTCGGCTACACCGGCGACGGACAGCTCGCCTGCGGCGCGGCCATGAGCGTTTTCGACATGAGAGAAGTATACAGAAAATGGATGCGCGATATCCGCGACTGTCAGGATATACATAACGGCCACGTACAGCACACCGCCCCGTTCTTCGGCGGAGGCGGCGGCCCCGGAGGCTGGGGCGGCGCGGCTGTGATAGTCCCCTACCGCTATTATAAATTCTATAACGACGTTTCCGCTCTCGAGCTTTCGTATAACTCCATGAAGGCCTATATAGGCTACATGCTCGACCACAGCGAAAACGGCATAGTCACCCACGGCGAAAAGGGCGGCTGGTGCCTCGGCGACTGGTGCCCGCCTAACAACAAAATCGAGATACCGCCCGAATTCGTAAACACCTATTTCCTCATAAAATGCCTCGGCATGTGCTCCGAGGTCGCTTCCATACTCAATAACCCCGATGACAAAGCTTATTTCGACTCTCTTTGTGAAACCGAAAAAGCCGCGCTAACCCGCGAATTCTTTGTTCCCTCCACGGGATCGTTTTGCGGAGGGGTGCAGGGAGCGGACGCGTTCGCTATTGATATAGGCGCCGGCGACGAAAGGACGAAAAAGAACCTTGTTGAAAAGTATTCACAGCTTTTAACGTTCGACACCGGCATCTTCGGCACCGACATACTCATAAGGACGCTATTCAGCCTCGGCGAAACTTCCCTTGCGTATAAGCTCCTGACAAACGAAAAAGAGACCTCGTTTTTCAATATGCTCGAGGGCGGCACCAACACGATATGGGAAAACTGGGACGGCTGCGATTCGCTGTGCCACCCGATGTTCGGAGCCGTGGCGGAATACTTCTTAAGCGAAATTCTCGGCGTAAAGAGATATAACGACAAGCCGGGCTTCTCCGAAATAACCGTTTGCCCCGCCTTCATCCCGGAGCTTAAAAACGTAAAGGGCTCCTTTGAATCGCCGGAGGGCAGAATAGAAGTTGATATAACAACAGACGATAACGGCGAAAGAAAAGTGAACGTCAAAACGACCGGAAACGTTAAAGTCATGAACGCTTAAAAGAGGTTATCAAATTATGTTTTTACACATGCGTTTTCCGGAAGGAAAAACAAAGGCCGTCACCTTCAGCTATGACGACGGCGTCAGTCAGGACGTGAAGCTCGCCGTCGTTGCGCATGAGCACGGCATAAAGTGCACGTTCAACATAAACAGCGCCCTTGTGCCCGAAGAGAAAGGTTCCGGCCGCATGACCTACGGTGAAATAAAAGAATACATCCTGAAAAACGGGCACGAGGTAGCGGTGCACGGCGAACGCCATCTTGCCCCGGGCACGTCCCGCACGCTCGTGGGGCTGCGCGACGCTCTCAACTGCCGCGTCTCCCTTGAACAAAACCTCGGGATAATAATCCGAGGCATGGCGTACCCTAACAGCGGCGTAACCCGCTTCACAGGAGGGTCGGACTACGAAACGGTGCGCCGCTATCTTGAGGACATCGGCATAGCATACTCGCGCTCCCTTGCGGGCGACAACGATTCCTTCATTCTGCCCGAGGACTGGTACCGCTGGATCCCCACCGCGCACCACAACAACGAAAACGCTTTAGCCTGGGCTAAGGAATTCGCCGCTCTGGACGTAAACTCCCTGTATCTTGACAGCCGCTACCCGAGGCTTTTCTACCTGTGGGGCCACAGCTACGAATTCGACCGCGACCGAAACTGGGACAGGCTCGACGGGCTTTGCGAAATTCTCGGCGGCAGAAACGACGTCTGGTACGCAACGAACATCGAAATTTACGACTACGTAAAGGCGTTCCGCTCTTTAATCTTCAGCGCCGAAGGCGATATTGTCTATAACCCTTCGCTTTTCGAGCTGTTTTTTGAAACGGATAAAGGGGTGTATCAATTGCACCCCGGAGAAACTGCGAGATTATAACCGCCCTCTGCAAACGAAAATTATTCAAATAATATAATAATATAACATATAAACGTACCGGTCGAATGAAAAAATGCTTCGAAACGGGCGAAAAAAAGGAGAAAAAACAATGAAAAGCTCAAAAAAGATCATTGCCGCCCTTCTGTCACTAATTACCATAATTTCCCATATGGGGGGGGTACTGTTTACTGAAGTAAAGGCAGCCTCGGCAAGCGCGCCGCTGGTGTATATCTACGGCGAGCACAACGTTTACGTGAGGCAGGAAGACGGCTCATGGTTCAACCCGCGCGACACGTATGACAATGAAATAATCTCGGAATCCGTTCCGGAGCTCCTTCCGCTTTTCGCTAAGGCGCTCGTTACGAACGACTACGGAGAATGGAGCGAAGCCGCCCTCGAAAAGCTCAGTCCCATCTACGCCGACATAAAGCCCTCGCCCGACGGGACTGTGCCCGAGAACACCTTTGTTGAGGGCCACTGGGATAAAGTGAACCTTGCAACGGATTACGGGCCTCTCGGAAGCTTTTATAACTATATCTGGGATATGCGCCTTTCCCCGCTGGATTTCACCGAGGACCTTCACAACTATATAGAGACCGTCAAGGCGCGCACGGGCAGCGATAAGATAGTTCTCGCGAGCCGCTGCGGAGGCGCGGCGCTGATGGCGGCGTATCTTACGCAGTACGGCTATGACGATATTGAAAAGGCCATATTCTTCTGCAACAATCTTTTCGGCTTCAACCACGCCGACCTCACGCTCAGCGGCAAAATAACCGTTAACGGCGAAGCCTTCGACCGGTGGCTGAACTATGAGGACAAGCTCGCGGGCTTCGGCCTTGACGAGGAGCTATACAAATTCCTGATGGCGATGATAAGCGCGCTCGACAGTAACGGCAGCGTTCAGGACGTTGCGGACACCGTGATGAAGGTATACGATAAAATCAAGGATCCGTTTATCGCTCCGTTCCTCAGGGACTACTTCGGCATCTGCGGAGGCTACGTTGCGAACGTGGGCGATAACTACGAGGCCTACCGCGACTATATCTTCCCCACCGACGAGCTGAAAGAAGAATACTCGGCTATCCTCTCGAAGGCCGACGATTTCCATTATAACGTCCAACTCAAAGCAGAGGACCTCTTAAAAGAGATGGACGAAAACGGCGTTCCCGTATATATGCTCGCAAACTACGGCGAGCAGATGGTGGCGTTCGGCGAAAAGAGCTCGTGGCTGAGCGACGTTGACGCGCCGGTTTTTGAGCAGTCCTTCGGCGCGACCACCTGCAAGACCGCGCAAACCCTCACCGACGAATACATTGCTTCGCGCGAGGACGCGGGCTTTGGGAAATACATTTCCCCCGACAGGCAGATAGACGCTTCAACGGGCCTTTTCCCCGAACGCACGTTCTATATTAAAAACCTCCGGCACGACTATTACAGCGACAGCGCGGAATACGCCGTGCAGAAGGTGGCCTATACACCCGATCTCACTATCGATACTCTCGCCGATTTCCCGCAGTTTCTCACCTGCGACAAGGACCTTAAAACCGTTACTCCAGCGAAGGCCGTAAACGACGCGGACATAGACTGGTCCGCCTACGACGAGCAAAACAAACTGGACGGCGCCGAGGGCTTGGCCGTAAGGCTTATCGCCTTCTTCGCGAAGGTGTTCTCGGTGTTCAGGCAGATGATACTGAAAATAAGCAGCCTGTTCAAGGTAGGATAAAAGGGCTTTATGAGCAAATCCTTTGTATCGCACCCGGTAGCGCCGGTTTTTGAATTCGTAATTTGTAATGCGCTTTGAGATTAAGAGTTTAGAGTTAATGCTTAATGCTTAATGCGTAATGCGTAATGCGTAATTATTGTTATGCGCTTTGCGATATGTCAAAGCGCATAAGGTCTTTATGAACAAATCTTTTGTATCGCACCCGGTAGCACGGATGGGCAACAGCCCCCGTCCCCCTCTGTCTGCTTTGCAGCCATCTCCCCCACACCGTGGGGGAGTCTTCCACATCCGTTTGCTGTCGACGTGGGTATGCGGCGCCGAGGCGGCGTTTATCCCGGCGGCGTGCGCCTGAGAAGGTTCGATATTGAAGAAGGTTTTTCGGCGGATGTTCGGCGGGCCATCCTCCGCTTTGCTTCGGAAGGCCGCACCTCCACCCGCATACGGCAAGGGTCTGCCGTGCGACAGGGATGGAGCCGACACTTTCATTATAGACGAAACCTTGGTATTGCATCGGATTCTTCGTTTTCGGTGTGAACAAAACAAAAACAAATAACGGTCGGCTTTGTACTCATTCGGGCACATCCGCTGACCGTTTTTTTCTTGCTTAACTTATTGTAAACCTGTTGCCTTATCTGTTAAAAAGGTTCGAGAAGAAATACAGTATTCTGTGGACGAAGGCGATGAGCCTGTTTATAAAGCCGTCGCCGTGATAGAGGTGGCAATAATTGCATATCTCGTCGGGAGACACCAGAAGCTCGCCGCAGCGCTCGCATTTGCCGAGCGAATTGGGAGAGGTGTGCCCGAAGGCGTCGACTATAAAGGTGGCGTCCGATTCTTCGGTGCCGCTGCCGTCGGAATAGCGTTTGCCGCAAACCGGGCATTCATATGCGGCTTCTCCGGCTTCGGTGCAGGTGGGCTTAACTACGTAGGTGAGCACAGGGCGGTGGACGTGGTCGTTCATGTCGAGCGAAACTCTCATTTCGGGGCCGGCGTCGTCAAGGAATTCAAGCTTGATGCCGGAATTTGTCCTCGCGCTCCTCTTGTCGGCGTCGTCGCCCCTACCGTAGTTCGGAAGGTCGAAGGAGCGGCCGAGCTCGCCGTATTTTTCTTTCCAAATCGACTTGTCAAAGAAGGGGGAACCCACCTCTATGAGCCTGTTTGAGCCGATAAACGAATACTTGCCAAGGGCGTTTTGCTCCGGGAAAAGAGGCATAACCGCGGGACGGTGGTCGGCGTTGTTGACGGCGTTGTTCTCGTTATAGTAGTCGTATACGTCGTCGTCTATGTGCCACAGCACAAGGCCGCACTTTTCGGTGCCGTAGGAGTATCCCACCGGTACGTCCCAACCGGCGTAGGCGCGGTTTTCAAGAAGATAGTATTCCTCGGGATTCGTCGTGGGGATGCGAAGCACCGTATAGCCGGAGCCGGTATCGTAGTTCTGCGCAGAAAGGGTGTATACCCCCGAGCCGGTCGCGGTTTCCGGCTCTATCCAGCCCAGTACGCTTCTGCTCCACGCGTCGAACGGCACGGTGACGTATTCGCCGGTCTCGGGATGCTCGAAGCGGTCCATACACATAACGCTAAGGCTCCCGACGTCATAGGCGCTCCATTCCTCCGAGGCGGTATAGGTGGTGTTGTAGAGGTCCGGCAGGCCGAGATAATGGCCCAGCTCATGCGCGAAGGTGCTTATGGGAGCCTGAGAGCCGTCGTCCTCGGTCTCGGAAATGGCGATATAGGAATCCACCGCTACGCCGTCGGGACGCGGGAAATCATAGCCGAATTCGTAGTATTCCTCTATCTCGTGCAGCGACCAGGCGTGCGCCCACAGATACTTTGTTTTGCCGTTCTGATAAACTATGGAAGAAGCCGCTTCATAGCCCGCGAAAACAAAGCCTATGGCAAGCTCGTCGGTGGTTATCTCGCCGTCGCCGTTCACGTCGTACTGAGTATAATCGACGTATTCGTCGGAGGCTTCTATAGCGGCATTAACGGCCTCGGTAAGCGTTTTGGTGGTGGCTATGTCTTTTCTGCTTAAAAAGGCGTAGCTCAGGGTCCAGTCGTCGTGCGGGACGTCGAGGGTAACGTGTATAACGCCGTCGTTCACAGCGTCGGCGGTGTTCGTGTTGCTCCCGCCGTAGCATGAGGTCTCTCTGACGGGCGTGAACGTGAATTTACCGAAGGACATATCGCTGTAGAAGGACGAAAGGGAGCTGTCGGAGCGAAAAACCTCGTCGGCCCAGTTGAAGGAGGCGTTGTAGGGCATGTTGTTGAACCCTATAACTATTACCGCGAGAGGCAGGTCCGTAACGGCGGGGTCAAGCGACGGCGCGCGCATTGGACCGCGGTTTCTCTCCTTTGCCGTTTCGGCAACGTCCGAAAGTGTTATGAGCTTTCCGGGATGCGATCTGCAAACGAGCCGCCCGTTTTCGTCGGTACCGACGGCCGCGAACGCCGAGACGGCGAACAGCAAAACGAGCGCAGCGGCACACACGCAGATAAGGAACGTTTTAACGCTTGTTTTCATGATGATTCCTCCCATATCGATATTTCTTATGGATATAATAATTATAATTTATGAGGGAGGATTTGTCAAGCGGCAGTGTTCGCTTCGATCACGGGATGGGGGATATTGATTTGGAATTCGGAATTCCGAATATTGTGGATTGGGGATTG
>JAFSWN010000204.1 GCA_017450185.1 Clostridia bacterium | reverse complement strand
GAGAATCTCACATGGTACCATTCAAAGTAGATCTGTCAAACAAGGTCGTTGTTCTTACCGGCGCGGGCGGCGTGCTCATAAGCGAATTCGCCAAGGCTCTCGCCGAGAGCGGTGCAAAGGTCGCGCTGCTCGACATAAACTACGCCGCGGCGAAAAAGGTAGCCGACGAAATAGGCGAAAACGCCTACGCGATTGAAACCAACGCCCTTTCCACCGAAAGCCTTGAAAACGCCAAAAAGCTTGTCAATGAAAAATTCGGCAAGGTGAATTTCCTTGTAAACGGCGCGGGCGGAAACAACCCGAAGGCCACCACCGACAACGAATATATGACGAAGGATATTTCCGACGATATAAAGACCTTCTTCAAAATAGACGAAGCGGGGCTCAGGTTTGTTTTCGACCTCAACATTACCTCCGCATTTCTAACCACTCAGGTGTTCGCGAAGGATATGCTTGAAACGGGCGGCAATATAATTAACCTTTCGTCGATGAACGCGTATCATCCGCTCACCAAGATCCCCGCCTATTCGGCGGCAAAAGCCGGAATTTCAAACTTTACCGAATGGCTCGCCGTTCATTTCGCGCCCTGCGGCATCCGCTGCAACGCGATTGCTCCCGGCTTTTTCGTGGGCAACCAGAACAGAGGACTTCTTTTCAATCCCGACGGCTCCCCCACTCCCCGCACGAACAAAATTCTCGCCGGCACCCCCATGGGCAGGTTCGGTGAGGTAAAAGAGCTTATCGGCGCTCTTTTGTTCCTTGCGGACGATAACGCCAGCGGATTTATCACCGGTATCGTAATTCCCGTTGACGGCGGCTTCAACGCGTATTCGGGAGTATAAATTAAAGATCAAAGATGAAAGATGAAAGATGAAAGATGGAAAAATTGCTGCGCAATTTTTGATTATAAAAGCAACCTCTGAACTCTGAACTCTTTACTCTAAACTATAATCGTTAATCATTATTTTTCATTTTATCAAAGGGCAAGAAAAAATGGACGTTAAACAGTTCATATCAAACTACAAGGTCGTTCCCGTTGTTGTGTTCAACAGTGTGGACGAGGTAAGGCCGAAGCTCAGAGCGATGTGCGACGGAAAGCTGCCTATTGCGGAGATAACCTACCGCACGGCGTGCGCCGCGGACGCTATTAAGATCGCCGTAAACGAGTTCCCCGACATGCTTGTCGGCGCGGGAACGGTCATAAACGAAGCGCAGTGCAGAGAGGCGCTTCGCCTCGGAGCGAAATTCATTGTTTCCCCGGGATTTTCGGAGGAGGCCGCAAAGATCTGCGCCGATGAAAATATTCCGTATTTCGGCGGATGCGTCACGCCCACCGAGATAATGAAGGCTCTCTCTTACGGCTGCGACGTAATAAAATTCTTCCCCGCGTCGAATTACGGCGGCCTTGAAGCCATAAAAGCGCTTAGCGCAGCGTTTCCGTCCGCGAGCTTCCTGCCCACAGGCGGGATATCAGACAAAAACCTAAAGGAATACCTCGCGTGCGACAAAATATTCGCCGTAGGCGGAAGCTGGATGATGAAGGGCACGCCCGAAGAAGTTGCAGCGAAATGCTCCGAGGCAGTCAGAATTGCGAAAGGATAAACATACGTATGCCTATTACCGAAATACTTCAGAAAAACGCTGATTTTTACCCAAACGACGTCGCTTTGGCGGAGATAAACCCTCAGTTCGAGGACAACCGCAAAATGACCTGGCGCGAATACTCGCTTATTGAAACCGGCAAATCAAACGTATATAAGCGCGAGATAACCTGGGGCGAGTTCAACAAAATGAGCAACCGCTTCGCGAACCTCCTTCTCACGCGCGGCATCAAAAAGGGCGACAAGGTGGCCATCCTCATGATGAACTGCCTTGAATGGCTGCCGGTCTATTTCGGCGCTCTCAAAACGGGAGCCGTGGCAGTTCCGCTCAATTTCCGCTACACCGCGGATGAAATAAAATACTGCCTTAAAAAGGCCGACGCCAAGGTGCTTGTTTTCGGGCCGGAGTTCACCGGACGTGTTGAAGAGATCTTCGACCGCACTCCCGAGGTGCAGACGTGGATGTACTGCGGAGAGGACTGTCCCTCGTTTGCAGACAGCCTCGACCGGCTCATAACCTACTGCTCGTCAAAGGCTCCCGACATAAAGATATCCGACGACGACGACGGAGCCATATACTATTCATCCGGCACAACGGGCTTCCCCAAGGTGATCCTTCACGCTCACCGCGCTCTGATGCACGCGTGCATGGTGGAGCAGAACCACCACTCACAGACAAAGGACGACGTGTTTTTGTGCATTCCTCCTCTCTACCACACCGGCGCGAAAATGCACTGGTTCGGTTCGTTTTTGGTGGGCGGCAAGGCCGTCATCCTTAAGGGCGTCAAGCCCGAATGGATCATAAAGGTGGCGAGCGAGGAGAAATGCTCCATCGTCTGGCTGCTCGTTCCGTGGGCGCAGGATATACTCGACGCTGTTGACAGCGGCAAAATCAACCTCAACGACTACGACCTTTCCGCCTGGAGGCTCATGCACATAGGAGCGCAGCCCGTGCCCCCGTCGCTCATTGAGCGCTGGAAAAAGGTTTTCCCGAAGCACCAGTACGACACCAACTACGGCCTGTCCGAGAGCATCGGCCCCGGCTGCGTGCACCTTGGAGTGGAAAACATCCACAAGGTCGGCGCGATAGGCAAAGCGGGCTACGGATGGGAAGTAAAGATAGTCGATCCCGATAAAAACCCCGTCCGGCGCGGGCAGGTCGGCGAGCTTGCCGTTAAAGGCCCCGGCGTTATGAAGTGCTACTATAAAGACGAAGAAGCGACAAACGAAGTCCTCAAGGACGGCTGGCTCTTCACAGGCGATATGGCAATGGAGGATCCCGACGGCTTCATTTTCCTTGTGGACCGCAAAAAGGACGTTATCATATCCGGCGGCGAAAACATCTACCCCGTACAGATAGAGGACTTCTTAAGGAAGAACGACAAAATAAAGGACGTTGCCGTAATAGGCCTTCCAGACAAGCGCCTCGGAGAGATCACAGCCGCCGTTATAGAGGTCAAGGAAGGCATGACGCTCACCGAAGAAGAAGCGACCGACTTCGCAATGGAGCTTCCGAGATATAAACGTCCCCGCAAGTATATTTTTGCCGACGTTCCGAGGAACCCGACCGGAAAAATCGAAAAGCCTCTGCTTCGCAAAATATACAGCAGCGAGCATCTTGTGGCAATGCAGAACGAGATCAAATAATAAGGAGAAAACAGATGAAAGAGCTCAACAGAAAAATGGGATTACTCACCGATTCGGTGATTCGCAGAATGACAAGGATAGCGCTTGACTGCGGCGCGGTCAATCTTTCCCAGGGCTTTCCGGACTTTAATCCTCCGGAGTGTATCATGGACAGGCTCGCCGAGATTTCAAAGCAGGGCCCTCACCAGTACAGCCCCACGTGGGGAGCCTATAACTACAGAGAGGCTCTTTCTCAGAAGCTAACCCGCTTTATGGGTGTGGATATCGACCCGAACAAAAACCTTGTTACCACCGTGGGCAGCACGGAGGCCATGATGGCCGCCATGATGACCCTCACAAACCCCGGGGATAAGATAGTTATATTCTCCCCTTATTTTGAAAACTACGCCGCTCAGAGCATTTTTAATTCCATTGAGCCTGTTTTTGTTCCGCTAAATCCGCCGGAGTTCACCTTTGACGGCGCTGTGCTTGAAAAGGCCATGAGCGACCCCAAAACAAAGTGCCTGCTTCTGTGCAACCCCTCGAACCCCTCGGGCAGAGTTTTTACACTGGAAGAACTGCAGTTCATCGCCGACCTCGCGATAAAGTATGACGTTTACGTTATAACCGACGAGCCCTACGAGCACATCATCTTCGCACCGCACAAGCACGTCTATATTGCTTCCCTTCCCGGAATGTGGGAAAGAACGGTCTGCTGCTCCTCGCTTTCAAAGACCTATTCGATAACCGGCTGGCGTCTCGGCTATATCGCCTCGTGCGAGCGTCTTGTGGACGAGTGCAAAAAGATCCACGACTTTTTAACGGTGTGCGCCCCCTCTCCCCTTCAGGAGGCCGTTATCCCCGCGCTTAAGCTCCCGATGAGCTACTACGAGGATTTCGCCGCCGAATACACCCGCAAAAAGGACATCATGGTAAAAGGCCTCACCGATATCGGCATCAGGTTCTCTGAGCCTCAGGGATCGTACTTTATGATGATAGACATCTCTGACTATGCCGGCGGCATGGACGACGTTGAATTCTGCGAAAAGCTTGTTAAAGAAGTGGGCGTGGCAGTGGTACCCGGATCGTCCTTCTTCAAAGAGGACGTGAACCACCTTGCGAGACTGCATTTCTCCAAAAAGGACGAAACGCTTTACGACGCCCTGAACAGGCTTGAGGGAATTAATAAAATGAAAAGATGAAAGAAAAAAGATGAAAGATGAAAGAAGGAAACGGCTTCGCGTTTTGATTATATAAATGTTCTGTGAAAGATCCGGCAGGCGAGACCGCGGCGCTACCGACATATCAAAAAAAACGCAAAGCGAAAATTACGGAACTTCAAGCATCAGGTTTTTCATTCATTATTGGTTTATTAAAGAAAACTCATTTTTGCGTCGGTTATTCCGGCGCGTTTTCTTTTTTAAGAATGATTACAAAATCAATTATTCTATTATCTATTATTTTTTGTTTGTTCTTTTATTTGTTTATTTCGGCAATGATTTTAACATCCGCCTTGCTTTAGTGGTATTATAGCATTTTCAACATACGCGTTTCTCCCCAAAAAAGAGGTTTTTTGAAAAAAAGTAAAAAAACAGAACGATACAATTATGACTTGAACCAAACCAAACCAAACTAAACTGAACTGAACTAAACTATACTATACTTAACTTAACTTAACTAAACTAAACTAAACTGTGGAACCAAAACGGAGACACAATGGAACCATAACGGAAACATAATGGAACCAACATGGAACCAAGATGGATCCAAGATGGATCCAAGACGGAACCGGAACGATAAAAACGGACGTTTGCAGGGAAAACTCCCGGCAAACGTCCGTTTGATTGATATTTATTGTAATTTTGAAATAACAGGAATACGTTCTAAATCCCGCGAACGCAGTGAGCAATATCCCGTTCGCGACAGCGAACGTTATCCCCAAGCCCGCGAACGCAGTGAGCAATAGCCCGTTCGCGACAGCGAACGCCATCCCCCATCCCGCGAACGCAGTG
>JAFSWN010000203.1 GCA_017450185.1 Clostridia bacterium | reverse complement strand
GAAAGCGCCTGCGGCGCAGCGTCTGCGACGCAGGATGCCGCTTTCGATTACGCCATCGCCGTCGCCCGTCAGGGCGAAATCGGCGGGCGTTATAATCTTTTTGTTTGATAGGAAACGAGCAGTTTCCTATCAAATAAAAAATGCGCCCCGCAAGCGAGACGCACGAAAAATGCAATCTCGTTGCTGCGACGCAAATTGAATAATAACCCTCAGGGAATATTACCAACAGAGAAAGCACTTTTACCGAAAGTGTTTCCCCTGAGAATCGCAGATATTCAATTTACGTCGCGACAAAAGAATAACATATTATTCGGTTTATTACAAGAGCTTTTTCGGTAAACAAAGATTATGAAAAGTGATGATAACTTATTTCGCTTTTTTATTGCTATTATTCATTTTTTTTGATATAATTAAATTGAGGTGAGCGCGTTGCAGATATCTGAAATTGCGATGGACGCGGCGAAACTGATCGACATGCTTCCCGAAAGCGATCAGGAATTTGCTTATGAATTTGTGAAAAAACTAATTTTGGCGTGGGACCCTGATTTTACAAAAGTCACGCCGGAAGAAGCGGAAAGAATAAAAGCCGCCGAAAACAGCGGTTTTATTGCGGATGACCGTATAAACTGGGACAGTATAGGGATCTGAACCCGGTTATCATTTCGTTTTTGTACGCATACTCAAGCATAGAATCGAAGATTTCGTAACTTTACCGTTCGATCCGCAATCCTATATCAACAATTAATCTAAACTCTTAACTCTCAACTCTGCTCTCCAAGCTCCAAACTCTTTTCCAAGAGCCCGAATCCCCTTGTGTTCCAATGGGTTTCGGGCTCTCGTTCGCGTAAAAAATGTCAAACTCGGGATATTATTCGGTTGATTACAAGAGTTATTTTTGGAAACAGCCGCATGTGGAGATATGACCGTTTGACGAAAACGGATGTGGGCAGACATCTCGCCCCGTATCGCCGCGCCCGAAGCGCGGTAAAAAAAGACCTGTGCTGATATGTTAATGACCGGAGAATGATAATAGAATCGACTTCAATCATAAAAAATAATTTTCTGTACCGCGCGGGGGCGCGGCGCTACCGGATCGTGAGACAAACACCGGATATGAACCAAAGGCGCGGCGCTACCGATTTATAATTTACCAAACAGCTGCCGAAAAACCTTTTATATATCATACCTTTTCAGGCGCACGCCGCCGGGATATACGCCGCCACGGCGCCGCATACCCGCGTCGACGCACGCGAACGGATGTGGTCATCCGTGCTACAAGGATCGTGAGCCCGACCTTACGGAGAAAACCTGCAAAAAAAACACCCCCGGGGGGACCGGGGGGATTTTTATTTTATTCGGCCGTTCAAACGAGCTCGATGATGCACATTTCGGCAGCGTCGCCTCTGCGGGGACCTGTCTTGATTATGCGGCAATAGCCACCGTTGACGTCCTTATATTTGGGAGCCGTTTCACTGAAGAGCTTGCTCACAACGTCCTCTTTGGTGATGTAAGCGAGGGCCTGCCTTCTGTTGTGAAGATTATCCTCTTTGGCGAGGGTTATCATCTTCTCGGTCATGGCGCGGACTTCTTTTGCTCTGGTGACGGTGGTTTCAATTTTGCCGTTTTCCAAAAGGAAAGTTACCATTGCTCTCATCATAGCTTTACGATGATCGGTTGTTCTGCCGAGCTTTCTGGTTCCGGGCATTATAAAATCACTCCTTAATACCTAAAAAGGTTAAATAGCGGGAGAATTATTCATCCTCCTGGCGAAGAGAAAGACCAAACTGAGCCAGCTTCTGAATAACTTCATCAAGCGACTTCTTGCCGAGGTTTCTGACCTTCATCATTTCGTCCTCGGATTTTTCTATCAGATCGCCAACCTTGTGTATATTCGCTCTCTTCAGACAGTTGAAGGAACGAACGGAAAGGTCAAGCTCCTCAACGGTCATCTCAAGCGTTTGCTTATTGGAATCGTTGTCCTTGACCACCATTATCTCAACGCCGTTCGTTTCGTCGGAAAGATCAACGAAGAGATTGAGGTGTTCGTTGAGGATCTTGGCTGCGTACGAAACTGCGTCCTTTGCGGACATGGTTCCGTTTGTCCATACCTCAAGCGTGAGCTTGTCGTAGTCGGTTATATCGCCTACGCGGGTATTTTCGATAGTGTAGTTGACTTTGTTTACGGGAGTGTAGATGGAGTCGATAGCGATAACGCCTATAGGCGGATTGAGCTGCATCTTGTTGCGCTCCGCGGAAACATAGCCTCTGCCTATATCTGCCGTGAGCTCCATAACGACGTGGGCGTCGGGCGATACGGTGGCAATATGACATTCGGGGTTCAGTATCTCAACCTCAGAGTCGGTCTGAATATCGGCTGCGGTTATCTCGGTGGCGTTGCTGACGTTTATCAGCATGTTCTTGGGGCCGCCGCCGTGTATTTTAAGAATAACGCTCTTTAAGTTAAGGACGATTTCCGTAACATCCTCTTTCACACCTTCAATCGTTGAAAACTCATGAAGTACGCCGTCGATCTTAACAGAAGTGATGGCGTAACCCTTCAGAGAGGACAAAAGAACGCGGCGCAGACTATTGCCGATGGTGGTGCCGTAGCCTCTTTCAAGGGGTTCCAAAACGAATTTGCCGTAGGAACCGTCGGCGCTCATATCGGCGGTAGTGATGCTGGGCTTCTCTATACCTATCATTCAAAAAACCCTCCTTAATATTTTTGTTAGGCGCAAAGGCCTTTTCAGGCTCAGATTATTTCGAATAGAGCTCGACGATAAGGTGCTCTTCCACGGGGAAGTCCACGTCCGCGCGCTCAGGCATTCTGACTACTGTGCCCTTGAGCTGATCTCTTTCAAGCGAAAGCCATTCGGGAACGGTCACGAAAGGAGCGTCTTCGCCGGTAAGCTTTGTGAAGAGGACGGAAGAACGGCTCTTCTGACGAACGCTGACGACCTGTCCGGGCTTGACCTGATATGAGGGGATGTTCACCTTGCGGCCGTCCACGTCGAAATGGCCGTGGGAAACGAGCTGACGGGCCTGACGGCGGGTCTGCGCGAAGCCGAGATGATAAACCACGTTGTCAAGACGTCTCTCGCAAAGGATGAGCAGGTTGTCACCGGCCTTACCGGGCATCTTGGTGGCTCTCTCATAATAGGATCTGAACTGCTTTTCAAGCATACCGTAAACGAATTTGACCTTCTGCTTCTCATTGAGCTGGAGAGCGTACTCCGACTGCTTTCTTCTCATCTGGCCCTTGGGGTTGCGGTTGGTGGTCTTTTTGGCGTAACCCATGGCGGCGGGAGAAACATTGAGCGCCTTGCAGCGTTTTGCGATAGGCTGTGCATTTTTAGCCATATATAAATTTCCTCCTTGTTGTAATCAAACGCGTCTTCTCTTGGGAGGACGGCAGCCGTTGTGAGGAATGGGAGTTACGTCCTTAATAAGGGTAACCTCAAGTCCGGCGGTCTGGAGCGCTCTGAGAGCGGCTTCTCTTCCCTGTCCGGGGCCTTTGACGTAAACCTCAACGGTCTTCATTCCGTGCTCCATCGCAAGCTTGGCGGCTGTTTCGGCAGCGGTCTGAGCGGCGAAGGGAGTTGACTTTCTCGATCCTCTGAAGCCCATTTCACCGGCGGAAGCCCATGAAACGG
>JAFSWN010000202.1 GCA_017450185.1 Clostridia bacterium | reverse complement strand
TTATGAGAGGAAATGTGCTCTGCCTCAACGGCGATATGCGTGATTTTTTCGCAAATCTTTTGATATTCAGACCGAACACGGTTCGCATAGTGCCTATGATAGCGCAGGCGATGCTCGGAAGAATAAAGGCTGTAGCCGCTCAGCATCCGGAGCTTTCGTTTACGGAGGCGTCAAAGCTTGTCACCGGCGGCAGGCTTGACATGATGCTCTCCGGAGGGGCATATCTGCCTCCCTCGCTTTGCGAGGCCTTTGACAAAATCGGTATCTTTCTGCGCCAGGGCTATGGAATGAGCGAAGCGGGATGTAAAATAACCGTCCCCGATTTAGATACCGCAGCGGACTGTGTGGGCAGAGTAATGGATATCTGCGACGTCAGGATCAAAGACGGCGAGATACAGGTGAATACCCCCTGCCGCATGATAGGCTACTATAAACGTCCCGAAGAGACCGCCGCCATGTTCACCGACGACGGCTGGCTCAAAACCGGAGATATGGGATATATGACCGAGGATAGACAGCTCTACGTTACCGGAAGGATCAAGAATCTTATCATCCTTTCAAACGGCGAAAACGTCTCGCCCGAAGGGATCGAGGAGCGTTTCAGAAAATACCCGCTCGTTGCGGAGCCGCTTGTCTTTGCCGAGAACGACGTCATCGTTGCGGAGATTTATCCCAACTATGAATACGCCGACGCTCATGGAATATCCGACGTCAGAGCGGAGCTTGAAAGGATAACCGACGAAGTAAACATGTCTTCTCCGCCATCCCATACCGTAGCAAAGCTTATCGTGCGCGACAAGCCTTTGGAAAAAACGGCAAAGGGAAACATAAAACGCAGAGGCTGAGTTATTTGAGGCTGCAAACGGAGTAAAATATATGAAAACGAATGAATACACAATGTACCGTCTTATACATTCACAGGAGATGGTGCGCTTCATGTGGAAATACACTCTTCATATGCAGTCTACGCAGATACCATGCGCCGTGGCTTTTTGCGAGGAGCTCGATTTCCCGATCCTCGCAAGGGCTGTGAACGTCGAGATCGAACGCAACGACTGTCTTCGCATAAGGCTCAAAAGGGGCGTCGGGGGACTTAGGGAGTATTTCCTCGATCGTTTTGAGCTTGAAAAAATACCGATAAAAGATTTTTCATCAAAAGAAGAAATGACAGCCTTTTTTGACGCGGACGCCTCAAAAAAACTCAATGTTTTTTCGGGAGAGACTTTCCGTATCTTTTTCTTCCGTATCGGCGGCGGCTCGTGCGGAATATACTTAAACGTGTCGCATATGATAATGGACGCGGCGGCGACGTTCATTTTCTTCAAGGACCTTATGAATGTCTACGATTCTCTTAAAACAAGCGCTCCGCTGCCGAGGCCCCTTTCGGGATATGAGGAAATAATAAAAAGGGAACAAAACGATCCGGAGCTTGAGAAACGTATCGCCGAGGAGGGCCGCATCCTCGACAGCTATGTGGCTGAGAAGGGTACGCCTCACTTCGGTATGGTCAACGGCGACGGCTTTTTGGACAGGCAGAGAAAGCTCCTTCACAAGCCCGGGTTGACGCTGCCGCATATTTATCTTCCGATAAAAGATGAAACGCACATGCTTAAGCTCAGGGTGGGTGACGAAGAGAGCCGCGCGATGACGTCCTTTGTTGAAGAAAACCATTTGAGCGCCGAATGGCTTATACAGCTCGGCTTCAGACTTAGCTTTTCAAGGCTCAACCATATTGAGAACGACACCCTTTTCTGGGTCCTTTGCCCGAGAAGGAGGACTGTCAAAGAGAAACGCTGCGGCGGAACGTTGGCGTCGCCTATGCCCTGGAGGGAAAAACTGCCGGATGAAATGACCTTTTCCGAGGCGCTGAGACAATTGTCCGAAACACAGGCGTTTTTGTTCAGGTATTCCGACGTTCCGTTCACAACGGTCAGGTCAAATGAACAGAAGCGTTACCGGCTGTCGCTTATCCAGTCTATGAACTGCATGATGTTCTCCTATTTGCCTCTCTCACCGGATTCGCTGGGAAAAAGACGCTATGAGTTCTTCGGCTTCAATTTCGGCCATTACGTCATGCCCCTCTATACCGTGACGCTGAAAGATCCCTCCACCGGAAACTATGTTTTCTCTTATATCCACAGGCTTTGGCTTTCCACCGACGAAGAGGTCGAAAGGTTTCATAAAACGGCTGTAAACGCCATATTGCGCGGTATAGAAGACCCGAATAAGACCGTAGGCGAAATAATAAAAGAAATATGATTAACGAAAATAATTAACGAAAGGATAGTTTATAATGCTTGAAAGGATCACCGACATAATCTGCGAATACGTGGATATCGACCCTGCTCTCATCACCGAGGCCTCCAATCTCCGTACCGATATCGGCGCAACCTCCTTCGACCTTATGAATATAGCTATGGCGCTCGAAAACGAGTATAAGGTCTCCCTTCCGAACAGCGAGCTGCCAAGAGTAAAAACAGTGGGCGATATCATAGCCCTCCTGTCAAAATGATTTTATAAAAGTAAGCCCGATAAAAGAAGAGCGCCTCCGCATTTTAGCGAAGGCGCTGTGTTTTGTTCTACAGTATATCCGTTCCCTCGTCCGGGAAGAATTCCGGTATAGCGGTTTCGGGCGTTTCAACGTTTTTAAGGCTTTTTCTTATAATATCGTTTCGCTGCCGGGCCTTGTCGAGGTTCTTTCCCGCGGCCTCGATATTTTTTCTCACGCTTTCGAGCGCGTCGCCGAATTTTTCATACTGCGCCTTCGCAGCGCCGAGCAGCTTCATCACCTCGTTCGCCTTTTCGTTGAGCGCCACCGTCCTGAAGCCCATCGCGAGCGAAGAGAGCAGCGCCGTTATAGTTGAGGGGCCGGTGAGCAGTATGTTAAAGTCTGTGTGGAGCCTGTCCGCAAGGTTCGATTTTGACGAAACTATTTCGGCGTAGAGCGAATCGGTGGCGAGATAGAGCACAGCGAAGGGCGTTGTTGCGGGAGGCGCAATATATTTTTTTACCTCCTTCGCCTGTGAAACCACTCTCGCCTCAAGCGCTTTTCTCGCGGCGGCCAAGCCAGCCTGGTCCCCTTCGTCCGAAGCGTCGCACAGCCTTAAATAATCCTCCATCGGGAATTTTGAGTCTATCGGCATATAAACGGGCTCCCCGCCGTCTGCGGCTGGTATCTTAACGGCGAATTCTACGACCTCGCCGCCGTTATCGGGCCTGTAGTTTTTAACGTACATTCCGGGTATTATCTGGTCCAAAAGCCCTTCAAGCTGCGTTTCCGCCCAGTTGCCCCTTGTTTTGACGCCCGCAAGCACGCGGTTGAGCGCGTTTATCCCGCCCGACATCTCCTGCATCTCGCCGAGCGAGCGGTAAACCTTCGAGAGCTGCTCCGAAACCGCCTGAAAAGAGGAGTCGAGCCTTTCGTTGAGCGTCCCGGTGAGCTTTTCGTCCACCACGGCGCGCATTTCGTTGAGTTTTTTTTCGTTTGAGAGCTGCAGCTTTTCAATGGCGGCAGTCACCGCTTCGGCGTTTTCCCTGCCCGAAGCGTTTATTTTTTCACGCATCGAAGAGAGCTCCTGCGTCACCTTGAGCTGAGTTTCAAAGCTCTGCTTCGTGAAAGCGTCGGTCTTGTCCCCGAGGTTGTTGAGCGCTCCGGCAACGCTTGCCTTGACCCTCTCGTTCTCCGCCGACAGGTCGTCCTTCATGTTTTTCAGGTCGTTGCGGGTTTCCGCGATGGACCTGTTTACGTCCGCGAAGCGCTGCTCGCTGCCGTCGTTTTTCGCGGCGAACAGCCTTATAACGACCGCGATCAGCATCAAAAAGATAACGCCGCAAAGGGCAATGAGTATATAGTCGGTGATCATAGTATTCTCCGTTCCCGTTTTTGTCGATTATAACAGATAAACGGCCCTTCGTAAAGCCCTTTCATGGGACTTTGGCGCGGCGTTTTTTCGAAAAACCGGAGCTTTGCCGCCGAGGGACCGTTTCGCTGCGCTTTGCGTCCGAAAAATTTTTTCAGAACATATGGAAATCCAAGGATTATTATGTTAAAATATATATCAAATTTATGAAAGGAACGGTACCCCGTACCGGCGGCTGCTTCGATGAAAAGGATAATTTCCGTTTTTTTATGCGCGCTTATGGCGGCGTGCGTTTTTTCATCGTGCAAAAAAAGCGAAATAACCGCTCTGTATTTCGCCGTGAGCGGCGCCGCCTCGAGCTTCGACCCTCAGATAGCCGAGGACGGAGCCGTCGGTATCGTCGTCAGAAACTGCTTTGAGGGCCTTGTTTACGTTGACGAAAACGGTGAGGTTATCCCCGGAGCCGCCGAGCGCTGGGAGATAAGCCCCGACGGTAAAACCTACACGTTTTATCTCAGGAGCGCGAAATGGCGGCTCACCGGCACGGCAAAGGAAGGCCTCGGCGAAAAGCTGCCCGAGGATTTTGCCCCCGAGGTGACCGCCGCCGATTTTGAGTTCGCGCTGAGGCGCGCCTGCGATCCCGCCACCGGCGCCGAAGACGCCTCCCTTTTATCGAATATAACGGGCTTCAGTCAAATAGCCTCCGGCGAAGCTGATATAAGCACGCTCGGAGTGAAGGCCACCGGGGAGCGCACGCTTGTGATAACCCTGAACGAGCCGGAAAGCGGCTTTCTTGAGGTGCTGTCTGAGCCTGTGTGCATGCCCTGCAACGAAGAGTTTTTTGAGGCCACGGGCGGTCGCTACGGCCTGCTTATCAAATACATCATGTCAAACGGCCCGTTCTATCTCACGAGGTTCGACGATAATTCCTTCCGCATGGCGAAAAATCCCGATTATTCCGGTGAGCACACCGCCAAAGCGGACGTAGTGTGGCTATACAGCGGTTACGACGCCGCGAAAGTATCCGAGGGCCTCAATGAAAAGACCCTGTCCGGCGCTCTTATGAGCGAGGCCGACGCCGGTTCGCTCAGCGTTAAAAAAACCGTTGTCAACGGAGTCCCGGATATTCTCAGAGCGCTTATTTTCAATCTCGGAAAAAGGGAGATATCCAACGAGAACGTCCGTCTGGCCTTCCTTTCGGCAACCGACCTCTCCGATATGTGCGCCGGGTTTAACAAAGAGAAAACAGACCGCGTTTTCCCCTTTTCAAACGGGGCTTCCCCGCAGGAGGGCGTTGGTTTCAGCGTTAAAAACGCCTCGAAATATATGGAAAAGGGGCTCAGGGAGCTCGAAAAGACGGATCTGAGCTTCACGCTTTTGTGCGAGGAACGCTTTGACTCTGCCGTAAGGGAGCTTTTGCAGAGCTGGCAAAAGGATTTCGGAATTTACGTGAACGTCGGGATCGAAAACGTCTCTTCGGAAGAGCTTGAAAGCAGAGTAAAAAGCGGAGAATTCGACATGGCAATATATCCGGTGAGCGCGCGTTTTTTCGCTCCGTTCACCTTTTTCTCACGCTTTTCCGCCACCGATAAAAACAGCATCTCGTTTCTTGAGGATTCCGAATACGATAGGGCGGTCGCCGCTTTGAGGTTTTCTTCGGATGACGCCGAAGGCTCGCGTCTTTCGAGCGTGGAAAAGCAGCTTCTGTCCGGCGCGTGCGTTCTTCCGATGTGGAACGAAAATTCATGTATCGTAACGCTCGGCACCGTTTCGGGCGTCAGATACCTCGGAGGCTGCAGATTGTATTTTTACGACGCAAAGCTACAGTAAAGGAGAAATAAAATGTCAACCGTAAAACCGTTCAAAGCCGGCAGGCCGAAAAAAGAATTCGCGGGAAGGGTGGCCGCTCTCCCGTATGACGTTATGAACACAAAAGAGGCTGCCGAACGCGCGAAGAAAAACGACCTCACCTTCCTGCGCGTCGACAGGGCTGAAATAGATTTCCCGGAGGGCACGGATCCCTACGGCGAAAAGGTCTACGAGAAGGCCGCCGAAAACCTTGATTCATATTTCACAAACGGCATTTTTCTTAAAGAGAGTGAGCCCCGCTACTATATCTACCGCCAGATCATGGGCTGCAGGGTCCAGCACGGGATCGTGGGCGCGGCGAGCGTAGACGATTATCTAAGCGGCGTTATCAAGCGCCACGAGCTCACAAGGGCCGATAAGGAGGAGGACCGCATCCGCCACGTAGACGCGTGCAACGCAAACACCGGCCCCATCTTTCTCGCCTACAGAAAAAGCGAAGCGCTCTCGGATATTATCTCGGATTATATAAATAACGAGCCCGAGTATGACTTCATTTCCGAGGGCGACGTCAGAAACACCGTTTGGACGGTCGACGCAAAGGACAACGAAAAAATATCGCGAGCCTTTGAAGGCATCGAAAGCCTTTATATAGCCGACGGCCATCACCGCGCCGCGTCCGCCGTTAAGGTGGCTCTCAAAAGAAGGGAGCAGAATCCCGGCTACAGCGGCGGCGAGGAGTTTAATTACTTTCTCGCGGTGTTCTTCTGCGCCGACGAGCTCAAGATCCTCGACTACAATCGCCTTATAAAAGACACGAATTCTCTTTCCGATGAAGAGATGTTCGCAAAAATAGAAAAATATTTCACCGTGACCGAAAAAGACGCCCCCGTTTCTCCCGAAAAACGCCATGAGTTCGGTATGTATTATAAAGAAAAATGGTATAAGCTTGTCCTTAAGGACGGTGTCGCTGATGAGAGCGACCCCGTGGCGCGCCTTGACGTGAGCATACTGCAAAAGCTCGTAAACGAGCCTGTTTTCGGCATAGGCGACCCGAGGACGGATAAGCGCATTGATTTCGTGGGAGGCATAAGGGGCCTTAAGGAGCTCGAAAAACGCTGCTCGGACGATATGGCCCTGGCTTTTTCGATGTACCCAACCTCAATGGACGAGCTGATGGATATAGCCGACAACGGCCTTACGATGCCCCCGAAATCCACATGGTTCGAGCCTAAACTGCTGAGCGGTCTCTTTATTCATTTTTTATCGTAAAAATTTTTAAAAAACACTTGCATTTCTCATTCATTTCTGTTATTATACCCTTTGCTGATTCAAAAAGGGTTTACCCTCAACATAAAAGGAGGTGTGCTATAAATGGCAAAATGTGATTATTGCGGTAAGAGCGTTCAGTTCGGTATCAAAGTATCGCACTCACACAGAAGATCAAACAGAACATGGAAGCCCAACGTCAAGAGAGTCAAAGCTGTGGTAAACGGCACTCCCTGCAGAGTTTATGCCTGCACACGCTGCCTGCGCTCAGGCAAGGTTACACGCGCTGTCTAAGATCGTTTGATTGAAAGATCAAAAGAAATAAACCGAGGTTCGTCCTCGGTTTTTTCTTTTTCGCAAAGCTTTCGGCTTTTTTGCCGCAAAGCGACTTATGTTCGGATTTTAGTTTTTTACAGGTAAAAAAGCTTTTTCCTCAGCTCGAGCAGGGCGTTCCCGTCCATGGGATACGTGTGAAAATCAATGTCTCCCAGGGTTTCATTTATGATTTCAAGCACCCTTTCCCTTGAAGTGAGCTCTTCGGCGGTTTTCAGCGCCCTCATATCCTGAAGGCCGTCGTAAAACACCTTTTCCCTGAGCGAAGGAAGCGGGACGCCGCCCTCTCCGGGATAAACCGTAAAAGCGTCGCCCGACGGGAAGGCGTTTCCGGCGTCGGTCTCGGTAAACGGGTCGACAAGCCGCCTTGAAAGCTGAGTATAGTAAAAATTGAAGCCCCAGTGCAGAAAGCCCTCGCAGTCATATTTATAGAGCAGCGCGCCGAGTATCCTTGTCTTTACCGAGGGCATGCAGAAAAAGCGGTTCGGAAGCTCGTTGTTGAACTGCCCGCAGCAGTAGTAGGCCCAAAGCCTGTCCGCCTTGCCGTAAAACTTATAAACCGAGCCCTCCTCCGGCACCGGTACGTCCACAAGCCCCTCGCCGAAAAACTCATAGTCCGAAAGCGCGTCAAGGTGTCGAAACGCGCCGAAGTACTCCTTTATCGCCGAGGCGCATTTCCTGTAGGTCCCAAGGCAGTCCTTTCCCGGCTCGTCGGAGCAATGCACCAAAAAGCGGTCCGTAAGCCCGTTTTCAGCGGCAAAGTCTGTCAGCGCTTTTCCGAATTGCCTTAAAAAGCTCATGTAGCCCTGCGAGGTCGATTTCGTTTCCCAGCCGAAAATACGCTCGTATCCCTTCGACGTATGCGCCATTATTTTAGGCGCGGCCTTCGCTCCCCACTGTGTGAACAGGTGAGAGAGCTCAAAGTATTTTATGCCGTATTTTTGCGCCATCGCGATCCATTTTTTGAGCAGCGTGAAGTCAAAATAATAGGTGTATCCCTTTTTCGTAACTTTAACGAGCTGCACCGTGGGACGCTCCGTCCCCACTTCCGTGTCAAGCGGGGGAGTGAAAAGCGGAGTCAGCAGACAGTTAACGCCGTGCGCCCCGGCGTTTTCCATGAAGTTTTCTGTTATGCGCCAGTATTCGTCGCCGAAAACCTCCACGTTATAGTAAGAAGCAAGGCAGTCCGTGTGGAACCAGTCGGTGTAAATGAGCTGTTGCTCCTTAAGAGCGCGGTTCTTAACGTGAACGTTCGCTTTAAGCTCGATTTTCTGTTCTCCGTCAAAAACCGAAACCTTCAGCGTTTCGTTTCGCGTTCCGGCAAAAATCTCTATCCAGAACGTGTGTACGGCTCCTTTTTCGGCGCTGAATACTCCGTCAAACGGGGTGAGCAGGTCGGGGTAATAACCCGGTTTGCCACCGTTTATCACCGTGCAGTTCACTGTGTCGGGGTATATCGGCTTTCCGGAATATACTTCGTTAACGGTGTAAATAATGTATTTCAGCCCTGTTTCAACCGATATTTTAAGCTTGGATTTTTCAGCGCATCTCACCGAGAGCTGAAGGTTGCCTCTCTCGCCGCCGAAAAGAAAGAGCTCCTCGCATATTGCGGGAAGATCTTTTTGATTTTTAAAAACCTTCTCAATTGA
>JAFSWN010000201.1 GCA_017450185.1 Clostridia bacterium | reverse complement strand
TCGGAAACGCCGCCGTTTTTTTGATCCGTCTGAGAAGAATACAGCTTTCTGTTCATATCCTCGGCTGCAAAGCGAGACCTGTTTGCCATATCCATGACCCTGCGTTTCGCCTCCTCCTGCATGTTCATGACCGAGTTAAGCTCGCCGCCAGTCACTGTTTTCCCTCCCTTAATGCTCCGAGCACGCCCATGAGCTTTATCATCATTGCAGCCTCGTCGGCTTTTTTCTGCCGCCCGGGGCTTAAAAACGGCTTGAGTGCGTACATCAGATCGCTTTTGGGATCGCTCGACGACAGCGCCGAAGATATCTTCGCGACGCTCCCGAGTATCTGAGGAGTGATGCCCGGAACGCTCAGCGACGTTTCTTTTTTCTCCGGCCTTGCCCCGGAGTCGCCTGTTGAGCCGAAAAACTCCTCCGCAGTTTTGCGAAGCTTAACTATATCGTCCTCCGAAAGGGAGCTGAGGACAGACGAGATATCCATTTCAGTCGCCCCCGCCGAGCTTTTTTATAATTTCTTTCGCTTTTTCGGAAGAAAGCAGCTCCTTGATTTTTTCCGGAGACGAGAGTATACCGTCCAGCTTTTCTTTTTGGTCGGCGGAAAGGCCGTTTAAGGCTTCGTTTACCTCCGCCGCGGCTTCGTCGCCGTTTTTTTCCTTGTTTTTCAAAAGAGAAAACAGTTTATTGATATCTTCGGCTTGCATTTTTATCCTCCGTGATATATATTTGTACATATATATTTGAAAACGGCGGTGATTATGAATGAGGATACTCGTGGTGTCGGATTCGCACGGCGACGAAGCCTTTCTTGAAATTATATTAAGGCGCGAAAGAAAGTGCGATATGCTCATACATCTCGGCGACGGAGCCGACGACGTGCAGCGGTTGCTCGAATACACCGCGAACAAGAGCGTCTGGCTCACAAAGGGAAACTGCGACCCCGCGGCATACGGCTTCGCAGAGAAGCACGTTATAAGGGCAAACGGAAAAAACCTTTTAGCCTGCCACGGCCACCGCTTCAATGTAAAAACCGGGCTCGACGCTCTGTATTTTGAGGGGCTCAAGGAAAAAGCGGACGCGTGCCTGTACGGCCACACGCATATCTCGGCCTGCGAACAGGAAAACGGCATGCTGTTTTTCAACCCCGGAGCCGTGAAAAACGGAAGATACGGAATAATAACAATAAATAACGGCGTCATAACGCCGGAGCTCAAATCGATATAGGAGAAAAAAACAATGCCCAAAACAAAGCTGTGCCTCGGACTGCTCTCAGACTTTTGCGAGGACGATGAAAAACAGATATTTATGATAAGGGACGCCGGCTTCAACGAGATCTTTTTTTCGTTTACCGACAGAGAAACGCTGAAAAAACAGACGAACGCCGCCTTAAAAGCGGGTTTAACGGTTCGTTCCGTACACGCTCCCTACGGCGGCTGCAGGGCGCTTTGGGAAAACGTCGATGTAGAAGCGTAAAAGGCGGCGGACGAAATAATAAAGTGTATTCACGCCTGCGCCGAAAACAATGTTCCCATAATGGTGTCGCACGCTTTCATCGGCTTTGACGTTCCTCCCATCCCCGTGGAAAAAGGCCTGCAAAGGTATTATGAGCTGATAACCGAAGCCCGTAAATACGGAGTTACTATAGCCTTTGAAAACACCGAGGGCGAAGAATACCTTGACGCCCTGCTTAAAAACTTCGGCGACCTTGAAAACGTCGGCTTCTGCTGGGACTCTGGCCACGAAATGTGCTATAACCGAGGCGCGGACCTGCTTAAAAAATACGGGAAGCTGCTTGTCTGCACTCATATCAACGACAATCTCGGCATAAAAGATACCGGCGGAAAAACAACGTGGCGCGACGACCTGCACCTTCTCCCGTTCGACGGCATAATCGACTGGGAGTATAATGCCCGGAGGCTTGTGAGAGAAAACTACGTAGGCACGCTCACCTTTGAGCTCAAAATAGCTTCAAAGCCCGGAAGGCATGAAAACGATATCTACGCCCTGATGTCTCCGGAATCCTACCTCGCCGAGATATATAAGCGCGCGTGCAGATTCGAGGCCCTTGTTTACAGGGCAAAGGGACGCCTTGAGGCCTGACCCGAAAAAAGCCGCACAGAAGCGCGAATAATTCCGCGCCGGGATATTGCAAATCCTTTAATAATATGCTACAATTTGATATAACTTTTTTTACAGGAGTGAAACATATGGATATCGTTTTCCGCGAACTCGTCTCCGTCGATCAGATGACCGCGGCCGCTCAGTGGCTCAATTCGGTCTTCGGCTCCTTCGACGAGGCGATACTCACCTTCTACCACAACCTGCACGAAGCCCTCGGCACGCCGATGGACGTTTTCGTCCAGCTTTTCACGCGGCTCGGGCACGACGGCATCTTCCTAATTCTTCTGGCGCTCTTCCTGATGCTGTTCAAAAAGACCAGAAAGGTCGGAATGGGTATGCTCGGCGGTATTATCATCGGCGCGCTGTTCACCAACATCTGCATTAAAAACATCGTTGCGAGGCCCCGCCCCTACGACTACCTACAGCAGTACCGCGACTGGTTCAGCGCGGTGTGGCGCTGCGAGCTTGAAAGCGAGTTCTCCTTCCCCAGCGGACACACCACCGCCGCCATGTCGTCGATGACGCCCGTTTTCCTGTTCTGCAACAAGAAAAAGAGCTGGGCGGTGTTCCTCTTCGTTATCGCCCTCGGAGCCACAAGGAACTACCTTATGGTGCACTATCCGTCCGATATAATCGGAGGCATCATAGTAGGCTTCATTGCCGGGCTTCTGAGCTATCTTATTGTCAGCGCGATCTACAACCGCTTCGCCGAAAAAGGCGGCAGGGCCGGAAATCTCCTGTTCAACGCCGACATAAGGAAAATAGCAAGAAAAAACAGTAAATAAACAGAGAAAGAATAAAACCCACTGTGACGTTTTCAAGGCTTGAAAAATATCACAGTGGGTAATTTATTGTTTTTCAGGGGTTTTGCGGCCGCTTAATCTCTTTAGAACGGAGTGAAGCTTTCTGCGGCGTTTTTTTTCAAAGGCCGCGTCAGGAATAAAGGCTTCTCCGCTTTTCTGAAGCACGCTCCCCTCCCTGACGCCTTCGGGGAGGAGAGACGTTTCAATAACGGTGCGTCCCCCGTTTTCATCCTCTAAAACGGCCTTGCCGTCCGTTATACTGTCAACAGAATATCTCATATTATTCCTTCACAAAAATGTTCTTTCCGTCGCTGAATATCGTGATATCGCCTCTTTCATCGGTGCGGAGCACTTCAATATCCTCAGATTCGAGAAGTTTCAGGGTTTCCCTGTGGGGGTGTCCGTAGTCGTTGTTCTTTCCGCAGGAAATGACCGCGGTTTTCGGTGAGACGGCTTCAAGGAACTGCTTCGACGTGGCATCGCTGCCTCCGTGATGGGCGATCTTGAGAACGTCGGCGCCAAGGTCGAAATCCGATGCAAGAAGCTGCTCATCGACGGCCTTTTCCGCGTCGCCCGTAAACAGGAACCTCGTTTTGCCGCAGGTGAGCTTGAAAACTATCGACATGTTGTTGTATTCCGCCGTTTCCTCCGAGGGAGAGAAAACGTCGAGCTTCATATCGCCGTAAGTAAAGCTGTCGCCGGCGGTGGCGAGTATAACGCCGCATTTTTCGTTTTCAACAGCGCTCAGAAGCTTTTCGTAGGTTATAGTTGTGGGAGTGTTGAACTCGCTGAACGACGTCATCATAACGTTTTTGACGTTGTATTTTTCAAAGATATCACCCGCCGCGCCGATATGGTCCGAATGGGGATGGGTGGCTATGTACAGCTCAATATCCTTTGCCCCGAGAGAATCAAGGATACCGGTGACGGCATACGAATGGTCGCTGTCGCCGCCGTCGACAACGATGAAAACGTTTTTGTTTTTTATTACGATCCCGTCGCCCTGCCATACGTCGGCAAAATACACCTGAAAGGGATAATCCTTTGAGGCGTCGGAGCCTGAAACGGGAATGACCTCGCCCCCGGGGGAGCCGGGAACGTCGTCCGTGAGAGCGTTCTTAACAGCAAGAACTGCAAGCAAGAGCAAAACGGCGCAAATGACCGCGTAAATAACAGTTTTTTTCATTTTTTCTCAGTTGAAATCCGCGGGTGAGGTCGCGGAGATGTCTTCATAGTCGGTATTGTCGGAGCCTGCGTTCGTCACCTCGGACGACATCGCGTTCATCTCATACCACTGCGCCTTCGTTATGAGCACCTTCCTGGGCTTCGAGCCTTCGGTTGGGCCGACAACGCCCTTTTCCTCGAGCGTGTCCATAAGCCTTCCCGCCTTTGCGAAGCCGAGGCCGAGATGGCGCTGCAGCGCGGAGATAGACGCCTTTTCGGGAGCGGAAACAAACAGGTCGATGGCGCGCATCAAAAGATCGTCGCCCTTGTCGAGGCCGTCGGAGGCCTTTTCGTCGGAGGAAGCGCCCTTCTTCTTGTCGGAGGCAGCCTGACGCTCTATCTCCTGCTGGATATTGTCGTCATACTGCGATTCGCCGTTTGCCTTTAGGAACGAAACTATGTTTTCTATCTCGCCGGTGGTAAGGAACGCTCCCTGCACGCGCACGGGCTTCGGTATGCCCACTGGATAATAAAGCATATCGCCGTAGCCCATCAGCTTCTCGGCTCCCGCCTGGTCGATTATGGTGCGGGAGTCTATCTGCGATTTAACGGTAAGGGCTATCCTCGACGGGATATTGGCCTTGATGACGCCCGTGATAACGTCTACGGAGGGGCGCTGCGTGGCGATGACAAGGTGCATACCTGCGGCGCGGCCCATCTGAGCTATGCGCTGGATGCTGTCTTCGACCTCAGCCGGGGCGACGGTCATCAGGTCGGCGAGCTCGTCGATAAAAATAACTATCTGCGCCATTTTCTCGAGCTCATCGTTTCCCTCGCAAAGAGAATTATACGAGGCTATGTCTCTGACGCCGTTGGCGTTGAGAGTTTTGTATCTCGTGAGCATTTCCGTGACCGCCCACGCGAGCGCGCCGGAGGCTTTACGGGGGTCGGACACAACGGGCACGAGCAGATGCGGAATGCCGTTATAAACTCCGAACTCGACCTGCTTGGGATCTATAAGAAGTATCTTCACTTCGTCGGGGCCCGCGTTGTAGAGAAGGCTCACTATCATCGTGTTCATACAAACCGATTTACCGGAGCCGGTAGTACCCGCAACGAGCAAGTGCGGCATCTTGGCGATATCGGTGTAGATAACGTCGCCGGCGATATCCTTGCCGAGAGCAGCGTTGAGCTTGCTTTTGGCGTTTCGGAAATCATCGGTGTCGATGACCTCGCGGAACGAAACGGTGGTTTTACTGCGGTTCGGTATCTCGATGCCTATGGCGGCCTTATTCGGAATGGGAGCCTCTATCCTCAGGCCCGCGGGAGCCGCCATGTGCAGCGCAAGGTCGTCGGAAAGGCCCACGAACTTGCTTATTTTGACGCCGGGAGCCGGGGAAAGCTCGTATCTTGTCACGGTGGGCCCTGGGATGACGTCGGATATCGTTGCCGAAACGTTGAAGGAATTAAGAGCCGCGATAAGCTTTTCGCCGTTTGCCTTGAGCTCGTTTATGTCATAGTTGCGGTCGGAGTTCTTAGGCATTTTAAGGCACTCGAGCGGCGGGTGTATGTATTCGTAGTGTACGGGCTTTTCAAGAGCGGTGTCGAGCTCGCTGTTCAGAGCCCGCGTCTCCTCCGCGGTGAGAGGAGAGGGCTTTTCGGCTTCCGGCTCTTTCTCTGCGGGCGCTTCGTCAAACAGCGAGGCGGCAGGTTTATCCGGCGCGGTTTTTTCCGCGGGAGGCGGGCTGTATCTCTTTTCAACGCGTTCGAAAATTGAAGCTATATCCGCTTCGGGCTGAGAGGAAGCCGCCTGCGTTTTATTCTCTGCTTCTTTTGTCCCGTCAGTGTAGAAATCATTCACAACGCGGGTGGCTTCAAGCGCTGCGGCGCGCTCGTTGCGGCGGCGCGCGCGCTGTTCTTCGTTTTCTTTCCTTCTGCGCTCAATATCGGTTTTGGCGGTCTCAAGAGCCTGTCCGGTGTATTCGCCCGCTTTTTTAACGGGCTTTTCAATGCCGGTGAAAAGCTTGAAGAGCGTTATACCGAACAAAAGCATCAGATCTGCGATAAGAAGTATGACAAGGATTATGTTCGCAATAATTTTTGATTTTCCGAGCTGGAAAAGTGCGCCGCCTAAAAGCGCGCCGAGAACGCCTCCGCTCGATATGGGATTGAGGGAGAAACGCATAGCGAGGTCATATACGTTCTTGACAGCGTCAAAATAGCCCGTTTCATCGGACGTTATGAATTTGTTGACGTGAAGAAGCGAGCATATAATAAGGAACAAAATAAATATTTCCGCCGTCTTTATCCCGTGCGAGCTTTTAAGGCGGTTCAGAACGCTTACTATACCGAGGAAAATCACAGCGGCGGGGATATAAAACCCCGACACTCCGAATATCGCGAAATAAAAACTATGGACGGTGTTCCAAACGCTGCCGTCGGAGCCCGCGAAAACGGTTATTATAAGCAAAACAAGCCCCAGAACAAAAACAAGGCCGGTTTTGAACTCGCGGCTGCTTATAAACTCCTCGAGAGTGATCTGAGCTCCGTTTTTCGCGTTCTTTTTTGAAGCGGGCTTCTTCGCAGCGGTTTTTTTTGAAGAAGAGCTTTTCGCCGAGGACGACCTCGTCCCAGAGCTTTTTTTCGCTCCCGTTGATTTTTTTGACGTATCTGCCAATGCCGGTTCTTCCTTTGATAATATTATTTCAGTTTATTATATCATGGTAAATAAAAAAAAGCAAGAGCGCGTTTTCTTCAGTAACGGCGCTTATTCCCCTGCGCGGTAATATATACGGTTATGGGGATTGATTTTTATTTTTCGGGATGATAAAATGTAAAGGTAAACTTTGAAAGATCTTCCGTCCCGACGCGCCGCAGTATCGGGAACAAAAAAAACAAACAAACGGAGCCTTCACGTGAAAAAAGCAAAAGCCTTTCTATTTCGCCGTAAATACTTTTTTATCATCCTGACGTTTCTGATCCTGTATTCATATATCGTCGTCGGGAAGTGCAAGCCCTGGTTCGCTTTTAAAACGTCTTATGAATTCCATTCGCTGGATTTCAGCTTAGGCTTCGGAAGCTTCATCTGGCCCGGACAGCTTTACCAGTGGATCTGCGGCGCTCCCGACAGCAAAACCCTGACGGCGTACCATATCGTTCTTGTGCTGCTGTTTTTTATTGCTCTCGCCGCGTTTTTGGACCGTTTGATGAACATCGTAGAAAAAAAAGACCGCCCAGTAGCGCTTGTTCTGACGTTTCTGTTCCTGACGGGGCCGTTCACATTTTCGGTCCTTATAGGCGAGATGGGCTTTTTGGAGGTATACTGGATATACATGGGGGCTCTGTTTTTCCTTCTGCTGGCGTACAAGTCCCTCAACATCCTTGCGGCTCCCCTGTGCGTGCTTGCCCTGATGCTGAACTACGCGGCTATTATATGCTACGTTCCGTTTTTCTGCATAATGCTGCTCTATAAATACGTCACCGAGACGTCAAAAAGCGCAAAAAGGATGTTGATGGCGTCGTTTATCATTTGCGTCGCTGTATCGATTCCCTCCTTTATTTATCTCGTACTCTACACTCAAAAAAACATGTTCTATTCCTTCGAAGAGTTCAACTCCATATTGAAAGGGCGCGGCGTCAAGGAGTTTTCATACGTCGACATTCTTTTTTACGGCAGGGAAAAAGAGGCTTTTGACGATAATTTTTATGAAACGCTGGTCAATTCCGATATGTATACTCAGGGAGAAAACCTGACCGTCGTGCAGGAGCTGTTCAATTTTATTGAGCTGCGCTTCACCTACGTCCTGTATTCCCTTTGGATGCGTAATCCCCTGAGAGTGATACCGCCGTTTATAGCAATCCTGCCCGTCGTTGTGCTCATTTTCCGCTTTTGCCTCTCCGAGCTTAAAAACAAAAAAAACACGCCCCTCAGAAGATTCGTGTTTTTCTGTATGCCGGCTCTGTTTTCAGTCACTATATTCGTGTCTCTGCCCGTGTCGCACGATACCTTTAAATGGATTGATTTCGCGTTCGTGCCCCTGTTTTCGTCGTTTATGTACGTTATGTACAGAGAACCCGAAAAGGTCTTCGCGTTCGTACGCAAAGCTGTTTCGCCCTTCAGCGCGCCGCAGATCGCTATGTATTGCGTAATGTATTCGTTCAGCGTTTTTTCGGTGTACTTTTAATCACCCGAACCGTTTTGCGGCCGTTTTTGACCGTTTTTATTAAAATATACCGTCGTTCCCTTTGTGACCGCCGCGAAGGTCCCGTACAGAAGAGGCAGAAGCGACATTTTTTCTCTGGATACGTCCTTATAATACATGATAACCACGGCCGCGAAGGATAACAGCATTAAAGAGTAAACGGCAAACAGCTTTATATATTTTCCGTCCTTCTTCTTATCTTTCACGCTTCGCTCCTTTACGTAAAGGCGAAGAGAGTCGGCTGCAAGGAATAAAACGAACACGAAGAACAAAACGGCAAAAACGTGGACCCTTTCAAGCTCCGGGCGCATAAACGAAACGTCCTTATCTATAACAACGGAGCGGTACAGGCTTACGGCCGAACAGGCCAAAGACAGTACCAGCGCGCAGAGAAAAACACAGTCTTTTATGAAGGGCTGGTTTTTTTTATCATAAAACATGAAAAACAAAGCCGCGCAAGCGAACACGACAGGCGCGAAGCAGAAAAGATACTCAACGTTATAAACACCCGTTCCGGCAGTAACGGCGCAAACCGCGATAAGCGACGCAATTCGCATGGGGATAAGAGAAAAGCACAGATAGGAAACGACACAGGCGGCTACATAAACCCAATGGCGCTCTTCCATATGGCAAGTGTAAAGCCATGTGCCGACTGAAAACACTAAAAGCAGGACGTCAACCAATTTGCGCATCATAACGATCTCCCGGAAGTTTATCTTTGTTTTAATTATATAAATAAAACGCAAAAAAATCAAGAGCAATCGGTTTTTTCGCAAAAGCGCGGTTCTCGCTTTCATTCACACATTTTCGAAAGCTCCGAAACAGCGTCGGCGAGCGTGCCCACGCTGTCGATTATCCCCTCCTCAACGGCTCTTTCCCCTTCTAAGAGCGTGCCGAGGTCGGTAACGAGCTCGCCGGAGCTGAGCATAAGCTCCCTGAAGCGTTCGGGAGTTATTCTTGAATTATCGCACACGAAGCGCACTATCCTCTCCTGCATATTCTGAAAATACGCAAGCGTCTGCGGAACGCCGAGCACAAGGCCGTTCATCCTCACCGGGTGCACGGTCATTGTGGCGGTTTTTGCGATAAACGATTTTTTAGCCGCCACCGCCAAAGGCACGCCTATCGAATGCCCGCCGCCGAGAACTAATGAAACCGTGGGCTTGGTCATACCGGCGATAAGCTCCGCCAATGCGAGCCCCGCCTCGATATCGCCTCCCACCGTATTGAGTATCAGCAGCAGCCCGTCGATATCCCGCGCCTGCTCTACGCTTACGAGCTTCGGTATCACGTGCTCATATTTTGTGGTCTTGTTCTGGGGCGAGAGAATGTAGTGCCCCTCTATCTGGCCTATTACCGTCATGCAGCAAAAGAGCCTGCCTCCCTCTCTTATACCAACAACGATATCCTCGCTTCCCGTCCTCGAAACTTCGGCGTCGTCGCGTTCTTCCTCTCCCGAAGGCGGCCCCGGGACCGTGAAGTCAAAATTTGAAAGCTCATTGTTAAAAAAAATCCCGTGTTTTTTCATTTTCCGCATCTCCTTTAATAACGTTGCGCTTATATTATTACCTTTAATACGAAAAATAATGATTTTTCACAGTTTTTCAATTGACAAGAAGTCGGTTCTTATGATTTAATAGTATATTGAATAATAATAATTACAGAGGTATTGATATGGGATACACGCTTGCTCAGAAAATCATAAAAGACCACCTCGTCAGCGGCGAGATGGTACCCGGGACCGAAATAGGCCTCAAAATCGACCAGACCCTC
>JAFSWN010000200.1 GCA_017450185.1 Clostridia bacterium | reverse complement strand
TCCGCCACGGCCTTCTGCATATCGGTTTCGTTCTCTACGGTCACGGGGCATTCGTAGATCTCGCCCGTGTACGCTTCAACAACGGCCTTGCGCCGCGCGATGGAAAGCCCGATGGGGACACAGTCTCTTGAAACGGCAACGATGCCGAGCTTTACCTTGGGAATATTGGTCATGGGGTGAACCTCCGTTTTTTGAATTTCTTTTTTTATTCTATTATAATTGTTTTCTTTTGCGGTGTCAATTGTTTCGTCCGCTCTTTTGCTTTATCACCGTGAACGGTTCTTCGTTTTCATAGATCGCCCGATTCAGTCGAGAACAAGGAAGCCCCTGGTTTCATTTGTGTACATATCGTCCGTTATGGCGGCGTAGCGCTGCCCGTCCATACGCTCGTATTTTTCGATAAAGCCGTAATCCGCCATATAAACGTCGCCGGTTTCGGTATCGTATACGCGCTCGTAGCCGAAGGTTGCGTCCGAGAGCTTCGCCGTTGCTATGGGATCGCCCGCCATATCGCCCAGCGCGGCGCTCTTTGCGCTGACGGCGGTGCGCAGCAGCGAGCAGTAGGCCTCGGTAAAGGTGAGGGAATCCAGCGATTTCTGCAGCACGGGCAGCATACTGTTGAAGGTATCCGCCGGCGCTTCCAGCACGCGGACGCTGCTCACGGTGAACGAGGGATAGCTCCAGGCTTCTCCGGTGAGCGGGTTGATCATCGGGGAGGCGTCTTTGTTGCCGTAAACCGACGCGCGGTAGCGGCCCTCGTAAACTCTGCCGTCCGCCGCCGTCCGCCGTCCGCTGAGCACGGCCACGTCGTACTGATGGTAGAAATCGGTATCTTCAAAGTAAGAGGTCTCTTCGAGCTTTGTTTCCGCAAGCGCTTCAAACGTACCGCCGTCCCATGCCGCCAGCCCCGTGAAGTAGCCTTTTGCAGACAGTTCCGGCAAAAAACGGATGTGCTCCGCAGCGCTCCGCATATCGGGGTATTCGCTGTCCCGCATTCTTTCGATCGAGGTCTGCACGTAGTTTTCGTCGTTGTACCAGCCGTTGGGGTCGGTTACGTAATAAACGGCCCGGCAGCCGACGTCTTCGGGCGAGGTCACCTCGTAGCGCAGGCAGAACATGTCGTCCGACGGGGTGGAGCACGTCACCGTCCAGCCCTTCGGGATCTGTATCTCAACCGAAAAATCGGAATAGGTCTCCCACTCGGCAGCGTCCGCGTTTGCCCGCAGCACCGTTACGCCGTCCTCATCGGGGACGGAAGGGGCCTGCGTCTGCGCGTCTGAGGCGGCGCCGCCCGTCTGCGTGTTCGTGTCGGCGCCGTTCTGCCCGGCGTCCCTCCCGCAAGCCGCAAACGCACCGAGCAGCAGGAAAAGCGCAATAAGAAAAATGACGTTCCGTTTCATTCTGTGGTCCTCCCGGGTTCATGTATTTTCATTATATATGCTTTTTAAATCCCTGTCAACAAAAAACCCGTTCTCCGTCGTCTGACGAAAAACGGGCCCCTTCTATTTATTTAACCGAAACGCGCTCAGTTGTTGCAGCCGCAGCCGCACCCGCAGCCGCCCGCGTTGCCGTTATCGGTGAGTACCAGAATGAGGATGATGAACAGAATCCAATAATTGTTGTTACCGAAGCACATATTTCCTACCTCCTTTCGATACCATCATATGGAGCAGAACAAAAAGTGTTACGGCAATCTTTTACAGGAGCCGGGTGAAAGGGCAGGCTGCGGTCCCGTGAAATGGGGCTTCCTTTCAGAGAGTGTTGACAGAACCACCGCCGTATGATAAGATAAAAATGATTCCAACCGGAACAAGAAAGGGG
>JAFSWN010000199.1 GCA_017450185.1 Clostridia bacterium | reverse complement strand
TATTGGCTTCAACTGCTGTGCCGCACCGGATTCATCACCGAGAAGGAGTATCAAAGTCTTGCTGATGAGTGTCTGGAACTGAAAAAAATACTTGTTGCTTCAACAAATACTCTCTCAGTAAAAGTTTCCGGCAAAAAAATATGATCAACTCCCGAAGGGAGTTCCGATTTTCATCTTTCATCTTTCATCTTTCGTCATTCTGAAAATCATATCAAAGGAGAATAATAAAATGTTAAACATCGGCATCATCGGCGCCGGACGTATCGGCAAAGTACATCTTGAGTCCATTTCTTATCACGTTAAAAACGCTGTGGTCAAGGCTGTGGCGGATCCCTTCATGAACGACGAAACAAGAGCCTTCATCGAGAGCTTCGGCGTAGAGGACGTCTACACCGATTATAAGAAGATCCTCGAGGACAAGGACATAGACGCCGTTCTCGTGTGCTCCTCAACCGACACTCACGCCGCTATTTCAATAGAAGCGATAAAGGCCGGAAAGCACGTTTTCTGCGAGAAGCCCGTAGACCATTCCATAGAAAAAATTCAGGCTGTGGCCGACACCCTCGCCGCTAACCCCGGAATAAAGTTCCAGGTGGGCTTCAACCGCCGCTTCGACCACAATTTCGCCGCTATCCGCGCCGCCTACGACGCGGGCAAAATAGGTCAGGCCCATATCCTCAAGATAACCTCCCGCGACCCCGAGCCTCCGAACCCCAAGTATATTGCCGTTTCCGGCGGTATCTTCCTCGATATGACCATACATGATTTCGATATGGCGTGCTTCCTCACCAATTCCGACGTTGAGGAGATCTACGTCAATTCCGCCGTCCTCGTTGATCCCGCCATCGGCGAGCAGGGTGACGTGGACACCGCCATCATCACAATGAAAATGGCAAACGGCGCTCTCGCTGTTATCGACAACTCCAGAAGAGCCGCCTACGGCTACGACCAGCGCGCGGAGCTTTTCGGCTCCAAGGGCATGGTCGCCACCTCGAACGACACTCTTTCTTCGGCCGTCATCGCCGACGAAAACGGCGTCACCGGCGAAAAGCCCCTGTTCTTCTTCCTTGAACGCTACATGGGTTCCTTCAGCGAGGAGATGCGTCAGTTCGTTGACGCGTGCCTAAACGACAAGGAAGTGCCCGTCGGCATACACGCCGGTATGCAGAGCGTCAAAATAGGTCTCGCAGCTAAAAAGAGCGTTGCGGAGCACCGTCCCGTTCTTTTGAGCGAAATAAAATAAGAGAGGTAATAAAATGGATAGGAAACTGTTGAAATCAAACGCGAAAATGCAGCTTGGCGGCGGCATTTTCAAAACCAACTGGATGACCGCCCTTCTTGTGTGCCTGCTTTCAACCATTCTCATCAGCGTTGTGAGCGGCGCAATCTACGGATTCACCGGCGGCTTTTCCTTCGATCCCGAGGTCATAATGGACGAAAACGCCGATCCCACCGTCCTTCTCTCGTCTGTAAGGGGCGTATTCACCGGTTCGGGAGTCGGATCGCTCGCTCTTATCGTTCTGTCGGGACCTCTTGCCTTCGGTCTTGCAAATATCTTCCTCGGCCTTGTTATGGGCAAGGGCAAGGTTGAAGTGGGCGACCTCTTCAGCGGCTTCAAAACCGATTTCCTCGGCACCTTCCTCATCGGGCTTTTCACCTTTATCTTCACGTTCCTGTGGTCCCTTCTCTTCATCATTCCCGGCATAGTCAAGTCCTATGCCTATTCAATGGCCTACTACGTAAAGGTTGAACACCCCGATTACGGCTGGAGACAGTGCATCAATGAGAGCAAGCGCATACCCAAGGGACACAAGGGCCAGCTCTTCGTGCTCGATCTCAGCTTCATAGGCTGGGGCATTCTTTGCTGCTTCACCTTCGGACTCGGCTTCTTGTGGCTCGCTCCCTATATCGATTGCACCAAGGCAAACGCCTACGCCTATCTCACCGCGAACGACGCTCCGGCGTACGTTCCCGGAAGCGATGATGATTATGCCGCTCCCGCAGCTCCCGCAGCTCCAGTAGAGCCTGAAAACCATGCCGTTCCCGCAGAGCCCGAAAGCTTTGACGCCCCCGAGGATACCGAAGCGTAAGACAGATAAAAAAAGGAGTTATAGTAATGGCAAACAGAATAATACTCAATCCCGTATCGTTCCACGGCAAGGGCGCTGTGGCCGAAATCGTGAACATAGCAAAAACTCAGGGATTCGGACACGTTTTTGTGTGCTCCGACCCCGATCTTGTGAAGTTCGGCGTTACCGCTAAGGTGACCGATCTTCTTGACGCTGCCGGAATAGCCTATACCGTTTATTCCGGAATAAAGCCCAACCCCACCATTGAAAACGTGAAGGACGGAGTCGCGGCCTTCAAGGAGTGCGGCGCGGATTCCATCGTCACCATCGGCGGCGGCTCCTCAATGGACACCGCGAAGGCGATAGGAATAATCATCAACAACCCAGAGTTTTCGGACGTGCGCTCGCTCGAGGGCGTGGCCCCCACCAAAAACCATGCAGTTCCCACAATAGCCGTTCCCACAACTGCCGGAACCGCAGCCGAGGTAACGATTAACTACGTTATAACCGACGTTGAAAAAGAGCGCAAATTCGTGTGCGTGGACGCAAACGATATCCCCGAGTGGGCTGTCGTGGACCCCGACATGATGAGCTCTATGCCGAAGGGCCTCACCGCCTCCACCGGTATGGACGCGCTCACTCACGCCATCGAGGGCTACACCACCCTCGGCGCGTGGGAAATGACCGATATGTTCCATCTCGAGGCCATAAAGCTCATAGCAAAGCATCTTCGCGGCGCTGTTGAGAATAACCCCGAAGACAGAGAGGGAATGGCTCTCGCCCAGTATGTAGCCGGAATGGGCTTCTCAAACGTCGGCCTCGGCATCGCCCACTCCATCGCCCACACGCTCGGCGCGCACTACGACACACCCCACGGCGTCGCCTGCGCAATGATGCTCCCCATAGTAATGGAATACAATCAGGAGTTCACCGGTGAAAAATATCGCGAGATAGCAAGAGCAATGGGAGTTGAGGGAGTTGACTCCATGACGAAGGAAGAGTACCGCAAGGCGGCTGTAGACGCCGTTCGCAAGCTTTCGTCGGACGTCGGCATTCCCGCCAAAAACGAAAGGGTTCGCGAAGAGGATCTTGATCAGCTCGCTTCCGACGCCTACGCCGACGCCTGCCGTCCCGGAAATCCCCGCGACACGAACGTTTCGGAGCTTAAAGAGCTTTACAGAAAGATAATGTAACAAAACAGGCGCAGGTCCCGTCCTGCGCCGTTTTATTCATAAAAGGAACCGTTGAAGATGAGACCGTAGGTCCGCATTCTGTAGCACGGCTGACCACAGCCGTTAGCAATATTGCCAATAGAATCAATTTCTTTTTGGGCAGTATGCTCAAATGCGGACATGATAATATAAGGGATAGTTGCTTTACGGCTGTGGTCAGCCGTGCTACAGGGATAGTGCCGAAGCATTTCTGCATATGAATATCCTTTCTGAAAAATCTAATACGGTTTCCTTTTGTTTGGAAAAAGAGAGAAAACATATGGATCTATTAAAAAAGCTTTTGTGCGTTTTTCTTGCAGGTGTATTAATTATGACGGCATTTTCTATCGCTTCGGCCGGAACTCCCGGCGAAGAATATCCTGTAAAGCGCGAGGATGTTGTTATCCGCGACCCCTTCGTTCTCGTGTATGAGGGCAAATATTATATGTACGGCACGGGCCTCAATCCCGGCGGCTACGGCTGCGTTGTGAGCGAGGACCTTGAAAACTGGTCCGCTCCGCACGCCGTTTATTCCTTCCCCGAGGGCTTTGACGTCGCCGGCGATTATTGGGCGCCCGAGTGCCATTATTATGAAGGAAGCTTCTATCTCTTCGCCACATATCGCATAGGGTCGACCGATAAGCGCGGCACCGCCGTGTTCAGGGCGGACCATCCTCTCGGCCCCTTTGAAATGATAAGCGACGGCCCCGTCACTCCCCATAACACCGACTGCATCGACGGCACGCTCTACGTTGATCCGGACGGTCAGCCGTGGATAGTGTACGTTGGCGAGTGGACCTCCGCCGAGGACGGCATAGGGGATATGCGCTGCGCGAAGCTCTCAGACGACCTTTCAAAAACCGTTTCGGACGCCGCCGTTCTCTTCAAAGCGGATTCTCCTCTTTGGACCGACAACGGCGTGACCGACGGCCCGTTTCTCTACACCACTTCGTCCGGCAGGCTCATCATGCTCTGGTCCAATATGTCCCCCTCCGGCTACGCCTTGGCTTCCGCCGTGTCCGTATCGGGCAAGGTCACCGGCCCTTGGCTGCAGTCCGTTTCGCCTCTCTATCAGAAAGACGGCTTCCATGAAAACGACGGCGGCCACGGCATGATATTCAGGGACCTTGACGGGAACCTCCGCTTGTCGCTTCATTCGCCGAATTATTCAAACGAAACCGACCATGAAAAAGCCGTGTTTTTGTATGTGTACGACGTGGGAGGCAGTATCGTTGTCAAAGACCAAAGCAGCCGGTTCTATAAGCTTCTCAGCGCCGTTATCTGCAGCTTCTTTAAGATGATAAATAAATTCAGATCCGGTTTTTCCGTTTCTGTCTCAGTCTCGGATTCTCAGTGCTGAACAGGCGTAAAAAGAGATTGGCCCTACGTGTTTTATTGCGGCTCCGTAAGTCATTTTTTAGTTTAACTGCGGGCGTCAGCGAACGATTCAGCTTAATAACGCTAAGAAAAAAGCATACGTGTTTTGATCTAAGTATGCCAAAAAAAACGGTAGCGCCGCGCCCCCGCGCGGTACAGAAACCTGCGGTAATATGTTTGTGTTCGGTAAATGAAAAAAATCGGCTTTTGTCAAAAAATGTATTTTTCTGTACCGCGCGGGGGCGCGGCGCTACCGGATCTTTTCCTTTGGTTTAATATAAACAAACAATGCGATAGTTTTTCTTTCATCTTTTTTTATCATCTACGCGTATTGCACGTTGAGATAATACGCGCGCTGATAAAAGCAAACCCACTATGACGCTTTCTTTGTTTGAAAGCCGCCACGGTGGGTTTTATTGATACTATGAAAAAACTTCCTGTCCTGTCTCGGCGTTTCGGAAAGCATTGTTTTTTACGGTTAAAGCTGTTTCGTTTCTGTCAGCAAACCGTGTTTTTTCCGCCTTCGGGGAGTGTGACGTCCGCGTAGATGGGGAAGTGGTCGGAAACGAAACGGCCGTCTATTCCTTTCGTAACGGTGCGGTACGTTTCAACTGTTATATCGTTTGAGCAGAGAATAAAGTCGATATAGTAGTTGGCGTGCGTCTCTGGCGAGCAGGCGTGGAAGGTGCCGAAGCCTATGCTGTCCTTTGCCGTCAGCGCAGCGTCGTTAAGGCTGCCGGTCATCGTGTTGTAGGCCGCTTTGCCTCTTGTGGTGTTGATGTCGGCGGTGAACACAACGGGGATGCCGGAGAAGTTGTTATTAATGAAATCGTTCACTATCTTCGCTCCCGCCACTCTCGCTTCCTCTGAAACGTGACGAAATGAGTGTTCACGTGCACGTAGGTCTCTCCTGTGAGGCGGTTTTTAAGCTTCGCCCAGGTGCATATGCGCCTGCAGGCGGCCCCGGGGCCGTAGGACGGCTCGTCCGGCGTTTCGGAAAGCCAGAAATTTCCGCTGTCAAGGAGCTTGAATTTGGTTTTAAGGTAGAACACCGGGCAGCATTCTCCGCCCTTGAAGGCCGAGCCGCCGTTGTCCCTGTCGATCCCCACGAAATCATACGCCGTAAGCTTCAGATTGAGCTGCTTCATCCATTCGGCTGTGGCCTCCTGGATACCGATCGAATCGGGCATCACCTCAAGGATCTGCCTTACGCCTATGTTGAACCTGTTTTTGGCCTCAACGCCGTTAACGTCGGAGCAGCGGATGTTGAACGACATTATGCGTGTGGTTGATTTTTCCTGTTCTTCGGCTTCAATTATCGGAAAATCATGCCCCTCGTAACTGTCGGCCCACTGATCGGTTTTTATCGCGCCGGCAGCGGAAATCACGGCCATCAGAATGATAAGGAATCTTTTTAACGCTGATGAAATCATATCTTCCCCCCCCCTTTTTTTTCTTATAATAACATATTATTCTAAGCTTTTCAACGGTTTGATAGATTAAAAAAATCCCGCCGTTTATAATATACGGCGGGGACAGACGGTTAGTTTGTACCCTCTGAGAGCCTTAACATATTTTCGGCGAATATCGCGTAGCCGCATTTCGGGTCGTTCACAAAAACGTGGGTCACCGCGCCGACGAAATATCCGTCCTGTATGACGGGGGAGCCGCTCATGCCCTGAACTATGCCGCCGGTGATGGCGAGTAGGGCGGCGTCGGTAATTTTTACGGTCATGTTTTTATCTGTTCCCGGGTCCTTATTGAGCCTTACTATCTCAATATCGTAAAACTGCTTTTCACCCTCGGTTACCGTGCAGATTATCTGAGCTTTGCCGGTATGGGCCTCGCTCGCGGTCGCGACCGGGTAGATATCGGGCCGGCCGTCAACGAAGTTAAGCTCCCCGAATATACCCCTGTCGCTGTTTTCGGTTATGCTGCCGAGCGTATTGGTTCCTATTATCCCCGTGATCTCGCCGGGCGTGCCTGCGTACCCTTTTTTGACCGATGCGACGTCAGCAGAAAGTATTTCGCCCTCGGAAACGCTCAGGATCTTTTCGCTGTCGGGATCGTATATCCCGTGCCCGAGCGCCGCTATCGTTCCGGCTTCAAGGTCGGAGTAGCTTAAAGTCCCGATGCCGACCGTGGAGTCTCTTACCCACAGGCCGCCCTTGTAGAGGCCTGTCGCCGACGTTTTTTCAGGAGTGAGGAACACTTTCTTTTCTTCTTCGCCGCGCCTTATCTTAAGCTCAAGGGTTTTTCCGGCGCTGTTTTCAATAGCTTTTGTAAGCTCTTCGCATTTTGTTACGGGAGAGCCGTCAATAGATAGTATAGAGTCTCCCTTTTGTATCCCGGCGTCGGCGGCGGGACTTACTTTGACGTTTTCGGCGTTTTCAAAGCTGTCGGTGCTCACAACGCAAACGCCGTCCGTCTTGAGCCTGACTCCCACAAGCTCGCCTCCGGCGGCAAGGTATTTTCTGCTCGTCACGCTGACGCTTACGGTCTTTACGGGAATGATATTCATAAGCTTCACATTGTAGCCGCTCTGGTTTCCCGTGTCTTCGGCGTCGCCCGAAAACGCGCTTACAGCTCCGTTTTCCCGGCTCAACGAAAAAACCGGGCCGAGGTCGATTTTCGATCCCGAGGTTAAAAAATCGTCCGGAAGCTTATAGATCCCGTATGCCGTCAGAACAAACGCGGCGCAGCAAACGACGGTTAAAATTAGCGTCAGTATTTTAATTGTTTTTTTCATTTTGTTTCGCCTCCCCGAAGTTCCCGATTAAATTATTTGCCGCGAGCGCGTCATTATTACAGTCAAAC
>JAFSWN010000198.1 GCA_017450185.1 Clostridia bacterium | reverse complement strand
AGGGGGCAGGGGGAGCTGATTCGTCGCAGGCGCTTTCTTTTTAGCTTTATTACGCGGCGGGGATCGGGTTTTTCAGATAATGTGTCGCTTCAAGCGGTGATCCGTCGAGCAGGGCCCATTCGCCGTAATAGAAGTTGCGCATCCTGAAAACAACGCGGTCGCTGTAAACCTCAACAAGCTCTCCGAAGCCGGACTGCTCGTAGATTTCGCGGTTCTCGGTCTGCATGGTGAGAGCCGGAAGATAAGTGTCGGGGAAGCCGTTCCATGTATGGAAGGACGACGCCTGCGGCTCTCTGTGCAGATGGCCGCATAAATAAAACAGGTCGTGTTCGCGGTTGTAATCCGCAAGGATCCTTATTAGGTTATACTGCGAATCGGGATTTATGGGCTTTGACATTCCCGGAGGATAGTGCGCGAGCACAAACACCGGCAGACCGCTGTGAGCCGCGTCCTCAAGCATCAGTTCGAGCCACGCGTACTGGTCGTCCGACATGAACATGCTGTCGATATTCTGCTCTTCATTCGCCAGAACAATGAAATAAAAGCCGTTAACGGTATCATAGTAGTAGGGCGTTGTCAGCTTTGTGCCGAAAAACGCCTCTGTGTAGTCGTACCAGCGCTGCTGGATCTTTTTGAAATTTCCCTCTCCGTTGCCGAAATCGTGGTTGCCCGGAATTGTTATTACCTTCTGATCCTTGAGCATCAGCTTTACGGCGCCGTGGAACATCATGTTTTCAATGTTCTGGCCGTTCATCGTGCTGTCGCCGAGGAATATATAGGCGTCGCTCCCGCTTTTGTTCTGCATTGAGTTTATAAGGCTTGAGGCGAAGATTTTGTAGCGCGAAGGGTTGTTGCCCTCAACGTGAACGTCTGAAAAAACGGTCAGGTCAAGAACGCACTCATCCGGCTCCTTCACGTCGAAGGGCTCTTTGTTCGCTCCGCCGTAGGCAAACAGCGTCAGCATGAACATCGCAACTATAAGTGATGTGCCGCGCAGAAAAACAAGCTTCATAAAACGCATCTCCAATCTTTATATTCGGGTTTTTCACCCTTCAGATAAATTATACAGTAATCATTTCTCAATTGCAATAATCAAACGGTAAAACATCTGTATTTTCGTCCTGTTTTTAGGTGAAATACAATAAAAACAGCAGTCTTTTTCCTTGTAATTTCAGCTATTATGTGTTATAGTTGAGCTTATAAAGGAGATATTGCCATGGACATAGTAAAAATCCTCTCCGAGGAGCTGGGGCGCGATCCCCGGCATATCGAAAACGTTATAACCCTGCTGGGGGAGGGCAACACGATACCGTTCATCGCGCGCTACCGCAAGGAGATGCACGGCTCAATGGACGATACCCTTCTTCGTACCCTTGAAACGAGGCTTGAGTATCTTCGTTCTCTTGACGAGCGCAGACAGACGGTTGAAAGGGCTATTGATGCTCAGGGACTTCTTACAAACGAGCTTATCGCCGCTCTTGATCGCTGCACGACTCTCGCGGAGCTTGAGGACGTCTACCGTCCCTATAAGCCGAAACGCCGCACGCGGGCAACGGTCGCCAAAGAAAAGGGCCTTGAACCTCTCGCGCTGCTTTTATTCGCGCAGGAACGCGGTTGCCCCGCTCCCGAGGACGCCGCTCTCGCTTACGTTGATCCCGAAAAGGGAGTTGAAACAGTAGACGACGCGCTGCAGGGCGCTTCGGATATAATAGCGGAACTGATCTCCGACGACGCCGATATCAGAAAGGACCTTCGCCGCCTTATGAGCCAAAAGGCCGTTCTGTGCACCGAGGCCGCATCCGAGGAGGATTCGGTATACAGCCTGTATTACGATTTCAAAAGATCCGTTTCCTCGCTTCAGGGCTATCAGATCCTTGCCGTAAACCGCGGAGAAAAGGAAAAATTCCTGAAGGTAAATGTGGAGCTTGACGAGGACCTTGCCATGGACGCAGTGTACCGCTCTTCGGTCAAGCGCGCTTCGCCTGCCGAGCGGTTTGTACGAGAGGCGGCAAAGGATTCCTACGACCGCCTGATTTTCCCCTCCATAGAGCGCGAGCTGCGAAGCGATCTCACCGAGAAGGCCTGCGAGGGCGCCATCGGGCAGTTCGCGCTGAACCTCCGGCCCCTTCTTATGCAGCCGCCCGTCAAGGGCAAGGTCACCATGGGGCTCGACCCGGGCTACCGCATGGGCTGCAAGGTGGCAGTTGTTGACTCCACCGGGAAGGTGCTCGACACCGCCGTTGTGTACCCAACCTACGGCGAACGCCAGAAGCAGGAGGCAATTGAAAAGCTGTCGGCGCTCGTTAGAAGGCATCATGTCGAACACATAGCGATAGGCAACGGCACCGCGAGCCGTGAAACGGAGCAGATGACCGTTGAGCTCATCCGCCGTATGCGTGAAGCGGGAAAAGAGCTCAGCTACATGATAGTTTCCGAAGCCGGCGCTTCGGTCTATTCAGCGTCGGAGCTTGCCGCGAAGGAGTTCCCTCAATTCGACGTAAACCTTCGTTCTGCGGTCTCGATAGCCAGAAGGCTGCAGGACCCGCTCGCCGAGCTTGTAAAAATAGAGCCTAAGGCCATAGGAGTGGGCCAGTACCAGCATGATATGCCGCCTAAAGAGCTCGAGACCGCTCTCGACGCAGTGGTTGAGGACTGCGTGAACGCGGTCGGCGTGGACCTAAACACCGCCTCTCCCTCGCTTTTGCAGCGCATTTCGGGGCTTAATTCCACCACCGCCAAAAATATAGTGACGTACCGTGAGGAAAACGGGGCGTTCTCTTCACGCGCTCAGATAAAAAAGGTCCCGAAGCTCGGCCCGAAGGCCTTCGAGCAGTGCGCGGGCTTCCTAAGGGTGCCCGAAAGCGCGAACGTCCTCGACAACACGGCCGTGCACCCTGAATCCTACGAGGCGGCGAAGGGCCTGCTTTCTCTTCTCGGGCACAGCCTTTCAGACGTTAAGGAGCAAAAGCTCTCGGGCCTTTCCGCAGAGATAAAAGCATACGGCGAAGGCAGGGCCGCTTCAGAGCTCGGAATAGGGATTCCCACGCTGAAAGACGTGGTTTCGGAGCTTCAGAAACCCGGGCGCGACGTTCGTGACAGCCTTCCTCGGCCAATACTTCGCACCGACGTGATGGAGCTTTCCGATCTTAAGCCCGGAACGGTCCTTTCCGGAACGGTGCGAAACGTCATAGATTTCGGCGCTTTCGTTGATATCGGAGTCCATCAGGACGGCCTTGTGCATATCTCCGAAATAGCCGACCGCTTCATAAAACACCCGTCCGAGGTTCTGAAGGTGGGCGACGTGGTCAAGGTGGTCGTTCTCGGAGTCGACGAAAAGAAAAAACGCATAAGCCTTTCAATAAAACAGGCGAAAAACTGATTTGACCGGAGAGGAAGAAAAAGTGGAAATCTGTGAAGAATACGGTATCGAAAGGAAAAATACCCCGCTCGAAGGAAAAAATATCTGTTTTCTCGGGTCTTCGGTAGTCTTCGGATCTGCCTCCGGCGAATGGTCCGTACCCGAGTATTTTGCAGCCCGTTTCGGCTGCTCCTATACAAAAGAAGCCGTCTGCGGCACCACTCTGGTGGATTCTGACGCGCTTTCTTACGTAAGCAGGCTTAAAAAAATCGATAAAAGCATTCGCTTCGATCTGTTTATATGCCAGCTTTCAACAAACGACGCGTCAAAGGGAAATCCCCTCGGAGATACAGGCAGCGGCGGCGAATACGATACCTCCACCGTGACCGGAGCGATAGAGTTCATAATAAACTACGTAAGAGAAACGTGGAACTGTCCGGTCGTTTTCTTTACCGGGAGCCGGAACGGCAGCGATCGGTACGGCGCAATGGTGAAACGCCTTCTCGAGATCAAAGAAAAATACGGGATCGGCGTCCTTGATCTGTGGAACGGCGACGTTTTCAACCTTCTCCCCGACGACAAGAGAACGGTATATATGCACGATCCCATCCATCCCACAAAAGCGGGCTACCGCGAATGGTGGGGCCCGGAGCTTGAAAAACAGCTTCTGGATTATCTGGGGTGAATGCTCCTCTATAATTTGAAAATAACGGTTGATTGGGGTAATACGGAAATGACAACAGAAACGAATTACAACGCTTCGTCAAAAATGACAAAAGGGTTCCCTGAAATAAGAAAGCTCGGCGCGGTAAGCCCCAACGGTGAAAGCACGCCTTTTGTGTTCCGGGGCAGGTCGTACCGGCTTGAACTGAGCGATCCGTCCCGCGGGCTGGACCGTTCGGCGCAGATCGCCGCTGTTATACGCGAGCGTGAAACGGGCAATATAGTTTCCCGCCTAGCGGAAGACTGCTACTACCACTCGCTTTATCAGGAGAACGATAAGGTTTTCCTCATTGGAGTAAAATCGGATAAGCCCGCCTTCTGCGGCGATACTTTCATGATATACGAAAGCAAGGATCTGATAAACTGGTCAAAAAGGGTACTTCTTTCAAACCCGGGCTGGAAATACTTCAATTCCTCGTTGACGAAAGGCCCCGACGGCTACGTGCTCTGTATGGAGGCTGGTTATCCCCCCGAGCACGTCGGCACGTTTCCGTTCACCTGTTTCTTCGCCACCTCGCCCGATATGGTACACTGGACCTTTATGGATCACGGTAAAGGCTTTTCAAAAGAGCGATATATGGGCGGCCCCTGGCTGCGGTACAGCGGAGGATGGTACTATCTGATCTCCGTTACGGAGCTGCCCGGACGGCGCTACACCAACTACATTTACCGCACCCGCGACTTTGAGACGTGGCACATCGGCGATTACAACCCGATCCTTATGCCGGGCGATGATGATCGCCTGATCTCTCCGTACGTCTGCGATATGCCTCCCCAAAAGCTCGAAGAGCTCCGTACCGGCTTTATCAGCAGCAACTCCGATATAGACATGTGCGATCTGGACGGAAAAACGCTGATCACCTACAACGCGGGCAATCAACAGGGGTTCTATTATATGGCGGAAGCCGAATATGACGGTACGGTCGACGAGTTTCTTTCGGCTTTTTTTGAATGATTTTTTCTCGGAAAGCAACCGTTGTTCAACCGGGTACCGGGATTTGAACAAATGCCGGTAAAAAAGATCGGAAGGTATTGATAATTTGAGATACAGCCCGCGGGTTTGATCGAAAAAGGAGGATATCCATGAAAAAAAACGTTCTTTCCGTTGCGGCTTGCGTAGCCGCAGTTGCAGCTTCGGCGCTTTATTATTACACGTTCACTGTTTGGCTTGTGCTGCCGTATTTTCTGTCCGTTGCGCTTTTCGCTGTGGCCGCCGGTTGTCTCGCGGCGCGTTTTGCGCAGAAAAATCAGCTCAAAAGCGGCATCCTTGCGGGGCTTTGCTTCTGCGCAGGCTTTTTCGGGCTGAATCTGCTCGTCAACAACGTGATCCTGCACGGCAATAGATCCCGTATCGCGGCGGCTGTCGTCTGCGGCCTCACGCTTTTGTTCTATATTATCTATTACCTCGTTTTGTCGCATAATAAACAAAAATGCCGGCCGCTTGCCGCAGCAGCGTTCCTTCTGTCTGTCGCGGCGGCGCTTTGCTCCGTCATGCCGTCGCAGCTCCCGTATATTTATAAAAACTGTTATAAAAAAGCAGCGGCGCCCGTCGCCGGAAAGGAGATTGGACCTGTGAAAAGAAAACTCGCCGACGGCGCGGATTTTTACGTCTCGCCGGACGGAAACGATGAAAACGACGGCTCCTTCGGCAGCCCGTTCAAAACGGTCGAACGCGCCAGGGATGCGGTGCGCGCTCTCGATAAGGCCGGCAAAACCGGAGTCACGGTCGCCCTCAGGGCGGGCGAATACCGCGTTTCGTCGCTTGTATTCACCGCGGATGACAGCGGCACAAGGGAGTGCCCCGTTACATACTGCGCCTACGGCGACGGCGAAACTGTCCTCAACGGCGGCGTCACGCTGCCGCGCGAGCGGTTTTCCTCCGTAACGGACGCGGAAACTCTGGCGCGCCGTTCTCCGGACGCGCAGAAAAACGTCCTTTCAGTTGATCTGTCCGCGCTCGGCATTACGGCGGAGCAGTACGGAAAGCTCTACGCCATAGGCTCCTACTCTCAGGCGGGCAAATACGACGGCGATTGGGTCGGAGGTATCTACTGTGAGCTGTTCATAGACGATAAGCGCCAGACCATCTCCCGTTATCCCAACGGGACCGAATATCTGTATTCCGGCGACGTTGTCAGAGAGGGGCAGGGCCGCGAGAGCGCGGACGCGAGCCTCAAAGAGGGCTATGACGAGCTGCGCAATCCCGAGCCCGACGTATACAGGCTGGACAAAGCTCTTTCCGAGCGCATCCGGACGTGGAAAACGCTGGAGGGCGTGTGGATGTTCGGCTATCCGCGCTACGATTGGGCGGACTGCTCCAGTCCCATTGGAGAAGTGGACCATGAGAACCTTACCATTTCGCCGATGTTCGTGAGCGGCTACGGCGCGAAGAAGGACGCTCCGTTCTATTTCTATAACGTGTTTGAGGAGCTGGACGCTCCCGGCGAATGGTATCTTGACCGCGACGGCGGCGTGCTGTTCTTTTACCCGCCGGAAGGATTCAACGAGTCTTCTTCCGTGGAGCTCTCGCTTTCCACAGACAATATCATCAAAGCCGAAGCGGACAATCTCACATTTGACGGCTTCACGGTCAAATGTACCCGAGGCGACGCCGTCAGTATCGCCGGCAACGGCAACACCGTGAAGAACTGCCTTATAAAAAACGTCGCGGGCAACGCGCTGCTGGTGACGGGATACAACAATCTTATCGTTGATAACGAGATCACCCGTACCGGCAAGGGCGGCGTGATACTCGACGGCGGCGACCGCGAAACGCTGAAGCACTCAAACAACCGCGCCGAAAACAACCTTGTGCACGACTGGAGCGAGATATACGAGACCTACCAGCCCGCCTTCACCTTGAACGGCGTGGGCAATATCTGTTCCCATAACGAAATGTACAATTCGCCGCACGAGGCTGTCACTTATTCCGGCAACGACCACCTTATAGAATACAATATAATCCACGACGTAAACCTCAAGACCGACGACGGCGGGGCGATATATTCCGGAAGACGCTGGGACTGGTACGGCACAGTTATTCGCTATAACCTCATCTACGACCTCGGCGCCGACGGACACAAGCCCGTGGGCATATACATGGACGACGCTATAGCGGGACAGACTATATACGGCAATATCATCATAAACGCTCCGAACTTCGGACTTCAGCTCGGAGGCGGTCCGGACCTAATTGCTCACGACAATATCGTTGTCAATTCCTACGAGCCGGTTTCCTTCGATGCCCGTGCCCTCAGCGGGCTTTCAGGCGACGAGAACAGCAGCTTCTATCAGGAGTATAAGGAAGGCGGCCGTATCTGGCAGCTCCTGTTCGACTCTCCGTGGCAGAGCGAGGTATGGCAGAACGCCTATCCGCAGTACAGCCATTACAGCGACGATTTTTCCGACCCGGAGAACCCCGATTTTGTGCTGAACCCCTCACGGGGTGAAGTAAAGCACAACCTGCTGATCTCCGCGCAGGGCAAAATAGGCAGCGTCGCCGATGAGGTTTATAAGTATTCCGATATCTCGGATAACGCGCTGTTTAAGCTTACGGAGCTGAAAAAGATCTTTGTCGATCCCGAAAACGGCGACTACACTCTTCGCGAAGACGCCCCCATAGGCTTCGATATCGACGTGCCCTCCATGGACGAATTCGGCAGACAGTAACACACAGTAAGAGCTTATAAAAAACAAACCCGCTGTGTCGCAGCGGGTTTTGATATTGCTCTATCTCCGGTCAATCTTCAGTATATGCGTGAGTCCTTATGTATTTAAGCACAAGCTCAAGCCCGTCCTTATTCGCGTGCAGGCCGTCTTTCATAACGAGCTCGCTTCGGATGTTCCCGTTCTCGCCCAAAAGGCAAGAGAAACTGTCAAGGTAAGAAAGACCGTATTCCTCGGCAAGCTCAAGGATCCATCTGTTTGCCTTGGTTATGCTCGCGTTCGTGATGCTGCCCCAGTGTTTATATGCGGGCGATATCGGGAGTATCGACTGCAGAATAATAACCGTGTCGGGGCTCGCTTCTTTTATAACGTCTATGAGATTCTTATACTCTTCCTTGAAATACTCTTCATCCATAAACGAAACGCCGTTGATGCCTATCGTGATTATCATTATGGGCGGTTTTCGCAGAGCCGCCGTTTCAGGGATCGTTCGTTCTGTTTTGTCAAAGGGGTCAACTATCCTGAAGTCCCGCAGGTATGCGAGCGTCATCGTCCCCTCCGGCCCCGTCCAGACCTGAGTCGTATCAGTTCCGCCGCTTAGCAGTCCGTAGAGCTTGAGCCAGTAAAACGGAGAATCGCACAAAAAGGTTATCTTGTCAATATATTCCTGTCCCGCATCGTCGCTTAAGGGCAGCAGGGCGGGGGAGTCGTAATCCACAGGAGTTAGCTCAGGGTGGCTTTTATATATATCTTCTCCGGTGCGGTCAACGTTTTTTGTCTTCTTTGTTTTTTCGGACGAGATCTCGTCAGGAGCTTCTTCCCCTGAGGTTTCCGCCGAAACGTTTGCCGAGTCCGAAGCGTTTATGCCTCCTTCAGGCTCCTTTGTTATCGTCTGCGAGCATGACGACAGCAAAATGATAACAAACAGAAAAACAGAAATGCTTTTTATCTTTTTCATTCCAACACCTTCACATTTCCAAAAGAAAAACTTGGATTTTCGCTGTTTACCGGATCAATGAACGGTTCCCCCGTTATAAACCCAGTTGAGCCTTCCGTAAGGGGCGGCGTCGCCTCGGGTATAGAAGGAATATATATCGCCTTCAGCGTAGTTGTCCGCCCACTTAAACGTAAAAGAAGCGTCGCTTCTCGGCGTGAAGCCTAAAAGAGATTTTTCCGCTTTCAGCATCAGACGGTTCCCTTCAATTCGTATATCGGCGAAACCGACCGATGTGTATCCGCCGTCGTTTACTTTTTCCACCGCAGCTTTCCCGCCGGATGGGGAAACGCGGTTTACGCAGAAATCGTAGCCCTCGTTTCCGGTTATGTTTAATCTGAACCATTACGATCTCCCCTTTTCTTTGTTTCCCATGTGTATATTTCAACGTTTGTTGACGGATTATAAATAATACCATATCATATAATCCGTAATATCGCAAGATAAAAATGGAATAAAGAGCGACCGGATTATCGAATTATACGTCTTGATTTATTCCGTAATCTATGATAAACTGTTCGCATATTAAAGAAGGCGAGGCGGATAAAATGACACTGTATCGGCGTTACTGCTCCACCAATTTAATCGTGAATCATTTATGCGCCGGATAAACGTCGCAAGACAAGGAAGAAACCGCAAGGCAGGCTGTCGCCTGTCGAGGATTTCTGACGCAGTATTGCGGCGTTTAGACAAGCAGAAATATTCAGGTATTAATTGGTGGAGCAGTACAATAAAAACGTGCCGTTTATTTGCCGGTTGACTGGTTTCAACAGATTTGACGTTATTGACGGCACTTCCGGTATCGGGAGCGCCTTTTTTTGAGGGAACTATGGAACTGAAAAGAATTGACAGGGGACAGACCTTTGACTTTGGAAAAACCGCGCCTGCTTATGCCGCGTATCGCGATATATACCCGCGTGAGCTTTATGAGCTGCTGCGGTCCTTCGGCGTTGCCGCCGACGGCACGGCGTGGCTGGATCTCGGGACCGGAACCGGCATTCTGCCGAAAAATCTTTATAACCCGAAGGCAAGCATCACCGGAGTGGATATTTCCGGGGAGCAGATCTTTTTCGCGCGTCGGGAAGCTGAGAAAAACGGGTGGAATATAAATTATATCCTATCTCCCGCGGAATCCACAAATTTGCCGGATAACGTTTTTGACGCAATAACCGCAGCCCAGTGCTTTTGGTATTTTGACCGTGAGAAAATGCGCTCCGAGATCCGCAGGTTGCTGAAGCCCGGCGGCGTGTTTATCAAAATCGTGATGGATTGGGAGCTTTCCGATCCGGTCGCTGCGCGCAGTATCGGGATAGTTCGGAATTATAATCCAAGCTGGACGGGAGGAAAGGGCGTAGGCTCCGATATCTATGACGACCTTTTTCCCGGCAGGCAAACGGATTATTTTTATTCCGATCTGCCCTTTACGCGTGAGAGCTGGCATGGAAGGATGTGCGCCTGCCGCGGTACGCTCGCTTCCATGGATGAGCATGCGTTTAAGAAATGGGAGCAGGCGCATTTGCAATTCCTTAACCGCTGTCCGGAGCAGTTCACGGTCCGGCATAAGCTCTGTTATTCACTTTTTAAGATGTAATGAGTGAAAAACATATTTCATAACACGTTATATAAAATTGGCAAACCCGGAATTACTTTAACTAAAACTACGTAAATAGGTGTTGACATGCGAACGAACGGTCGCTATAATATAAGAGACCGATCGTTCGCGTTTTTTATTTGATAGGAAACTGCTTGTTTCCTATCAAATAAAAAGATTATAACGCCCGCCGATTTCGCCCTGACGGGCGACGGCGATGGCGGAATCGAAAGCGGCATCCTGCGTCGCAGACGCTGCACCGCAGGCGCTTTCTTGTTTGATAGGAAACTGCTTGTTTCCTATCAAATAAAAAGATTATAACGCCCGCCGATTTCGCCCTGACGGGCGACGGCGATGGCGGAATCGAAAGCGGAATCCTGCGTCGCAGACGCTGCGCCGCAGGCGCTTTCTTGT
>JAFSWN010000025.1 GCA_017450185.1 Clostridia bacterium | reverse complement strand
CTTAAATACGACTACTGCTATAAGCCCGAGAACACCGACGGCGTGCTTCTCTACCGCAAGATGAGCATGGCTCTCAAGGCCTCCGGCAGGGATATCCTTCTTTCCGCCTGCAACTGGGGCTGCGACGACGTGCACGGGTGGATACGCTCAACGGGCGCGGGGATGTTCCGCTCCACCGGAGATATAACCGATAATTTCGTGTCGTTTCGCGATATCTTCCTCAGCCAGATCGATAAGTTCAACATGTCCGGCCCCGGCTGCTTCAACGATATCGACATGCTCACCGTTGGCATGCACAACCGCGGCAACGTGGCCGCCTCCGGATGCACCGACATGGAATACCGCACCGAATTCGCTCTTTGGTGTATGTTTGCCGCTCCTCTCATGCTCGGCTGAGACGTGAGAAATATCGACGACGTAACTCTTAAGCTCGTAACAAACAAACACCTGCTTCGCATCAACCAGGATATCGAGGGCAGGCCTCCGTTCATCGTCAGCGAGCGCGACGGAAACCGCAGCAATATCTACTGCCGCGTGCTTTCAGATAACGAGTTTGCCATTATGTTCACAAATCTTACCGACGACAAAAAACGCCTTTGGTTCGCGTTGGAAAACATCGGCCTGCCGATAGCCGCCCGCAAGGGACTGAGCCTCGTAAACGCCTTCACGGGCGAAAGCGCCGGAATCGTCAGAGAGCGCATGTCACAGGAGCTCGATCCGCACGACTGCGCCGTGTATATAGCAAAGATAGTCTGATGGAGTGCCTCGGATGCAAAAAAACTCTCACGGCCTACGATATCGGATTTTATAAAAAGCTCGTCAACAGGGGTTCTGAAGAGTATATGTGTATAGCCTGCACCTCACGGCATTTCAGAATAACAGAGGAAGCCGCGTGGGACATGATACGCCGCTTTCAGAAAACGGGCTGCACTCTTTTTCCGAAAAACGAATAAAAAGAACACAAATAAAAAGAACACAAACAAACACGCCGCGCGAAAGCGCGGCGTGTTTGTTTGAGGAGATAATTTATGAAGAAAAACGAAGTAGAAATCATTGACTTTTGCAGGTCTCTTGCTTTCTGCACCTTAAAGATAACGCATAATTCTTAAATCAGCCTTAATTTTACGAAAAAATTTTTTTCTTGCCATTTTATACTTCCGGCATTATAATCGGAAATGAGGTGAAGCAAATGTACGAAAAGTTCGATCTTTCCGAAAGCGCGCGGCTAACGCGCCACTATATCACCAATATGGTCGATAAAGAATACGATAATCTGCCCTACTGGCTTCTGCTTCCAAATAAGAAGCCCGCCGAGGCGGCTCATTGCCGCGTCGACGACGCCGAGCTCGTGGGGTCCTGGTACGAGGGGCTTTGCTGCTGCATGGATATCCTCGGCGACGGCGAGGGGGAAGATGTGAAGCAGTCGCTTCGCAGGCACCTGATGAAGTCATGGGGAGAGCACGGTCTGCGTTTTTGCGAAAAATACCCTTGGACGCACACTGTCCACTCTTCGTTCCATGAGATGGGCTATATCCTCCCCGCTATGAATCTCATCACCGAGGAATATCCCGACGACGAGCTTGCCGAAAAAAGAACGAGCGAGCTTGTGCGCGGCATGAGGGAGCTCGTTATCGAGCGAAAGGTTCGCACCTTCTGGTCGGGCGACTCAGAGGAGCCTGAGCCCGTATATGAATTCCCGAACGACGTATATCTTAAATACGGAGGCTTCGATCTCACCCGCCACACCGGACGCGGCGAACAGGCCATAAGAAACGCCGTCATGCTTTTGGCTCTCGTGCGCAGGTATGAGCTCAAAAACGACAAAGTCGCCCTCGATCTTGCCCGGGGCCTTGCAAACTACGTTCTCGGCGTTTCGCGCTATTTCAACTATAAAATGGAGTTTTTCGGACACGTCCACTCCGCCGTCTGGTTCGCCGCCGGAATAGTTAAGCTCGGAAGGCTCACAGACGATGAACGCTATGTCGAAAAGGGCAAGGGAATTTTCGATTACGCGTTGTCGCTTTCGTCCTCCTTCGGCTGGCTTCCCGAATACGCCCAGTGGCACCCTATCTCCGAAGAGCACTGCGAGACCTGCTGCATCAAGGATATGATAGTATGCGCCGACGAGCTTATAAAATGCGGCTACGATGAATACTGGGATGTGATGAACAGCTTCGCAAGGAACCAGCTTATGGAAAACCAGGTTAAATATACCGGCTACGTTCAGTGCGACAATTCTCTTCCCGATAAGGACGGCATAACCTACCGCGATATAGATAAACGCATGCTCGGAGGCTTCACCGGCGGCAGCGAGCCCAATTCCATTTCACTCACTCGCTTCCGTTCAATTGCGGGCTGCTGCGTGGGGACCGCTCCGGTGGCCCTTAAAACGGTGTGGGACAATGCTGTTACCTTATTGAACGGCGTGCTGACGGTGAATATTCCCTGCGATAAAAAAACTGAAGACTATGAGCTCGTTTCCGATATACCAAATGAAGGAAGAGTGAGCCTCACGGTCAAAAACGGAGGGAATGCCGGTTTCAGGCTCTATGACTGGATTGCTTCTTCCGAATTATACCTCAACGGCGAAAAAACGGCATATGAAACGCAAAACGGCGTCGTCTTCACCGAAGCAGGCGCAGGTGATACCTTGGAGCTTCGTTTCAATATATCCACAAAAACGCATAAAGAAAACGTCCGCGGGGTGGATTTCACGGTTTCCACCCGAGGCTGCGACGTTATCGGCCTCGACCCGAAGGGCGGACACGTTAGGCTCTATCAGCGCGACCTGTCCGTACCGAAATTCTATCCCGCTCCCGACGATGTGGAATACCTCGGAGCAGCAAACTACGGCCCCACGCAAATGAAAAAGTGAGCGCCGTGTAAGCGACCCCGGAGGCCTTCGCGGTTCCTTTTTCTACGGTCGGTCTTCGGCGTAAAGCTGTATTTCTCCCAAAGCTTGTCTTTGGGGGATTTTTTTTGCAAAAAAAGCATTTTTTTTGCTCAAATACTATTGATTTTTTTTTATGTGTATATTATAATTATGCTGCTATTGGAGAGAAATGGAGAACATTTCCTTAAAAACGAAAGAGAATTCCTTGAAATGGAGAAATATATGGAGGGGAGTGGAGCGATTTGGCATATTTTGGTGAATACAGCTATACGCTGGATTCGGCAAACCGTCTGATACTGCCTTCGCGGTTCCGCGAGCAGCTCGGAAGCGAGATTTTGGTGTATAAAGCCCAGGTCGGCTGCCTCTTTGTTTATGACAACGAAAACTTTAACCAGATCATCGCTCCGCTGAGAGCGAAGTACCGCTCAGACGAGGGAAGAGACAAACTGAGGCGTTTTTATTCCGACGTTACGCCCGTGTCGGTCGACAG
>JAFSWN010000197.1 GCA_017450185.1 Clostridia bacterium | reverse complement strand
TGACAAACTAATGAGCTTCATTGAACTGTCAAACGTGTATAAAAAGTATAATATGGGCGAGGTCGCGATCCCCGCGCTCGACGGCGTGTCCTTTTCCGTTGAAGAGGGCGAGCTGTGCATGATAGTAGGGCCCAGCGGCGCGGGAAAAACAACGGTGCTCAACATCCTCGGCGGAATAGACTGCTGCGACGACGGCAAGGTCAGAATAGGCGGCGAGATGGTGTCGGGCTTTTCAAAGCGCAGGCTTTCGGCGTACAGAAGGACCGACGTGGGCTTTGTTTTCCAGTTTTACAATCTCGTCCCCAACCTGACGGCGCTTGAAAACGTCGAGCTTGCGACGGTGCTGAGCAAACGCTCGGCAAACGCGAAGAGGATGCTCGAGCGGGTGGGCCTTGCCGACAGGCTCAACAACTTCCCTTCGCAGCTTTCGGGCGGCGAGCAGCAAAGGGTCGCCATTGCGAGAGCTCTCGCGAAAAACCCGAAGATACTGCTGTGCGACGAGCCCACCGGAGCTCTTGACTACGCGACGGGTAAGCAGATACTCGACCTTCTGCAGAAGACGAGCACAGAGAACGGCATAACCGTTATCATCATAACCCACAACACCTCCCTCACTCCCATGGCAAACCGTGTTATAACGATGCGCGGCGGAAAGATACACCGCATAGCGGTGAACGACCGTCCCCTGAACGTTGACAGGCTCGAGTGGTGACGGGAAGCTTTCCCATTCATATTAAGGAGGCATTTTCCTTTGACCGGACCTCTGTTAAAAGATACTTTACGCACGGTAAAGAGGAATTTCAGCAGATATATATCCATTCTTGTTATGGTGGCTTTGGGCACCGCGTTTTTCGCGGGCATTAAGGCCGCCTCTCCCGATATGTTCGATAACGCCGAACGTTATTTTACCGAATATAACCTGTGCGACGTCACCGTGCGTTCCACGATAGGCCTTACGGACACCGACCTCGACGCCCTTAAGAACACTCCCGGAGTGGAATACGTCTCGGGCGAAAAATTCGTGGACGCCTTTTGTCTTGTGAACGGAGAAAGGCAGACCGATATCGACGGCACCGAGATAACAACAAGGGCATACAGCATCTCCCCGCAAAAGATATACGATTTTACCCGCGGCGCAAACGACGGGACCTATATAAACCGTCTTCAGCTCATAGAAGGCCGTTACCCGCAGCTTCGCAACGAATGCCTTGTTGACGCGAGCAGGCTCTCAACGCCCGAAAGCTACAAGCTCGGAAGCGTGATAACGCTGAAAAACGGCGGAGGAGAGACTCCCGAAGAGCTTGAGATCGGAGAATACACTATAGTAGGAATTATCCGCTCACCATACTATATCTCTTTTGAACGCGGCAACACAGACATAGGCAGCGGGAAGCTCGGCACCTTCATCATCATACCGGAGGAAGCCTTCACAACCGACTATTACAGTGAAGCCTACGTCAAAATAGAAGGCTCGTCAGCCTTCAAGCCCTTTTCGGACGAGTATTTCACGTATATCGATAAATACCTCGACGATATAGAAACCGCCTCGCCCTCTCTGATAGCCGTGAGGGTGGACGAAATGCGCCCCGAATTGAAAGCCAAAATCAAAGATGCAGAAAACACGATAAAAACAGCCGAGACCAAGGCCCAATCGGCGGTCGTTGACCTTCAGGAAAAAATCGACAAGCTTCAGGACCTTGTTGACAATTCCGATAAGATACTTAAGGAAGCGCAGGACCAGTTCGACGAGCAGTTCTCGCAGGTTGAGGCTAACCTCGGCAGAAGCGAAGCCGCCTATAAACAGGCCCTTTCCGACTACAGCGCGAAAAAGCAGGAGTACAGCGCGAAGGAAGAGGAATATGAGCAAAAGCAGGCCGAACTGCAGAGCGCAACTACAACCTACGACGAGCTCTACGCCGAATACACATCCTCAAAAAACCAGATAAGCTCGATAAAATCGGTTATATCAACAACAAATTCGCTAATCTCCGCCGCCACCGAGCTTCTGAACCAGATCGGCGACACTCAGAGCACTGCGTATTCCAACGAACAGATACAGTCTATTATAACAATAATGCAGGCGACCTACCCGGAGCTTTACACGAGCGTCAAATCCCTCACGACGGCGGGGCTCGCCGAGGAGATAGTCGCCAATCTCTCGCCATATCTTGAATCT
>JAFSWN010000196.1 GCA_017450185.1 Clostridia bacterium | reverse complement strand
GACCATTCTCTGGGACAAGACCACCGGCAAGCCCGTTTATAACGCCATAGTATGGCAGTGCCGCAGGACTGCCGAGATGTGTGAGAAGCTCAAGGCGGAGGGGCTCGGCGACTACATCAAGGAGCACACCGGCCTTATAATCGACGCCTACTTCTCCGCTACAAAAATAAAATGGATACTCGACACAGTTCCCGAGGCAAGGCAGCTCGCCGACGAAGGAAACCTTCTTTTCGGCACCGTCGACACCTGGCTCATATGGAACCTCACCGCCGGAAGAGTGCACGTGACCGATTATTCAAACGCCTCCCGCACAATGCTGTTCGACGTTGATAAGCTGTGCTGGGATCCCTTCCTTTGCGAAAAGCTCGGCATACCGATGTCCATCCTTCCGAGAGTTGCCCCCTCGAGCGAGGTATACGGAGCCGTGGCGCAGGGCATCCCCGGGATCGAGGCTCTGGCGGGCATACCGATCTGCTCCGCAATAGGCGACCAGCCCGCCGCGCTCTTCGGCCAGGCTTGCTTCAACCCCGGCCAGGCGAAGAACACCTACGGCACAGGCTGCTTCCTGCTTATGAACACAGGCAAAACAAGAGTTCGCAGCGAAAACCAGCTCGTTACAGGCGTCGCATGGGGCCTTAACGGCGAAGTCATATACGATATAGAGGGCTCGGCCTTCAACGCCGGCTCCATCATCCAGTGGCTCAGGGACGAGCTCAACCTCATTGAAAACGCTCCGCAGTGCGACCGCTTCGCCGAACAGGTGCCCGATTCAAACGGCATCTACCTTGTTCCCGCCTTTACAGGCCTCGGCGCGCCCTACTGGGACATGTACGCCAGAGCCTGCATCGTGGGCATGACCAGAGGCACTAACAAAAAGCACATCTGCAGAGCAGTGCTCGAGGCGATCACCTTCCAGATGACAGACCTGCTCGAGGCGATGAAAGCCGATTCCGATACCGAGCTTACGGAGCTCAGAGTGGACGGAGGCGCGAGCATAAGCAACAGCATGATGCAGATCCAGGCCAACATGATAGGCACCTCCGTCAACCGCCCGAAATGCGTTGAAACCACCGCTCTCGGCGCGGCGTACCTCGCGGGTCTCGCTGTAGGCTTCTGGACCGGCATTGAGGAGATCGAAGCTATAAGAGAAGTATCGAAGGTTTTCGAGCCTCAGATATCGAGGGAAGAAAGAGACGTTCTCTACTCCGGCTGGAAGCGCGCCGTTGAACGCGCCAAGGGTTGGGAAGAACACTGAACAAACAATTTATTTTAAGGAGAAATAAAAAATGGCAAGAGTCTGCAATTTTTCGGCGGGTCCCTCCATGCTCCCGCTCGAGGTCCTCAAAAAAGCACAGGAAGAGATGCTCGATTACGAGGGCTGCGGGCAGAGCGTAACGGAGATGTCGCACCGCTCAAAGGAATTTGACAAAATAATCAAGGATGCGGAAAAGCTCTTCAGAGAGATAATGAACGTACCCGACAACTATAAGGTGCTGTTCCTTCAGGGCGGAGCGTCCGCTCAGTTCTCGGCTATCCCGCTCAACTTCATGAACAAAAACAACAAGGCCGACTATATCGTTACCGGCGTATGGGCAAAGAAAGCCTGGCAGGAGGCGCAGAAATACGGCGCCGCGAGAAAGGTCGCGTCAAGCGAGGATAAGATATTCTCTTATATTCCTAAGCTCACTAAAGACGATTTCGATCCCGAGGCCGACTACGTTTACATGTGCATGAACAATACTATATACGGAACGAAGTACCCCTATATCCCCGACACCGGCGACGTCCCGCTCATTGCCGACGTTTCGTCCTGCTTCCTTTCGGAACCCCTTGACGTTACCAAATTCGCCATGGTTTACGGCGGCGCGCAGAAAAACATCGCCCCCGCGGGTCTTGTTGTGGCGATAATCCGCGAGGATATGCTCGGAAACGCAATGCCCATCACCCCCGTTATGATGGACTACAAGGTCCAGGCGGACGCCGATTCTCTGTATAACACGCCTCCCTGCTACACAATGTATATGTGCAAGCTCGTTCTCGAGTGGATAAAGAGCATGGGCGGCCTTGAGGGCATCAAGGCCAACAACGAGAAAAAGGCTAAGATACTCTACGACTTCCTCGACAATTCGAAGATGTTCAAAAACACCGTTAATCCCGAGGACCGTTCACTTATGAACGTGACCTTCGTTACGGGCAACGACGAGCTCGACGCCAAATGCGTGAAAGAGGCCAAGGAGAACGGTCTCATAAACCTCAAGGGCCACCGCTCCATCGGAGGGCTTCGCGCTTCCATCTACAACGCAATGCCCGTTGAAGGCGTTGAAAAGCTTGTCTCATTCCTTGCCGATTTCGAAAAGAAAAATTCATAACCAACAAGAGGCATATCGCTATGTATAACATTTTAACTCTGAACAAGATATCCAAAAGCGGCCTTGCGAATTTCGATCCCGAGCTGTTTTCATGCTCCGAAACTCTTGCCGATCCCGACGCGATAATAGTGCGCTCCGCTTCGATGCACGATATGGAGCTGCCTTCGAACCTTCTCGCCGTTGCGAGAGCGGGAGCCGGAGTCAACAATATCCCCATAGACAAGTGCACCGAAAAGGGCGTGTGCGTTTTCAACACTCCCGGAGCCAACGCGAACGCCGTAAAAGAGCTCGTTATCTGCTCGCTGTTTCTCACCTCGCGTAAAATAGTCGCGGGCGCGAAATGGTGCGAGACACTCAAGGGTGAAGGCGCGGAGGTCTCAAAGAAGGTCGAAAAGGGCAAGTCCGCGTTTGCGGGTCCCGAAATACTGGGCAAGACTCTCGGCGTTGTGGGCCTCGGAGCCATCGGCGTGCTCGTCGCGAACGCAGCAAAGGGCCTCGGGATGAAGGTCGTGGGCTACGATCCCTTCCTCTCCCCCGCCGCGAGGGCGAGCCTCGACCCCGAAATAACCGTTACTGCCGACCTTGACGACGTTTTTGCCGCGGCCGACTATATAACGCTGCACGCTCCCCTCACCGACTCCACAAGAGGAGTCATAGGAGAAGAAAACCTCAAGAAGGCAAAAGACGGCGTAAGGATCCTCAATTTCTCTCGCGCCGAGCTCGTTGACAACGCCGGTATCCTTTCGGCTCTTTCTTCGGGCAAGGTTGCCGCCTACGCTACCGACTTCCCCACCGACGACCAGCTTCTGGCCGACGGCGTTACGGCTATACCCCACCTCGGAGCTTCAACTCCCGAAGCGGAGGAAAACTGCGCCGTAATGGCTGTAAAGCAGCTTTCAGACTATCTTCTTTGCGGCAACGTTAAAAATTCAGTCAACCTTCCTTCGCTCAGCCTTGAAAAAAGCGCGAAGGTGCGCGTTTGCGCCATAACGAAGGGCGACGTCAGCGCCCACATTGCCGAAGCTCTCGCTTCATCCGGCATTGAAGTGAAAAACAGCGCCTCAGCCGTCAAAAAAGACGTGGGTTACTGCGTTTTCGACTCCGACGCCGATATCACAGACGACGCTCTCGAACAGCTCAAGGCAATAAACGGCGTTATCGCCATAAGAATAATCTGAGAACTCAGTGGTGTTTTATATGAAAAACCGTATACTCAGCATCCTTTCGGCGGCACTTATCGCGGCGTCGCTGTTTACTGCGTCTTCGTGCTCGAAAGAACCGGCGGATCCATCCTCGGACTACTCCTATATTTCGCAGCAGGATCTCACAAACGAACCGGAGTTTTCCTCCGAGGACGAAAGCGGCGCAGCCGACAGCTTTACGGTTGACACGTCCTGGCAGAAGAATTATTCCGCGGAATATAAATACTTTGACTCGTCGTCGTCGGAAGAAAGCGTTACGATACTCGAAATGAAGGGCGAAACTTCCTTTTGCGCGAGCTACCCGGATTCCGGCAACCTTGTGTACTATAAGGAGAGCGACGGCGACATCGACTGCTATACGGTCGTCCCGTCAGAGAAGGAGTATGTCCACAGCGTGCTGAAAAACACCGGGATCGACAGCATCTCGAGCACTCTTATGAAGCTCACCGGCGTCAGCGAGGAGCTCCCGAAGCTTACGAACGTTCTGTATATGAACGACGAGGAAGTCGCCGGACGAAACGCGAAAAAGTATATCCAAAGGGCTTATACCGACGGCGAAGTGACCGAGACCGTTTATATATGGATGGACGGCGAATTCGGCTTCGCGCTCAAATGCGAGGACTTCGACGCCGACGACAAGCTCAAGACCTACTGGGAAATTACGAAGCTGAGCGTAGGGAACGTAAGCGATGAGGATATCGGGCCGGACGTTTCCTCATACGACTTCACAGAAGGAGACGCCGGGTGAACGTATACGACTTTGACAATACGATATATGACGGTGAAAGCGTTCTGCACTTTTTCTTCTACTACGTCAAAAAATCACCGTATCTGATAAAATACGTTCCAAGGGTCCTCTACGCTTTTCTGAAATACAAGCTCGGGAAAATGAGCGTTGAATATGCCCTTGAGAAGTACGCGATGTTCCTTGAGGATTATTTCAGCAGCATCGAGGATTTTGACGCTGACGTCGTTGAATTCTGGGACAAGCACGAAAAAAACATAAAGCCTTTTTATAAAAAGCTTCAGCGCGAAGACGACGTTATCGTCACCGCTTCGCCTGAGGTAAGCATGAAGGAGATATGCAGACGGCTCGGAGTTAAGAACTGCGTCGGCAGCATACTCGACCCCGAAACGGGCAAAATAACCCGCCTTTGTATGCGCTCACAGAAGGTCCCCGCGTTTCTGGAGGCTTTCCCGAACGCGCATATCGACAATTTCTACACCGATTCTCCCAAAAACGACGCGCCGCTCATTAAAATGGCCGAACACGCCTTTATTGTCAAAGGAAACAAAATAACACAGGTAAAATAATAAAAGGGATGAAAGCACATGTTTTCCATGCGCTTTCGTCCTTTTTTGATGAAAGGAAAATAAAATGGACAAGCTTAAAAGGATCGAACTCAAAAACGTGGACGTCACTCAGGGCTTCTGGGAAAACCGCCAGAAGATAAACCGCGACGTAACGATATACGCCGTGAGGGACCGTTTTGAGGACACCGGCCGCTTCAAGGCCTTCAACTTCAGCTACACGCCCGAAAACGGCGAGCCCATGCCTCACTATTTCTGGGATTCGGATATAGCCAAATGGCTTGAGAGCGCCGCTTATATCATCGAAAAGTCCCCGAACGCCGAGCTTCAGGAAAAGATCGAGGACATTATAGACAAAATCGAAGAACATCAGGATAAAAACGGCTATTTCAACATTTACCACACCGTAGTAGAGCCGGACAACCGCTTCAAAAACCGCGACCACCATGAGCTTTACTGTCTCGGACACCTCATCGAAGCCGCCGTGGCCTATTATAACGCCACAGGGAAAGACCGATTCATAAACATCCTTGACAAGTATATCGACCACGTTATTAAGGTGTTCGTTATCGAAAAATCAAGCGCCTTCAAAACGCCCGGACACGAGGAGATAGAGCTCGCGCTTTACAGGCTCTATGAAGTCAGGCCCGATGAAAAATACGTAAAGCTCGCCGAGTTTTTCTTAAACGAGAGAGGCAAAAAGGAAAACGGCCTCGGAGACTGGGACAGGGATTGCTATAACCAGTCCCACGCCGAAGTCAGGGACCAGCACGTTGCCATGGGCCACTGCGTGAGGGCGAATTATCTTTACTCCGGCATGGCGGACGAAGCAAGGAATTTCGGCGACGAAAAGATGCTTGAGGCCTGCAGGGACCTTTTTGACGACATGGCTGAAAAAAAGATGTATATAAGCGGCGGCATAGGCTCCTCGCACCACGGAGAAGCCTTCACTATCCCCTACGACCTGCCTAACGACACAGCCTACGCCGAGACCTGCGCGTCCATCGCCCTCGCTATGTTCGCCAACAGGATGAAGGATATCGACATAGATTCAAAATACGCCGATATGGTCGAAAGGCAGATCTACAACGGGATCATCTCGGGCGTTTCCCTTGACGGCAAAAGCTTTTTCTATGAGAACCCGCTCGAAATCAACCTTGACGACCATGTTCGGCACACGAGCGTAAAGGCGGGTGACCGACTTCCGATAACCCAGCGCCTTGAGGTTTTCGGCTGCTCCTGCTGCCCGCCGAACGTCACCCGCATCATAGCGAATATAGGCGAATATATCTATTCTTATGACGACGAGAGGATATTCGTGCACCAGTATATGGGAAGCAGCGCCTCCTTCGACGGCTCGTGCATAAACGTGGAAACGCACTACCCTGTTGACGGAAAAGTAAAAATAAACGTTGCCAACGCAAAAAACAAACGGCTCTTACTCAGGATCCCCGCATGGTGCGAAAGCTTTGAGATAAGCGCCGGTTATAAGATGTTTAAGGGCTATGCCGAAATAGAAATAGCTTCGGATATTTTCGAAGTGGAGCTTACAATGGAGATGCTCCCCGTGCTCGTTGCCGCGAACCCTCACGTCAGAGCGGACGCCGGAGCTGCGGCCGTTATGATGGGCCCGGTGCTTTACTGCGCCGAAAAGGTCGACAACGATTTTGACCTGTGGGACGCGAGGATAAGCAAAAACGCGAAGTTCACTTTCGAATACAGCGACGTCTTCAACGCGAATATTCTCAGCTGCGAAGCGAGCCTCACCGATGAAACCAGCGTCAAGGCGCTTTATATGCCCCTCAGGGACGTAAAACAAAAGAGCGCTTCACTGAAGCTTATCCCCTATTTCGCCTTTGCAAACAGAGGCGAAAGTGACATGCGAGTGTGGTTCAAAACACTGTAAGCCGTATTATTGAAACAGAAATCAGGCGGCGTCCTCGCCGCTTGTTCTTTTTTCGTTTACAATAAGGCGGAGCTTTTTAGCCGCCCTGCGAGAAACGCGCCTTGCGAACATCCTGTTTTCAAGAGCGACAAAAAGATCCTCGTGCATATATCCCCAAATGATGAACATGGTAAGGGCAAGCTGAGCCATAATAACAAGTCCGAGAGCTGTATTCATAATAATTCCTCCTATGGAACATTTGTTTTTGTTTACGGATATATAATACAACATATTTCTCGTCTTGTCAACACAAATGTTCACTTTTTTGATTTTTTGAGTACCATATTTCGGACTTTACCTGTTAAAAATACCCCTTCAGGCTCTGAAGGGGCATTTTTTACGGTTTTTTTGATTTATATTAGGCTGCGGGCTTACGGATTTCCGAAGAAATCTCCGAAGAAATCATCAAAGAAATCGCTGTAGGGATTTTCGGATGAATCGCGCGAATCTCCGAAATAATCGTCGAAGAGCGAAGTGCTTGTCTCCTCCTCCTCTTCTTCGGGAACTGTCTCCCTGTCCTCAACGAGAACTCCCGAGAAGGTAAATTCCTTGAAGGAATAATCCCTGTTGATCCTCACGACGTCGAGAGTGATTTCATCGCCGACCTTCATATCCTCGATTTTAGCGGCGAGATCAGCGGAAGAATCGAGCTTTTCTCCGTTTATCGCGGTGACAAGATCTCCTACTTGAAGCTTATCGTAGAAATCACTGTCTTCACTGATCTCGGCGACAACAATGGAACCGCTCGGAAGGCCTTTTATTGCGACAAACATAGCGTATGCCTGCTCGTTTGACGCTCTGACGTAGGAAATACCGATCTTGGGCCTGTTACGTACGTAGCCGTTGACAACGATATCGTTCATTACGTCGACGAAAACCGAGGACGGGACCGCAAAGCCCATTCCCTCATATTCTGCGGAGATAATTTTCATCGAGTTTATTCCGATAAGCTGGCCGTACTGGTTGACGAGGGCTCCGCCGGAGTTTCCGGGATTTATCGCCGCGTTATGCTGGATGCACTCCATGGTG
>JAFSWN010000195.1 GCA_017450185.1 Clostridia bacterium | reverse complement strand
CTCTATTATATCACATCCTGAATCCTTCTGTTATTCACGTTGTTAATTTAAATAGCATTTGTTATTACTCGTTTTAATTTAAATCGCTATTCCTGTTTCTCAGGGGACTTTTTCAGCGGTTTCGGACGGTTCTGTGTCTCAAAAAATGAAGGTTTGATAAAAACGGAAACTTTACCTTGAGACACAGAACCGTCCCCTGTCTCAGAACCTGCGCCGCCCCGTCGCCATCGCGACGGTCTCTGCAAAAATCAACTTAAAAAAGACAGCCTCGTCCGAAGCTGTTTTTTTGTTATGTTCCATTTATCAGTCTTCGTATTTGAGACGCACCGGTAGGGCGGCACTTTGTGACGCGATAATTTTGTTATGACGGCACATTTCTGCTGAAAGACTGCTGACCTGCATCATAACAAAATTTTACAATTGCGCGAAAGCGCGTACCAAATTTATGAAAACCGAAAAACAGATCTGCTTTTAAATACTTTTGATAAAATCGGTTTGTAGATTCTAAAAATTATTTGCTTATGCGGCCTCTGCCTTTTTCGTGCTTTGATACGCCGCAAATAATTTATCGCGTCACAAAGTGCCGCCCTACCGGTGCGAAAAATATACTTAACGTAAAAAAAGACAGCCTCGTCCGAAGCCGTCTTTTTGTTTTGTTCTGTTTATCAGTCTTCGTATTTGAGAGCCTTGTCAAACAGCTCTTCCTCCGCCTTTGAGGGGGCTTTGGTTGCGAGCGCAACGATAACGGCCGTGATAAGTCCCACGAAGAACGCCGGGGCAAGCTCGTATACGCCGGTGTTGAATATGAGCGATTTTTCGCCGGAGTTAAAGAGGTACAGCCACAAAAGGTCCGCGACGCCTCCCGCGAGGATGCCCGCCACAGCGCCCTTGAAGTTGAAGCGCTTCCAGAACAGGCTGAGGATTATCGAGGGCCCGAACGCCGCGCCGAATATGCCCCACGCGTTTGAAACAAGGTCCATGATGGAGCCCGAATTGGGGTTGGAGGCAATAAGAAGGGCCGCTTCGGCAACAATGAGCACCACGAGCCTGCCCACCCAGAGCATCTCGGAGTCGGAGGCCTGCTTTTTGCGCACGATGGGGTTATATATGTCGCTTGCGAACGAGGACGACGCCGCCAGAAGCTGGCTGTCAGCCGTGCTCATGGAGGCGGCGAGGACCGCCGAGAGCAGCAGCCCCGAAACGATGCCGGGGAATATTCTTCTGACCATTTCGATGAATACGGTTGAGCTGCCGCTGATCTCTTCGGAGAAGCCGAGGAAACGTCTGCCGATAACGCCGATAACGGCGGCGAAAACAAGGATGAGCACCGTCCACGAAATGCCTATGGTCGCGCTCTTTTTAAGTTCCTTCTGCGAACGCAGCGACATGAACCTGATTATGATGTGCGGCATTCCGAAGTAGCCGAGTCCCCACGCGAAGCCCGAAACAATGTCCTGCCAGCTTGAGAACATATTCAGGTAGCCCGCTTCCTCGGGAGCCCCTGCGCCCGCGCCTTTTAACATGAATATGGCAAAAATGGGGGCTATGAGCATCGCTCCCAGAATAAGCATGCCCTGGAAAAAGTCGGTCCAGCAAACGGCTGAGAAACCGCCCAGGAAGGTGTAGCTTATTATGATGATGGCAGCTATGTACATGGCGGTCTGCTCTTTTATGCCGATAACGGTGTTGAACAGCGTGCCGCACGCCTTGATGCTCGAAGCCGCGTAAACGGTGTAGGCAAACAGGAACACCGCGGCGCATATTATCTGAAGAGTTCTTGATTTCGCAAGAAAACGGTTCGCGAGGAACTGCGGTATGGTTATGCTGTCGTCGGCAACTATTGAGAATTTTCTGAGCCTCGGCGCAAGGAATATCCAGCTCAGAGCGTAGCCCAGAGCAAGGCCTATCGGTATCCACACCTGCCCGAGCCCCAGAGCGTATACGGCTGTGGGAAGCCCCATGAGCACCCACGCGCTCATGTCGGACGCGCCGGCGGAAAGAGCCGTGACCCACGGGCCCATCTGTCTTCCGCCGAGGAAGTAGCTCTTTTCGCCGCCGGTCTTGTTCTTCATAAAGAAGTACACGCCGATGCCGACCATGAAAAGCAGATACAAAACAAACATGCTGATCTCTGAAATTTTCATTTGCTTATCTCCTGTAAAATCAAATTGTTTAACATTTTATCACATAATTTGTGATAATGCAATGTATATTCTTTCAAAAAACTGCCGGTTTCAACATTTTTCTTGTATTTTTCATCAAAAACGAATAAAAAGACGGCGGACTTAACGCCCGCCGCAAAAATGCCCTTAACGTTCGGCAAGCCTTCCGAAACGGGGGCTTTTTTTATTTTTCTTCCGGCTCTTCTTTGCCTTTCCTGAGCTTTATCGTCATAATAACGGGTATCAGCGCAAGAGCTATAACAGCCGCGCCGACAAGGAAAACGTTGCCGTTCGGTATGTATTCGGTTAGCCCGCTCGTTTCATTAACAAAGGTGTCGCCGCTTGTCTTCACCACGGCCTGGCCTATTAGAGAGCCGCCTATCATGGGTATGAGCACGAAAAACAATATCCATATGCCCTCAAACTGCCCCTTCGCGTTTTTGGGATAAAGCTGCTTTGCCCAAACCTTTGTCACCTGAAGAATGCCGACGTAGCCCACGCCCACAACAAAGATGCCGAGCCATATCCTGAAATTGAATATGACCGACGGATCGACGTCCGCCGCCTTTACGGGATAGAGGATGAACAAACCGATGATATTGATTATTACGGCGGCTATCGCGATAAAGGGATGCTTGTTTTTGTTTATGAGTATGCCTATGGGAATGGACGTGAGCATGGCGAGCACCAGCGGCACGGCCTCTATTATGCCCATCATATCGGCGGTGTAGCCGAGATAGTAGATAAGATAGTTTCCTATATAGGCAAAATACACGTTAAAGCCGATAAAGAATATGGCTATGGCGATATGCACCAGCACAAGCTCCTTAAGCGCGAAAAACCGCTTAAAATTGAAAACGCTTAAAAACTGACGCCAGAAGCCGCCGTCAACGTTCGGCTCGACGTCGTCCTTTTTGCCGAGAGCGAACATCGAGATAAAGCCGAAAACAATAACGAACACGCCCATTACGACGAACAGCAGCATGTAGTTGTCGTTTTCTCCAACGAGCAGACCGCCCACGACCGTGCCCAAAATGGTACCGAGCACCGGCTGGGTGGCGAGGGCCGCGCCTATGCCGCCGCGGTTATTATCGGTCATAATATCGTTTGTCCAGGTGTTGAAGCCAGCGTCGTTGCCCATCGAGCCGAAAAAGCTCATAACGGTGTCGGCGAGCACAACGCTCACCGCCATCAAAAGATACATTTCGTGGCTTATAAACTGCGTAAGGCCGAAGGTTATCGTGAATACGCCCCACAGGATATATCCCCACGAAATAAAGGTCCTGCGCCTGCCGGTGCGGTCCGCCCACGTGCCGAAGAAAAAGGTTGCGAAGGTGGTGGCGGCGGCGGAGCATATCAGCATTCCGGTGATTATTGACGGGTCCTTGCCTATTTTGGCGTATACGAAGGTGTTGAACCACTGGTTCTCCATGTTCCAGCATATTTGCCCGGCGAGTCCCAGCCCCCAAACGAGCAGCCACGTGCGAAAGCCCGTTTTTGTTCCGTTTTTCAGATCCTTGCCCATATTAAGCTCTCCTTTGCGCTGATTTTAAGTCTATTATAATACTCGGGCGTGACTTAATCAACAGTCATATGAGTATCAAATAGCCGTTTTTCGGCAAAACGGCGTCTTTTATCACTTCGCCCGTAAGATGGTTCGTATACTCTTTTTCGAGGCTTATTTTTTGCTCTTCCCTTGAAAAATTCATAATATACAAAAGCTCTCCGCGCTTTCTCGCCGTAACGCCCTTCGGGAGAGCGGCGTTTATATCCGGCTCAAGGCCCTTTTCTTTTATGATCCTTAAAAGAAGGTCGGCAATAAAATCGTCCCCGGCGCAAAAAGCCGTGTAGAAAGCCTGCCCCTTGCCGAAGACGTTTCTTGTCACGGCGGGGGAGCCGGCGTAAAAGCCTGAAAGGAAGGTACCCTCGGTTTTGGCCGTTCCGGGGCGAAGAACGTCGCACAGGTCGCGCCCGAAATATTCTTTTCCGTTATACAAAACCTTGCTCTCTTCGTCTTTATAGAGCGAATCGGTTTCCTCGCACATCACTCCGAACACGTCCTTGAGCCTGCCGGCGGGAAAGCCGCCGAGAAAGCAGAGGTCGTCTCTGTCAACGATGCCGGTGAGGGGAGTGGCTATAAGCGTTCCGCCGTTTTCAACGTATTCGCAGAGCTTTTCCTCAACGCCGTCCTTGAGCATATAGAGATACGGCGCCGCAACAATGTCGTAGCCCGAAAGGTCGCGGTCCATCGGCACCACGTCAACGGGAACGCTTCTTTCCCAGAAGCCCCTGTACCATCTCTGGCAGCTTCTGAAATAATCGCGCGCGTCCCTTCTGTAGCCGCAGTAGGCTTCAACCGCCCAGCTGTTTTCCCAGTCGCAGATAACGGCCGCCTTTGCCTTTGTGCGCGTGCCGACGGCCTTATCGAGCTTTTCGAGCGCTTCGCCGAGCTTTGCGGTGTCCTTAAAAACGCGGGTGTCCTCTTTGCCGTAGTGGTCCACCACCGCGCCGTGGAATTTTTCGTGCCCGCCGCGGCTTTTTCGCCACTGGAAATACTGCACGCTGTCTGCTCCGTGCGCCACTGCCTGGATCGCCGCGAGCTCGTGCACGCCCGATTCCGGCAGCTTGTTTTCAGTCCTCCAGTTCACCACCGAGGGGGTGCTCTCCATCATATAAAACGGCTTCCCGTTTTTCATGCTCCTGAAAATATCATGGGCAAACGCCGTTTCGCAGGCAACCGAGAGCATGTCGGGAGCCGTCCATTCGGGGTAGTTGTCCCAAGAAACGATGTCTGTTTTTTCGCTCATCTTCTGATAGTCGAAGGCTGTGTAAAAGCGCATCATATTCGTGGTTACCGGTATGTCGGGCGTAAGCTCCCTTAAAGGCTTTATCTCGTTTTCATAAAATGAGATATGCCGGTCCGTCACAAACCGCCTCCAAGCGAGCTTCAGCGCGGGCACGTGGTTCTCGCCGCGAAATTTCGGGGAGCTTATCTGCGAAAAGCTTGTGTACCGGTGGCTCCAGAAGCCGCCCCACCACTTGAAATTGAGCTTTTCAATGTCGTTGTCGTATTCCTTTTTCCGCCATTCCCTGAACGCCTGCTGACAAAGCTCGCAGTGGCACTCTCCGCTGTATTCGTTTGAAACGTGCCACATGAAAAGCGCGGGATGGCTCTTATAGCGCTCGGCGAGCTTTCTGTTTATTATCCCCACCTTTTCGCGGTATACGGGCGAAGTCAGACAGTGGTTGTGCCTCACTCCGAATTCGTTTCTCATGCCGCTCTCTTCAACTCTGAGCACCTCGGGATATTTTTCGGCGAGCCACGGCGGGCGCGCCCCCGAGGGAGTCGCCAGTATCACCTTTTTGCCGTGTGCCTGAAGCTTGTCCATTATTTCGTCAAGCCAGCCGAAGTTGAAAACGCCCTCCTCGGGCTCGGTGAGCGACCACGAAAAAATGCCGACGGTTGCGCTGTTGACGTGCGCAAGGTCCATCAGGCGCATGTCCTCGTCCCAGATCTCTTTTGTGTCTATCCACTGGTCGGGATTGTAGTCCCCTCCGTGGATGATATGCTCATAATAGCTGTCCTTCATAGCGGCGCACCTCGTTTATAAACCGTTTTTTTTTCTCCTGTTATTTCAGTTTATATTATATCGTTTTTTCTCCGATCAGTCAATGAGCGGGCTTATGTTTATAACGAAACCGAAAATCCTTATATAAACAAAAAAACCGCGAAACCGTCGTTTTTGGCGGATCGCGGGTTTTAAATTTGACGTGAGCTTATTTTTTAAGCCATTCGTCGGCCTTCGCGGCGGAAACGCTCTTGATGTCTTCCTTTTTGTAGGGGGAGGCCTCGCCGCCGTTTACGTAGAGAAAATAGTATCCCTTGGGGGTCTGATAGAGGGTTTCCTCATAGCCCTCGGGATCGCCGAATTCGCCGAAGGCGCGCTTTTCTATAATCGCTGCGGTCTCGGTGTCGTATTCTCTTTTGCATATGATCTTCTTCATAATAACTATCCTTTCGTTTGTTTGATTTTTGAATATTCTATCACAACAGACGCTTAAATATCAATATGCAGTAAGCCAAAATCAAGGGCCGTTTTCCCTTTGATTTTGGGGAAAATGTATCATCAAAGGCAAAGTTTTGCGTCTGTTTTAT
>JAFSWN010000194.1 GCA_017450185.1 Clostridia bacterium | reverse complement strand
TATCCAGGCCATCTGATTTTCGGCTTTGAGCTTTTCAGTAACGCCTTCTTGCGCAGCCATTTCTTTTACCAACCGGAAGAACATATCATCCGCCTGAGCCTCGATCTCCGCAAGGTATTCGTTCAGCCGTCCGGAAACGAATAGATCAAAGAACAGGTTTTTCTTAAACTGCTTGATGTACTGCAAGTGCCGCTGTGCCCACACTCCAATGAAATTTTCTTCTTCCGGGCCATTATCGTCGTCCATCGTTTCCTGCAGCAACTTACCATCCCGCAACACGCGCCCTGTTGGGTAATACTGCTCTCCGATCAGTTCATATTCCCAGCCGGTGCGTTCGTCAATGATCATCTTCTCCATTTTAATTGCCCTCCGCTTTTTTAATGATTTTTAACAGCAATTCGTCCACATCTTCTGTGGGATAATCCGCCGCAAGCAGCATGTTCCGCCACTCGTTGATGCCGTTAATCAGCAGGTTACACTCGAAGTCCGTAAACTTCATTTTGACTTTCTTTTCTTTCATCATGAAAACCTCCGTTTCTTTGGTGATTCCATCATACCAAAGAAACGGAGGCCTGTCGAATGTGCGGATTATGGTTGCAGCGCATAATCCGTGGATCAAGAAAGCAATCACAAAATAAAAACTGACCAAGCGTGGCTTAGTCAGTCCGATGGATTACTATCTTGAGAAACATGCTTTGAAATTGAATTGAACCGCCGTATGCCGAACGACACGTACGGTGGTGTGAGAGGGCGGGATAAACCCGCCCTACTCGATTTTGCTTTTGCCATGCCAACAGATGATAATTCTTGTCCTGTCAAATTACTTCCTTATCACCTGTTGGCATTCATCCCGGCCGTATTTTTTTTGTAAATATTTATATCATTGGCGACGTACCTTGTAGTCAATAAATGCTGACAAAAGCCTTGATTTTCCCGAACGGCGAATACCTGTAATCATATTGTTATCAGCGTTGATAACAGCAGCTCAGTCAGCTATAAAAAACACACTCATATAATACCCGAACTACGGAGAATGATCAAGAGGAAAACCGCAGTTTACGGAAATATACTCAAAGGTCTTTTTCGATAGGTTCCCGGTCTCTTTGACCGTAAACGATTCGCAAAATCACGATTTCACGCTTCAGATGATCCGGTAAATAATACAAAACATAATTGCCGACCATCGTTTTGCGTATATCATTTCGTTTGACGTAAAAGTTATCGACCGGACTGCCCGAAAGAGGAAAGGTGCGAATCGCCGAAATCACAGTCTCCATCTTCCGAAAAAAGCTCTGCGCCGCAGTCGGATTACTCAGTTCACCACTGATGTAATTTAGTGTTTCATCAAGATCTGCGGCAGCAATATCGGTAAAAGAAAAAGAATAATCAGCAGCCATACTTTGCCTTCATATCCGATAAAACGACTTCACCGGTACGTAGCCTTCCGTTTTCAGCGTCGTCAAGCCCGACGGCAAGCGCCGCAGCTTCCTGCATTTGCCTCATGGTACGTTCATAGTATTCTATATCCATAACCACAAGACGACCGTAACCGTTCTTTGTTACGAATACGGGCCCGTTCTCCTTAGCGCAGAGTGCCTCGATCCGAACGGTGTCCTTCAAATCTCTCATCGGCACGATTTGCATACAATCACCTCTTCTGTGTGATTAAATTATACATTATATTAAGTCACAAGTCAACACCTTTTTAGTATATCGATTTCTGTGGAAAGTATTCTTATATTTATCGTTATCATTTTGTTATCAACAGCGACAACAAAAACAACAGACATTCCGAAGAATGCCTGCTGTTTCAAGCTATTCAGGATAATTCGGCACAATTGGAATCAAAAAGCGCCTCATTCCCACTCAATCGTCGTCACGCTGTTCGCGGGGGCCGTAATATAATCCTCTGCGGGGCCGGAATAAATATTTTTCAGCTTATAATCGGCGGTGGACTGATAAACGTCGATCCCTCCGCCGGAAGGAAGATCGTTCAGGAAGAAATGCTTTTCGCCGCCCGCGTTCACCAGAACGATAACGATTTTTCCGTCGGGCGTTTCAAAAGCGGAAACGTCATAGTCGGGATAGGCGAAGCTGCCCGCGTCGTCTGTGAAATAGCACAGGTCCTCACCCGGGCCGGCGGCTATTCTGACGCTGCCGGAGGGGATGAATTTTGAAAAGTGCGCGAGCGTGTAGTAGCGGTCGCAAACAAAGACCTCGGAGGCGTCGCCGGTCATCATAAGAAGGGCGTCGCTCCACTTCGCTCCGTTTTTCTCGGAATAATTATTTACGCCGAGCCACGCGCTCCACGAATTCGCGCCGGACAAAACAAGGTCCTGCGAAATTATCCTCGCCTGAATGACGGCGCCCGTGAAGTCGTTGGAGCTGTGCTCGAGCGGAAGCTCGCTCCATTCGGTCATATCGACGGGATACGGGAAGCTTTCGGAATTAAGCGTCTGCCCGAAGGCGTATTTTTTATACTGGTTGCCGTCGTTCCAATAGCTGTGGTAAGAGAGGCTTCCGAGAGCTTCGGCGATATCCGGGTCCGCGCACAGCTGCCTGAACCAGTCCACCGTCCCGTCGCCGAGCTCGCCGCTCTCCGGAGCCATAAGCTTGACTTCAAGCCCGCTCTGCTTTATTTTGGCGGCGAACACCTTCATGAGGGCGAACACCTCGCTGAATTCGTAGTGGCAGCCCTCCTGGCCTACCCATTTTCCGCCCCATTCCCACTGAGGCTCGTTCACAGGGGAAATATATTTTACCGGCACGCCCTTTTCAATGAAATGGCGCGCGATGGTGACCATATAATCGGCGAACGCCTCGTAGCAGTCCGCGCGCAGGTTTGAAACGTACGACTTTTTGCCGCCCGTGGCCTGCCCCGAAACGGTCATTGAAAAATGCGGGGAGTTCGCAAACAGCACAACGGTGTCGATATTGCCGTAGGAAAGGCACAAATCGAGCATATGCTGCGCGGCGGCGTCGCGGGTAAAATCGTATTCATAACGCCCTTTTTCGCCGTTGAAGCGGTAAAAGCTCTCGGTGGCGCGGTTGCCCCATATGCGGGTGTTGGGATTGTCCTTTTCGCCCGCGCCCACGTTATAGCGGTAGATATTGAGCGCAAGGCCGTCGTCGGAATAAAGGAGCCTTGCGGTCTCTTCCGCTGCGGCGGCAAAGCCCATGTCCTGCGCCCACCAGCACGCGGAAGAGCCGAAGCCGTTTACCGTTTGGAAGCGCGCGTCACGGTCAACCGTTATTTCAATGCTCACCGGTTCGGCGGGAAGCGAAGGCCGGGCTGTCCATTTATCGAGGGCCGGGCCCGAAAAGCCCAGCATCTGCAAAAATGACACTATTGCGATTATAATACGCTGAAAAAAAGCACGCATGATTGAATACCTTTCAATAGAGAATAACGGTCGTTATGCTGTTTTCCGGGACCTTTATCACCGGGTTTAACAGACCCGAACGTATCTTTTTGAGTTTTTCTTCGGCTGTGGACTGATAGACGTCCATTTTGAGCTTGAGAGCGAGAGCGTTTACGCTGAACGATCTTGTTTTTCCCTCGTTTACTATCACGCAGACGAGCTTTCCTTCGGGAGTTTTATACGCGCTCACTGTAAAGTCCACGCGAGCGTCGTATATCTTTCCGTCGCCGTCCGTTTGACAGTCAACGTCAAGCACGTCGGCCGCCGCCTCCACGCGCACGCTGCCCGCCGGGATGAATTTTGAGAAATGCGCGAGAGCGTAATAGCGTTCGCTAACCGTTATCTCGGACGCGTCCTCATTCACAGCGAGAAGGCCGTCGGACCACAGCGCGCCGTCGTCGCGGACCTCGATATTGTTGGCTCCCGACCACGCGCTCCATGAATTTGCGCCGGAGAGCAGAAGGTCCTGAGAAATCACGCTCGCCTCGCGCATAGCCCCGCCGAAATCGGAAATATCGTGCTCGAGCGGCAGCTCGCACCACTCGGTCATATCTACGGGGCAGGGATAGCCCTTTTCGGCGACTGTTCGCCCGAAACGGTATTTGTTATAGGCGTTGCCGTCGGTCCAGTAGCTGTGATAGGCGAGGCTGCCGAGCACCTCGGCTATATCGGGATCGGACGCGAGCATATCGAACCAGCCTACGGTCTCATCGCTCACCTCTCCGCTCTCGGGGGCCATGAGCTTTACGGGAAGGCCGCTCTCTTTAATTTTTTTGGCGAAAACCTTCATAAGAGCTAATATCTCGTCGGTCTCATAATGGCAGCCCTCCTGGCCGACCCATCCGCCGCCCCACGACCACTGTGGCTCGTTTATGGGGGAAATGAATTTCACCGGCACGCCTTTGTCGAGAAAATACTTCGCTATCGTCAGCAGATAGTCGGCGAACGCGCCGTAGTTTTCGGCGGGAAGGTTTGAAAAATATTCCTCCGTCCCACCCGTGGCCTGCCCGGTGACGGTCATGCTGTAGTGCGGGGAGTTGGCGAAAAGCACCACCGTGTCGATATTGCCGTAGGATAGCGACAGCTCGAGCATTCGCTGCGCAGATGCGTCGCGGGTGAAATCGTACTCGAACTTACCGCTGCCCTCGTTATAGTAATAAAAGCTCTCGGTCGCGCGGTTGCCGCTGATACGCGAATTCGGGTTTTCCTTCTCGCCCGCGCCGACGTTATATCGGTAGATATTGAGAGCGAGCCCCTCGTCGGAATAGAGGAGCCTCGCCGCTTTTTCGGCGTTTTCGCTTTTGCCCACGTCCTGGCTCCACCAGCACGCGGAGGTCCCGAAGCCGCTGAGCCTCTGACGTGTGTTTTTCGGTCGGATAACGACGCTTACGTCCGCTTTTTCAACGATCATGTTTGAGATTTTACCTATAAAGCTGTGAAAAACGTCGGCCTTGCCCGAGCAGGCGAGCGCGACGTTCAGTATTGAAACGATTATGCAGAAGGTGCGCTTCAACAGGAGGAGCATGTTTATCTCGCCTTTCCGTCAACATTCTGCCCGGTGGGAACATTTGTTAGAAGCCGGGCGGCGCGAGGTCTCGCCGTTTAGGACAAGGAGACTCAGCGCCGCCCGAATGGATAAATCAATCGAAATAAACAGGCTGTCCCGTTTTTGCCGAGGTATATATCGCCTCGAGTATCTGTGTGACGCACAGAGCCTGCTCGGGAAGCACGCAGGGATCGGAGTCGGTTTCAACGGCTTTTATCCACTGAGCCATGTCCACAACGCTCGGGTCGGCGCTCTCGCCCTCGTAGAAGGCGGCTCCGCCCGCGGAGAGGTTTACGTCCTCCACGACCTGCCTGCCGTGTTTGACGGTGTTTATCTTAAGGCCGTCGACGGTGTCAACGCCGCCCTTGGTGCCGCACAGCATAAACGACGCCTCGCGCGGGACTCTGAAATTGAGCGCCCAGCTCGACTCAAGGGTGATGACCGCGCCGTTTTTCATTATTATGTAGCCGAAGGCGGAATCCTCAACCGTGAATTTTTCGGGATCCCATTTGCCCCACGCGTTTGCCTGGTCGGTCTGGTCCGCAAGCTTGCGGAAGGTGTTGCCCACCACCATTTTGGGCTCGTAGTTGTTCATTATCCAAAGGGTGAGGTCGAGAGCGTGGGTGCCGATATCGATAAGCGGACCGCCGCCCTGCTCGTATTCGTTGAGGAAAACTCCCCATGTGGGCACCGCGCGGCGGCGAATCGCAAGGGCCTTGGCATAGTATATCTCGCCGAGCTCCCCGCTTTCAACCGCGGCTTTGGCGTAAAGGTTCTGGTTGTTCTGGCGGTTCTGATAACCTATAGTGAGCTTCTTTCCGGTGCGCTTCGCGGCGTCGAGCATCGCCTTCGCCTCGGCATAGGTCTTTGCCATGGGCTTCTCGCACATAACGTGCTTGCCCGCCTCAAGAGCGTCGACGGTTATAAAGGAATGCGAACGGTTCGGCGTGCAAACGTGGCACACGTCGATGCTCTCATCCTTAAGGAGCTCTTTGTAGTCGGTGTAGACCTTGGCGTCCTCGGTGCCGTATTTCTTCGCGGCCTTGACCGCTCTCTCTTCGATGACGTCGCAAAACGCGACCATCTCAACGTTTTTGAGCTGGGCGAGCGAGGGCATGTGCTTGCCGTTCGCGATGCCGCCGCAGCCGATGATGCCGATTCTGAATTTTTTATCCATGTTTTTTCCTCCGAAAAAAATTGTTAATTCCATTATATAAAAAATATATTAATATTCAAGTTTTTATATAGTAAAATTAAAGGCGGGATTTTTGGATAAATTACACAAAGATTATTGTTGCGCTAAAAAAGAGGATATGATAAAATTATAATTACGTTACCCCATCGACATGCTTCAGGAGGGCATATGCGAATTACATCAACCGATTTTTTAAAAACAAACGGCAAGATCAAAACAGTTATCGGCGTTTCTCTGCCGACCTTCAGGGTACGGCTCAAGATCGGCGGCTCCGTTTATACGGACGCCTTCAATATCGAAGAGCCTTTTGACGTTAAAACGCACGTTTTTTACGTTCCCGAAAGCGAGCTTAAAGGCGAAACCGACGCGCTGCTTTTATACCGCGCGTTCAAAAAGGGCAAAAAGGATCTTCAAAAAAAGCTCGTTCTCCGTCCTGAAAGGTTCGCCGATGGAAACGAGCTTCTCTCTCAATACGACAACGGAGTGACCGTTAAAGAGGAAAAAACGGACGAGCTCTATGAAGGCGTGACCTATACCGAATTCACCTGCGAGGATAAAAACGGGGCGCCGGTTATTTTTTCGCTTGTAAAAACCGACCTAAAAAACAGCTCGCTTTATATCGGCACGCCCGACGACGGATATGAAAATCGCAAAGTGAAGGCGACGATACCCGATATGACAGCCGCCGCGGAAAAAAACGGCAAAAACGTTTTAGCCGCCGTCAACGCCGATTTCTTTGATATTTTCGGCGACTGCCACCCCTCGGGGCTGTGCGTGAAAAACGGCAGGGTTATAGCGAACGAAAACTCACCGCGCCCGTTTGTAGGCATAAAAAAAGACGGCTCCGCCGTGCTCACGGACCTTAAAGAAAGCCCCGATATCTTAAACTCTCTGTTTCAGGCGGCGGCGGGGCTGCAGATGATAGTTAAGGACGGCAAAATTTTCGACTACGCGCCGCTCGAGCCGTTTTCCTACGTCCGCCACCCGAGAACGGCCGCCGGAATCACCGAAAACGGAGAAGTTCTGCTGCTCGAAGTTGACGGGCGCATACCCGACCACTCAAACGGCGCCAGCCTTGTGGACCTTGCGCTGTTCATGATAAAGCTCGGCGCAAGGAGGGCCGTGAACCTCGACGGCGGAGGCTCGAGCGCGGTATACACGAAAAAAGGCGGAGAGCATATCCTTCGCACCGTTCCCGCCGACCTTTTCTTTCCAAACGACAAACTTATCCGTAAGGACTATAACGCCATTCTCGTCACCGCCGGAAAAATCGGAGAATAATAATGGACGTACAGAGATTTTTGAAGGAGCTCGACGCCCTTCTGGGAAAAGAAGCCTTCCCGGAGGCAAAGGCCTTTTTATACGCCGCTCTTAATGAATGCGAAAAAGAAAAAGACGTTTTGTCGAAGATCAGCGTTTATAACGAGATAATGGGCTTCGAGCGCCAGTGGGGCGAAAACGAGGCGGCGATCAACGCGGCAAACGCCTCAATATCGCTTCTTGAGCAAACCGGAATGAGCGTTTCGCGCCCTGCCGCCATGATATATCTCAACGCCGCCACCGTATACAAAAACGCCGGTAACACTCCGGGGGCGAAGGAGCTTTATGAAACCGCCGAAAAGCTCTTTTTAAGATACTACTCTCCGAACGATAAAGAGACCGCCGGGCTTTACAACAACATGGCTTCGGTTTATCTTGACCCGAATAACTACCCTAAGGCGGAATACTACTACCAAAGGGCGCTGAGTATCTTGACGCGCGCGGGCGACGTTTGCGACGCGGCGGTGACCTATATGAACCTTGCAGGCCTTGAAAAAAACCGCCTTAACGAAAAACAGGCGCTTTTATACGCCGAAGAAGCAAAAAGGCTTATGGACGTTCCCGACGAAAAGCGCGACGGCTACTACCGCTACACCTGCCGCAAGTGCGTTTCCGCCTGCAAAGAGATGGGGATGCCGGAAATGGCGGCGCATTTTGAAAAACAAATCAAATAAAAAGAATTAAGCGGCGCTTTTTTGTTGAACGACATAGCGCGGCACAGACTTTTTCTTATAAACTTATAAAAAGGTTTACTGCGATGAACGGACTTATGCTTTGCGAAAAATACTATAAGCTCTACGGCGAGCCTATGCTGAGGGAAAAATTCCCCGAGCTTTTGCCCCGCCTTGCCGCGGGCGTGTGCGGCAGGGGCAGCGAGAATTTCGGCTTTGACGACGAAACCTCGCGCGACCACGATTTTGACCCCGGTTTTTATATATGGCTTTCCGAGGAGGACTATAAAAAATATGAGTTTCGCCTTTCGCGCGCCTACGACGCCCTGCCCAAAGAGCTTGACGGAGTGAAAATAATCGGCGACAGCGTATATGAGACTTCGCGCCACGGCGTGAAGGAGACAAAAGCGTTTTTCTGTGAGTTTACGGGAGTTATGGGCGTTCCCGAAAACAACCTCCAGTGGCTCTCTCTCTCGCAAAGCGACCTTGCCTGCGCAGTGAACGGCAAGATCTTTTACGACGGGTCGGGAGATGTTACCGCGCTGAGAAAAGCCTTGTCGGAAATGCCCGAGGACGTGCGGCTCAAAAAGCTTGCGAAAAACCTCGTTTTCGCGGCGCAGTCGGGGCAGTATAACTATTTGAGGTGCATTTCGCACAAGGAAGAGGGCGCGGCGGCGTTCGCCGTGGCGGAATTCGCGAATAACGTTTGCGAGGCCGTTTTTTTACTGAACAAACAATACTGCCCGTTTTACAAGTGGATGTTCAGGGCCGGAAAAAGTCTTCCGGTCTGTTCTGACGCGGTGATAATTGCCGAAGAAATGATAAAGAGCCCTCTTAACGAAAAAAACGCGTCGCTGGCGGAGGACGCAGCGGCGCTGATAACAGACGAGCTTAAAAAACAAGGGCTTTCCGACTATCCTTCAAGCTTCCTCGAACCGCACGCTTACGAGGTTTTCGGAAAAATAAAGGACCCGGAGCTGAAAGCAAGGCATATTATGAGTTAAAAGCGGCGGCGCATTTCTCACATAGCCGCGCCGAGGATCAGAAGCATATTCTTTATTGTTTGAACTAACTTTTCAAAAAACGCGGAGATCTTTTCAAAAACGTTTCGCGTTCTGTCGGTTTTTTCGTAGCCTTCGATCTTTCCGTTGTTGTCGGGCGCGCCGTCGGAATCGGAAATAAAGCCGTACACAAGCGGAGAAACAAGCGCCGCGATAAACCGCTCGGCGGGCGTAACTCCCCCGAACGCCGAACAGCAAAGGCTTCTGACCTGAGAAAGGGCTGCGGCGTCGGCGACGGCATCGGCGGC
>JAFSWN010000193.1 GCA_017450185.1 Clostridia bacterium | reverse complement strand
TTATAACGCCCGCCGATTTCGCCCTGACGGGCGACGGCGATGGCGGAATCGAAAGCGGCATCCTGCGTCGCAGACGCTGCGCCGCAGGCGCTTTCTTGTTTGATAGGAAACTGCTCGTTTCCTATCAAATAAAAAGATTATAACGCCCGCCGATTTCGCCCTGACGGGCGACGGCGATGGCGGAATCGAAAGCGGCATCCTGCGTCGCAGACGCTTCGCCGCAGGCGCTTTCTTGTCAGACAAAAGCAGGATTAAACATAACGCCGAGCTCACGGGCGAGATTTTCCATCTCCCGGGCAGACGGCACTCTGACGTCTTTAAGGGAGTATTCCCTTCCCAGAGAAGCGTATTTGCCTGTGCCTATATCGTGGTAAGCCATCAATTCCAAAGGCTTATCAAGAGCTCTGACAAATTCGCATACAGCGAAAACCTCGTCAGAATTATACCCCGGGATATACGGCATACGAAAACGCACGTCCTTTGCCGTTTGAGAAAGCCTTCCGGCGTTTTCAAGGATGAGGGAATTGGAAACGCCGACGTTTTGTTTGTGCAAAACGGGATTTATGCCCTTTAGGTCGAAAAGAAAAAGATCGGTATGGGGAAGGAGCTTTTCGAATGCGGAAAAAGGCACGTTTCCGGCCGTTTCCACAGCGGTGTGAACGCCGTTTTTTTTGCACTCCCGCAGTATTTCGGCGCAAGCGTCCGCCTGCAGAAGAGGCTCACCGCCCGAAAGCGTGACTCCCCCTCCGGAGGTTTTATAGAACGGGATATCGCGAAGCGCGGTTTTTACTATCTCTTTAACTTCCTCTTTTCTTCCGCTTTGCTCCTTTGCGCCGCAGGGGCAGACAGAAGCGCATTTGCCGCATCGTTCGCAAAGCTCTGTGAACGCTTTTTCGCAAAAAGCCCTGCATTTACCGCAGCCGGTGCACTTGTCGGCATAGAACATCAGCTCAGGTTCCGGGCTCTGGGATTCGGGATTGTGGCACCAAAGGCACCTTAAATTACAGCCCTTGAAAAACACCGTGGTGCGTATGCCCGGGCCGTCGTGCAGCGAAAAGCGCTGTATATCAAAAATGACGGCGTACATCAGAGCGCTACTTCCGTTCTCGCGATAATGTTCTCCTGAAGCGGCTGCGGGAGCTTGACGAAATACTGGCTGAAGCCGCCGACCCTCACAAGGAGGTTCTGATGGTTTTCGGGATGCTCAACGGCGTCGAGAAGCTCTTCGCGCGACACCACGTTCACCTGCAGCGTCTGGCCGCCGCCCGTAAAATATGCCTTTGCGAGAGCGATAAACGCCTCTTTGCCGCGTTCGGTGCAAAACTGCGATTTTGAAAACTTTATCTGCATTACGTTCCCGCTGGTGGCAAGATACTGGTTGCCCTTCATAACGGAGCAAAGAAGAGCGGTGGGGCCGTTTTTGTCGCAGCCGGGCGTTGCGCCTATGCTGTCGGCAAGAAGGCGTTCGCCCTTTTTCTTGCCGTTCGGCAGCGCTCCGCAGTGGAAGCCGTAGTTCGGAGCGCGGTGGAAGGTGCTGCACCCGACTCCGAAAACTCCGCCTCGGAAGGTGCGCTTGGTTTGGAAATATCTGTAAAGGTGGTCGGTTATTTCGGCGTAAACGCCGTCAACGTCCTCAAGGTCGTTGCCGAATTTATGGTAGCCCTTGAAATCGCGGTAAAGCTCGTCGTACCCTTCGAAATCTTTATCGAGTGCGTCGACAAGCTGCGCCATAGAATACTTCTTTTCATCGAAAACATAGTGCTTTATCGCCGCGAGGCCGTCGGCGGCGTCGGGAAGGCCCTCGGTGAGCACCTGGGCGTGGCCGTAGATGGGGCCGCGGTTTTTATAGTCGAGCCCTTTTTCTATGCAGCCCTGAACTATGAGCGATTTCCAGGGGTTCGGCGCGCGTTCGGCAAATATCTCCTGCGCCTTATTTGAGGTGCGAACGATATAGTCCGCCATGAATTCTATCTGCTTTTTATAAGCGGCCATCAGCTCGTCAAAGGTTTTGAAGGAGGCGGCGTCTCCCGTGTCGGCGCCGAGCTTTTCATCACTGAACCTGCATACGCCGCCTGAAAGCGCGAACTCCAGAGCCTTGGCTACGCTTATTTCGCCGTCCTCAAGACCCATATGGGATTTTCCGAATATGTCTATTTGGTTGCAGCCGTTCATGCAGTAGAGATGAGCGTCCGACGGCGGCACGCCTATGGCCTCAAGCGCGGGGCAGACGCATTCGTCGTTATAGATAGCGGGCATACCTATGCCGCTCGAAAGAGTTTCGGCCGCCTCCCTCCAGAGCTTTTCGGGCGAGCCGCTGTGAAGGCGCAGTGTGAGGTTTGGCGTATCGTATTTTTTCTCGCGCGCCATTTTAAGCACGTCGTAGGTAAGCGCGCAGGTATAGTCGTTTCCGAATTCGTCGCTGCGCCCGACGCACAGGTTCCAGGTGCGGGTCTCTCGGAACAGCTCCCAAAGCCCCTCAAGGCACTCCCACCTGTCGGCAGGGTCGTCGTTTTCATAGTATCTTCCGAGGGCATAGTCGAAAAGTCCCGGAGAATCAACGTCTATGAACGCGAAACAGAACCAGAACATCTCGCACGCCTCAAAGAAATCGCGCGGGGCGTTTTGCGGGATATTTTCAAAAGCCTTAACAAGGCGGGCAAGCGTTTTTTTATCTTCGCCTTCGGCGCTCCCGAGCATTTCGGCGGCCTTTTCACGGTATCTTCTTGCCAGGAGCTCAAGCGCGTCGAGCGTGCGTTCGAGGGCGTCGTAGAAACCGCCCTTGTCGGTGTGTATATTCCTGAACAAAGCTATTCTGTTCCGGATACCGTTTGTGCCTATGCGAAGCAGCATCTCGTAATCGGGGTTGGAGTGGCCGCCGCCGGCAGCCCAGCAGCACTTGTTTATTTCGAGCTTTTCCTCCTCGGGCGTGCGGTATTTGCTTATTACCCTGTGGGTCTCATAGGGGAAGAAATAGTCGAAATATACGTTTATCTGCTCTTCGAGCTCGGGATAATCGCGGATGTTGCGTTCCTTAACTTCACGGCGCAGAGTAATCCCGTCGGCGCGGGCGTAGTTTACGGCATAGCGCCCCATGCCGCCGAGCGGAGCCACGAATTTGTTTTTTACATTGAGCTCGATCTCAAATTCTTCGGCGAACGTGTAGATGCCGTTCGCTATGCGGTATTCGACGTCCTTTTTCTCTGCGTGGCGGTAGCCCCACGCGAAGGGCTCGAGATGCTTCATTTCCATGATTTATATCACCGGTCCTAATAATGGATTATTATATTATCATTATAGAATGACAAAGGCTAAAAAGCAAGCGTTTTTGCCGCGCAAAAAAAGAAAAAACAGCCGTGGGGCGCCCGAGGCTGTTTTTTCTCTGAGTTATAAAAGCTGTTTTTCAAAAAAAAGCAAAGCGCCTGCTCATTCCATTTTCAGCAGATCGGGGATGGTTGCCTCAAAGTCGACTCCGTACCAGGGTTTTTCGGGGTTAAGCAGAGTGACTTCAATGGTGTGCGCGGTGTAGTCTGCGGCTATGCGCATGGCGTCGCGCCAGTCCTTGCCCCTCATGACTTCGCCGACGAATACGCTTGAGAACAGATCGCCGGTGCCGTGGTAGGACGCGTCTATACGGCGGTTCTGGTAGACGAAATACTCCCCTGTGGAGCTGTCGTAGCCCATGAGGCCAGTCTTTCCTTTTTCAAGAGAAACGCCCGTGAGCACGCTTATCTTCGCACCGAGATCATTGAGTTTTGAGAGCATTGTTTTGACGTAGTCCTCGTCGTACTCTTCCTTATATTCCATGCCGGTCATAAACGCGGCTTCGGTGATATTGGGCACGATGATATCGGCCTGCCCGCACAGCTCGGCGTTCTTTTTGACGTAATCCATATCGAAAGCGGGATAAAGCCTGCCGTTGTCTGCCATCACAGGGTCTACCACGATGAGGGTGTTTTCGCCTCTGAAGGTTTTGAATATGGTTTTCATCTGCTCGATCTGCTGTACGGTGCCGAGATAGCCGGTATATATCGCGTCGAACTTAACGCACTCGTCTTCCCAGTGCTTCGTTATGGGCTCTATCTGGTCGGAGAGATCCTTGACGGTGAAGTTTTTGAACATCGTGTGCGTTGAGAGCACCGCCGTGGGGAGAATGACGGTTTCACAGCCCAGAGCGGAAATAACGGGAAGCGCGATGGTGAGGGAGCACTTTCCGAGACATGAGATATCCTGAATGGTCAATACGCGTTTCATAACTATCTTCCTTTCTTTATTGACAAATATTCCTTTGATAATATATAATACAACTGACATTATTAAAATAATCAAAACAGAGGAATTTTTTAATACCAGATGAAGTATATTGAACTCTATGAGCAACTTAGAAACGACATTGTGAACGGGTTCTACCCCTATTCGAGCCGAATCCCGTCAAAAAGGACGCTCGCGGATAAGGCGGGGATAAGCGTTGTTACAGTCGAGCACGCCCTCGAGCTGCTTTACGACGAAGGATATATCGAAAGCCGGGAGCGAAGCGGATATTTTGTGACCTACAGCGCCGACGGGCAGTTCGCCATGCCCGAAAGGCCCGGCCGCGCTCCGACGCCCCACCTGCCGGGAAACGTTCCCGAGGAGAGCTTTCCCATTTCGGTGATCTCGAAGACCATGCGAAGGGTGCTGACGGACTACGGTGAAGAGATCTTAAAAAAATGCCCCAACGAAGGAACGCCGGAGCTTCGCAGCGCCATTGCCGGGTATTTAAGGCGCAGCAGGAAAATGGACGTGACGAGCGAGCGGATAATCATAGGCGCGGGAGCCGAATACCTCTATTCCCTCATCGTGCAGATAATAGGGCGCGACAAGGTCTACGCTATCGAAGACCCATCTTACGAACAGATCGAAAACGTATATAAGGCAAATTCCGTGAGGCTTAAAAAGCTGCCTCTGGGCGAAAACGGTATAAAAAGCTCGGCTCTTAAAGAGGCAAAGGCGGACGTGCTGCACATAACCCCCTACCGAAGCTTCCCGAGCGGGGTCACCGCCGACGCTTCAAAAAAGAGAGAATATATTTTGAAGGCCGAAAAAGACGGCATGATCATTGTTGAGGACGACTTTGAATCGGAATTCACGCTTTCGAAGAAATCGGAGGAAACGGTTTTTTCACTCACGAAAAGCGACAACGTGATATACCTCAACACCTTCTCAAAGACCGTCGCCCCTTCGGCAAGGATAGGCTATCTTGTGCTGCCGGCTTCTCTTACGGACAGTTTTTATAAAAACGCGGGCTTCTATTCGTGCACGGTCTCGTCGTTTGAGCAGTTCGTTATGGCGCAGCTTATCGAAAACGGCGATTTTGAGAGGCATATAAACAGGGTAAGGCGAAAGAAGCGCAAGAAACAAAATAATTGAATAAAATTAATTAAGATTCTTGACAATTTTTCAGAATGGGTATAAAATCGAATAGGAAAGGAAGGTAAAAACAATGCGCTACACTTATCACCCTCAGATGGTTTGCTCGGTACAAATAGACTTTGATATCGACGGCAACGTTATTTCAAATATCAGTTTTACAGGCGGCTGCAACGGCAACCTGAAGGCTATTTCTAAAATTCTTGACGGCTGGACCGTTGAAGATATAGAATCGAAGGTCCGCGGCAATACCTGCGGAAGAAAACCCACCTCCTGCGCCGACCAGCTCGCAATCGCCGTGCGAAAGGCCTACGAAGAGCAGAAAGGAGCCTAATATGGAAAGCCCCGAAGCCCGCAACGATAAATATGAGTGGCTGAAGCTCAAAAACCAGCTCTGCTTCCCTCTTTACGCCTGCTCGAAGGAGATAATAAAAAAATACCGCCCCTTTCTCGATGAAATAGGCCTGACCTACACGCAGTATATCGCGATGATGGTGCTGTGGGAAACAAACAGGATAAGCGCGAAGGATATGGGAGACCGGCTGTTTCTCGATTCCGGAACTCTCACGCCCGTGCTCAAAAGCCTTGCGGTGAAGGGGCTTATTACAAGAGAGCGTTCAAAGGACGACGAGCGTGTGCTCATGCTGGAGCTTACAGAAGAAGGAAGCGCCCTCAGGGAGAAAGCCTGCGAGGTGCCCGTGAAGGTCGCGAAATGCGTATGCCTTTCACGTGATGAAACAATGGAGCTCTACGGGCTGCTTTACAAGCTGCTCAACGGATGAAAAAAAACCGTCGCAAGACGGTTTTTTCAATGATGAAAGAAAAAAGATGAAAGATCAATGGAGGAAAACGCTTCGCGTTTTGATCATATATGAAACCGGGATGAGATAGCGGATGATCCTGCAAGCGTAAAGAATGAATATATAAAAATATCAATATAACAGCAAAACCGGACGCTTTCCGTAACTGGAGAGCGCCCGGTTTTCGGTTTACCGTTTGGAATGAATTATTTCTTAAACAGCCTGACGATATATGTGATTATTTTTTGAAGCATGAGCAGGAGCTGCTCTATGATGCTTGAGCTGCCGGAGGATGAAGAAGAACTGCCGGAGCCTTCGGCGGGAGTCTTTTTCTGCGCCGAGAGCCAGGAAATCACACCCTCGTTCGGTGATGAAAAATCAACGGAGTTACCTGCCGCGTCCACGGTGGAGGTGTAGATATAAGGTGTGACGCGGTCCACCATGTGCATATCGTAGGTGAATGCCTCCCAGATAAAGTGCTCTGAATCGGAGGTCACCTCTCCGGTCGAAAGATCGTATCTCTTTGAACCGTCGGCGAAACGCGCGTCGGATACGCAGGTAAAACGAACTCCGCTTTTGCGTTTTGTAACGGTTGAGAGCCCCTCGAAGGTAAGGCGGGCGTCGGCGGAATCAGCCGTGGGATAGGGATCGTTGTCGCTCGAGAATATCCACACGGAGGTATCCTTAAGCTTTGAGATCTCCTCGCTTGTGGGCTGGAAAACGGCGGCTATCGGAACAGCGGCGGCGAAGAAAGAGGAATACTGGGATACCATATCCCAAACCATTGTGCCGCCTGTGGAATAGCCGGCGATATAGATACGGTCCTTATCTATTCTTCCGTTCTGCTTTTTTATAAAATCGTCGATAGTTGTTTTAAGGAGAGGACAACTGCTTCCGGTCCATGAATGGATGGATGAAGCCGATTCTCTTACGGCGAGCAGATAACAGCCTTTAACGTCAAATCGCGACTGGTATTCATCGCTTGCCCAGTTTGAGAACTCATACCAGTTGAGCTGGCTGCGGGGCTCTTCGCCGCTGCCCATGCCGTGCAGCCAGACAAGAAGAGGATAAGAGACGCCGTCGTCGGAGCCGGAAACGGGCGAATAATAAACGTAGTCAAGTCCGTCCTCGAACGAGCCGTCCAAAAACTGGGCGTTCAGAGCGTCGGTACCGTCGTTAAGCGAGAGCGCCGAAGCGAAGGGTATAAGCAGAGGGACCATAAGACAGAGCGTTAAAACAACTGCTGAAAGCTTTTTCATTCATTTGCCTCCTCTTACGCTCCGGTGTATGTGTAAACAGCATCGGAAGAACCGGAAGAGCCGGAGGAGCTTGAAGAGCCGGAGGAGCCCGAAGAGCTTGAAGAGCCCGATGAACCCGACGAATTACCGCCGAACATCTTTGCGATAAAGGAGAACAGCTCCTGAATAATGCGGATGATCTTTTCAATGAGGGAAAGCTCTTCGGTGTCGCCCTGTTTGATCTTAAACACAGCCTTTACCGTAACCGTGCCGGTTTCGCCGTCTTCGGAAACGACCCATTCAATAAAATCATAGCCGTCGTCCGGCACCGGAACGGGATAGGCGACGTCGTCAAGAGTTTTGCTGACGGGAACGTCGAGCTCGGTGTCTCCTTCAAGCGTTCCGAAGCCGTTTGTGATGAAGACGACCTTATAGGTATGCTCAACGGATGAATACGTTGCCGTGTAAGTAACCTCTTCGGTTACGGGAACAACAGCGGGAGTCCAGCCCGAGAAGGTGTAGGAATACTGCCCGTCGTCCGCCTTTTCGGGAGCGTCGCAGGAGGGCGTTTCACCGTAGGCAAGCGTTTCGGTCTTGAGAACGGCGCCGTCCTCGTCAACGAAGGTAACGGTGAAGGTCTTGGTCTCGGTCTTCACGGTAACGGTGACGTCGGAGGTTATAACTGTTCCCTCGGCGGGTTCGTTTTCGTAGCTGTAGTTCTTGGAAGGATCGCTCTCTTCGGGACGCATATCCTCAGAGTATCCGTCTCCGTACTCAACTTCCTTTTCATAAATAACGGTTCCTTCTTCGTCAACGTAGGTTATAGTGAAGGTCTTGGTTTCTGTCTTCACGGTAATAATAACGTCGTCGGTGATGGCGTCGCCCTCGGCGGGTTCGTTTTCGTAGCTGTAGTTCTTGGAAGGATCGCTCTCTTCGGGACGCATAGTCTGAGCATATTCGTCGCCGTAGGTCGCG
>JAFSWN010000192.1 GCA_017450185.1 Clostridia bacterium | reverse complement strand
AGTCAGTCAGTCAGTCAGTCGGCCCTTATAGGCTTTTTTCTTCATGTAAAAAAATACTGAACGCTCTGCGCTAATTTTCGGCGCGGCGCGTTTTTTTGTTTATCAAAAAAAACGTAAATGTAACCCTGAAAATATAAAAGCCTGAAAGGAGACAAAAAAATGAATTCTGTTCTCAAAAAAACCGTTTGCATTCTTCTTGCTCTGGCGCTTTTTGTTCCGGCCTTCGCCTCGTCCGTGTGCGCCGCGTCGGACGTCACCCCCATCGTATATGTTTACGGCTACAGGGGAGTGTACGTCCACAGGGAGGACGGCACCTTCTATACTCCCATAGACGAGGATAAATATCCCGATGAAAACGCCGACCCGAACTTTTTGACTAACGTTGTTAAAGAGCTGCTGCCCGATCTTGCCAAGGCCGTTCTCACAAACGACTACGACGCCTACTGCGCCAAGGCGCTGGAGCTGCTCACTCCCATCTACGACGAAATAAGGCCGAATCCCGACGGCACCGTGCCCGAAAACACAGACTGCGGCTGGAGCTGGAATTATAACTCCATAAACGCGAATCCCAATGCCAACACCATATACGGATACGACTGGGACACCCGCCTTTCCCCGATGGACGTCGCAGACGACCTGAACGACTACATTGAAGCCATAAAGCAGAAAACCGGCGCGGGCAAGGTGGTCCTTGTGAGCCGCTGCGCCGGAACGGAGGTAGCCGCGGCATACCTTTATAAGTATCAGAAGCCCGTCGGCTATGAGGGTATAAAAAAAGCTCTGTTTATTGCCAGCACTCTCAAGGGCTACGACTATTTTGAGCTTATCGCGAGCGGAAACGTGACGATCCCCGCCGATTCGCTTTACCGCTACACAAAGTTTAACGACGTCCTCGGAGCGATAGATAACGCCGAGGTGTATGAGTTTATCGATTCAACTCTCGGTATGCTCGAAAGCACCGCGGGTCTGAAGCTCACCCTGAGCCTTGTCGAAAGCATCTACGCGAAAATAAAGGATAAGCTCATTTCTCCCTTCCTTAAGTCCTTCTACGGCATATCTCTCGGCCAGGTCGGCGCGATATGCGATCACTATGAGGAATATAAGGATTATATCTTCCGTGAGGAGGGCGACAAGGAAAAGTATTCGGCAATCATTTCCAAAGCGGACGATTATCACTATAACGTTCAGATGAACATAGAAACAATGTTCAACGAAATGAACGGCTCCGGCGTTAAGGTGTACATCGTGGCGGGCTACGGCGAGCAGGCTTATCCCATAGGCGAGACGTCCGAATACGTCGGCGACCAGTACGGCAATATAAAGGATCTGACCTTCGGAGCCAATATGTCAAAGCTTACCGGAACGCTTTCAAACGAGTATATCGCCTCCCGCGTCGCGGCGGGCTGCGGCAGATATATTTCCCCGGATTCTCAGGTTGACGCCTCCACCTGCCTTTTCCCCGATCAGACCTGGATAGTTAAAAACCTGAGACATGATTTTAACGGAAACGACGTTCTGAGCCTTGTTTACGCAGTCGCCCGCACCGACGATATAACCGTAAACACCCTTTCGGCGTTTCCGCAGTTTCTCAACGCCAAAGACGACCATTCAGCCTTCGAGCCCGCGAAGGCGGTGAACGAAAACGATATAAACTGGGACGCCTACGAGGAGGAGGCGCAGCAGGGGTCTGCGAACCTTCTTCAGAAGCTCGTCGATTTTATCGTTATGCTCGTTTCAAAAATATCCGGGCTTGTGCGCGGCATACTCGAACGCGTCGCCGCGTGAGGAGCCTTCGCAAAGGGCGATTATCATCCGGTAAACCGCCGGCCGGCATTTCCGAAAAGGTCATGCCGGTCTTTTTTTTGTAAAAAAAGACAGACTTTAATAATACCGTACTTGATATTCGGATGAAAACGATGTATAATCCTTTTACAGAGCCCGTTACGGGCGTTCCGACCCGTTCGGTCTTTCCGGCGTTTTCGCTGCCGGAGCCGGGGCTTTTGTATTCCCTTAAATCGGAAAAAAGATTTATCAAGGAGGATTTATGATGAAAAGAATGAAAAAATGCTTATCTGTTTTTCTTGCTTCGCCTGCGCCTCCCGGAGGTGTTTTTTAAAATCTCAAATTTTGATAGACATTTTCAAAAAAATGTATTATAATAAGTAAGATATTTCACGAAAGGGGTTGACAAGCTTGACCGGTCGCGCGATAATTTTGTCAGTCAGTCAGTCAGTCAGT
>JAFSWN010000191.1 GCA_017450185.1 Clostridia bacterium | reverse complement strand
TTATAACGCCCGCCGATTTCGCCCTGACGGGCGACGGCGATGGCGGAATCGAAAGCGGCATCCTGCGTCGCAGACGCTGCGCCGCAGGCGCTTTCTTGTTTGATAGGAAACTGCTCGTTTCCTATCAAATAAAAAGATTATTACGCCCGCCGATTTTGCCTTACGGCAACGGCGATGGCGGAATCGAAAGCGGCATCCTGCGTCGCAGACGCTGCGCCGCAGGCGCTTTCTTGAGCGCTTTTACCGTAGCGCAAACACGTTTTGTTTTTCTGAATGCTTTATCATCGCCCTTTGCGCGAGGGTCTGTTTATGAGCTTTGTGATTATTATCAGGAGCAGAGCGTAGATCAGAATTGTTGAAAGAGCAATTCCCGATAAATAGTAAGGCGCGTTGAAAACCTGTCCCGAGTTGCCTGCCAGACAAAGCGCTGTGGCGGCGGTGAACGAAGCCGGAAGGAGAGCGGCTTTCAGAACTGTTCCGGAGTAATATTTTTTGCGGGTTATTATAAATACCGCGATCCCTGCGGCGGTGAGCGCAGCTCCCAGAAGGATCCAGTAATTATAAATAAGCCTCGGCAGTGTCTGAACGCCGTCAATGCTTTCGGACGTCTGATCAGCCGCGCTCCCTGAATACAGGAGGATATCGTCGGCTTCGGTGGGATAATAGTACACCCTGCCTGTGCTTTCGGAATCTCCGATGATAACGACTGTTTCGCCGGTTTTTCCGAAAAGCTCTGAAAGCTTCGTTTTGTAGCAGCTTAAAAATGTTAGCTCTTCTTCGGAATCGGGCTGCTTTATACGCTCGATCTCATAACCTGCGGCTTTATCGTTCAGTATGGCGGCTATTTTTCCGTTTGAAAGCGTTTCCAGGGTCAGTACCTCATACGGGTCGGTTATATAAACTGGGCTGTTAATATGCACAACACACAGAATTATCAGCAGAAAGCCCGCAAGGAATCCTGCTGCCGAATAAGCGAATTTCTTTTTGCCGATAAGCCTTTTCATCAAAGATATCCCGTCGTCTGTGATCTCAATAACCTCTTGCGCGGGAAGGGTTTCGTTTATTTTTTCGCCCTTTAAAAGCTCCGCAACGCCAACTCCCAGCGCTCCGGCGATATCCTCAAGGCTTCCAATATCGGGAAAACCTCTCCCGGTCTCCCATCGAGAAACCGCCTTGTCGGATACGTTAAGAAGTTCAGCAAGCTGAAGCTGCGTTAAGTTTTTTTCTTTTCTCATCTGTGCGATGAAGCTTCCGGTTTTCTGTGCGTCCATTATTTCCGCCTCCTTATACAGCAGATATTTTTTGTGTTTTTTTCGCATAAGCGTCACCTCCGATAAAAAAGGTAGCACAAAGGTCAAAAAACAGCAACCTATGATTCGTAGAGAAGCAAAAAAACGGCAAGTTTTATAAAAGAGGACAGAAAAACCGGTTTCTGTCCTCATTCTGGTTTATGGATTTATGGATCCTGCTTCTTGAAATTCACGGAAGTATCAGTCAATTTTAGGTGTCCAGTGCTCAACGTTGAAGATATCGGTGAGCATATAGGTGGCGACGGGCTTGCCGTCGGCGGGATTGAGCTCCACGTCTGAAACCTTCAGCTTGCCGTCAACGACGATCTCGTCTCCGAGCTTGTAGGTATCCTCGTATTTGCCGTCGTACGTGTAGCGGTCGCATATGGGCTGAATCACGTCGCCCTCCTGAAGCTCGGCGTCGGCCTTCGCAACGGTGTCGGTCTCGCCGTCGGCATAAATGAACCTTACTCCGGCGATAGAAGGCTTGTCGTCCTCAAAAACAACGATGAGCTCGGCTCTGTCGCCGTTGAGGAGTATCGGGATGCGTCCCGTTATAACGCTCCCGTCGTCGGTGTCGGTTTCGTCAACGAAGTAGTAGGCGACGGGCTGCGAATTGAGAGCGATCCACATATTGTCGTAAGCGCCAACAAGGTCGCCGTCCTCCGTCCAGGAGAAAATGTTGTCAAGACCGAGGTCGATATATCCCTTGCCGTCGTCGAGGAAGACGTTGAGCAGAAGGTTTGAAACAAGCGACCACTGCTTTTCGGTGAGCTTGAGGACTTTGAGATCGCCCTCCTTGGTCCATACAAGAGCGTCGTTATCAATGGTGTTGTTTTCAACGAGGCTTATAAGCTCGTCCTGCTCAAGGCTGCGGTCGAAAATGTCGAGCCCGCCGAGAAGGGAAGTGAGATCGATGCCTGCAGAAGACGAGCCCGAACCTGAACTGCCTCCCACGGCGCCGCCGAGAAGAGAACCGATGATGTCGGCGGGGTTTAGAGCTGAAGAACTGCCGCTGCCGGTGCCGGTGAGCGAACCGAACAGCGATGAAAGCGAACCTGCCGAGCCGCCCTGAACGGCCTGACCGGTTACCTCAAGGCTCGCGAACTTTTTAACGCAGTCGGTGTATTCATCGTCAAAGCCTATAGCGTCGAGCTGCTTTACGGCGGAATTTACTTTGTTTGCCGAACGGTAGGGGAAGTATGCCGAAAGACCGTAGGCGTTTGTTATTGAGGATGAAACCTTGTTGTATTTAACTGCCGAAAGCAGGGTCTCGGCAAGATTTTTGCTCTCGGTAGTGCCGATATTGAGAGCAAGATGGACAAGGTCTATCTGGTCTATCTTGTTTGAAGAGGCAAATTCCTTTGTGTCGGAACGGGCCTGAGATATCTCTTTATAACCGCTTCCGGAAATGAGGTCTGCGGTGGAGCTGGAAAAGTCGGCGAGAGCGTTGCCTGCGGTCGCCGAAAGCTCGGCGAGGTCAATGACCGAAAGCGTAGCTTTCTGTCCGGGGCATTTTTGAGCGCAGACCGAAACAAAGTCGTCAACGATGGTCTTGCCGAGCTCGAGCGTGGAGGTGGAGGTGTTGCTCGAGAGCTGGTTTAACCAGTTTGTGTAGTACCAGCCGATGCCGGGCTCGGTTTCTTCGCTCGCTATGAGGTAGTCGGCGAACTGGTCCATAACGAGAGCCGTTTCGAGCGTTGCCATAAGGCATGCGTCAAAGCCTATGAAATCAAAAGTCATGCCGGTTGCCTTGAGAGCCTGATTGAGCCCCGAAAGCGTCATTGAACCGGCGGAAACGTTTTTTTCATCATAGCCGTAGCCCGAGAGCGTTCCTCCGCCGTGGTCCCATAAAATGAGCGCGTTCCTGTTCGCGGGATAATTCTTCTTGCAGTAATTGATAAACCCGGTGAGAGTCGAGGGAGCCGTCATCGCTGCGCTGCCGTCGCTCTTGACAAGAGTTTTGAGCTGGCCGTTCTCAACCTTGTATATCTGGTTGGTCGTGTTCGAGATGCCGCTTGTTTTCCACTGCTTGCAGCCGCCGGTGTAAACGATGAGGTTCACTTTATCGGATATATCAGCGGACGCCATTTCCTTAAGGTCGGAAGAAGCCATGCCGCTTTTTGATTCAAGGTCCGTGCCGCAAACGTATACCATAAGCGTCACAACGTCTCTTCCGCCGCCGAGAATAGTGGTGCGCTTGGCCCTCGCCTGGGAGCTGACGTCGGTATTGAGGCGTCCGGTGTTGTCTTCTCCGGTCCAGCCGCTCGAATAGGAGCCGTTACCGGTAAAACCGCCCGAAAGCCCGCCGAGGAGGCTGCCGATGAGCGATGAGCCCTGAGACGAACCCTGATTGGTGTTTTGGGAAGAAGGAGTTTCGCCGTTATTTGAACCGCCGAAAAGGAGCTTTCCGCCGCCGCCGAACAGAAGTATTGCTGCGAGCACGATGATAATAAGCTTGCTTTTGGAGCCTCCGAAAAGGCCGGAGCCTCTGTCTCCGCCGCCGGAGCCGGCGCTTTGCTGCTGTCCGGTCCGTCCTGCGTAGGCGTCCGCCTTGCCGACTGGGCCGGTGCCCATACCCGCGCCGTGGGTGGAAACGCTCTGTCCCGCGCCGCCCCCTGTCCTGCGGCGTCCTGCGGGTCTGTTATTAGGTGTGTTTGGCATATTGATTACCTCCTGAGTCACTATTCCGTTTATCATTATAGCAAGTAAATACCTTAAAAGCAATAATTGTTTATTTAATTGTTTTATTTTTTATTGATTTAATCTTTTTATTATGATAAAATTCAAAAAAAGGAGGGGTGAAAATGACTGAAGAAGAAAAAATTTTCGCAGGGATGCTTTTTTTCCCGGGAGATCAGCAGCTTAAAGCGATAAAGCTCAAAGCCCATAATCTCAATATCGATTTCAACGCTCTTCATGAGGACGAGACCGAAAAAAGAGCCTCGATATTAAAAGAACTTCTCGGTTCTTTGGGCGAAAACAGCTTTATTCAGGGCCCCGTTACCTTCCATTACGGGAAGCACACGTTTATCGGCAGCCATACTTTTATCAATTTCAATCTAACGGTCCAGGACGACGCGGTTGTTAAAATAGGCGATCACTGTGATTTCGGCCCGAACGTGACTATAGTGACCCCGATGCACCCGCTCATAGCCTCCGAGAGGGAGGCTCTTATCACTGCCGAAGGTGAAAAACGCAGGCTCTGTTACGCAAAGCCCGTAACTGTCGGAAACGGCTGCTGGCTGTGCGCCAACGTGACCGTCCTTCCGGGAGTTACTATCGGTGACAACTGCGTTATAGGAGCCGGAAGCGTCGTTACCGAGGACGTCCCCGCGAACTCGTTTGCGGCCGGAGTTCCGTGCAGAGTCATAAGAGAGATAACGGCGGAGGACTCCATTGCGAAAAAACCGGAGTTTTCAGGCCAGTGTGAAGTTATTAAATAATACGGAGAAAAAACTTTGAAAGATATATCATTTAAGGACGTATATTACCAGCCGTCCGAAAACCCCGCTTTTTGCTACAGATCGGGGATGACTGTTTATGAAGAGGTTTTGTATAAGGGCGTTTTGTGCGCTTCGGGATGGAATACCGCAGGTTATCCTCTGAACGTGCTTTCCAACTGCCCGTCGCGCATCGATCCCCGGGAGTTTTCCGAACCTTATTCTTTCAGGCTCGAGATCGATTCCTCGAGCGTTCATATAGGGCTTAAGCCCGTTGATTTTTCCGTTTCCGAAAATGAAGGCCGAACTAAAGCGGAGCTTACTCTCGAAAGCGCTGTTAAACCCGTGCGTATAACGGTAAACACCGTTCTCGACGGTACCGCTGTGCTCACAAGATATCTGGAAATAAAGAATCTTTCCGATGAGCCTTTGGCAGTCGGAGCTCTGTCGCTCATTTCAGGCGGGCTCGAGGTGATGGACAGGTCGTCTCTCTCGGAAGTAAACGACCCCGCGGCTCTTTACAGCTCAGGTTATTTTGATTTCGACACATGGGGCAGGGAGGGAGCTTTTTCATGGCACGACCTCTCTCCCGGCGCGTTTTCCGTCAACACGCGCTTCGGGAGCGACCGTTTTCGTCACCCTCTGATATTCATTAGAAACAATATCACCGGAAAAATCTGGTTCGTCCAGACGGCGTTCAGTGGGGGCTGCGGCTTTGAATTAGGTCTCAGGGCGGATAAGGAATCAAAAAAGAGCGCTCTGTCTTTTTCAGCGGATATCACGGGCTACAAGCCTCTTTACGTTATACCTCCGAAGGGGACCTTCGTATCGCCGGAGATACATATCGGAGCTGTCAACGCGGGGCTTGACGAAGCCGTGAACGAAATGCACGCTCATATTAGAAAAAGCGCGCTCGATATGCCGGAGGCAAAGCCCGGAAGTCTGCTTGTGGGCGCCGGGAT
>JAFSWN010000024.1 GCA_017450185.1 Clostridia bacterium | reverse complement strand
ATCGAACGTAACGTGGCGTCCCTGTCTTGCCTTAATTTCAAAATCGCCTATCCTGACTACCGTTTCGGGAGATATCTCCTTTATTCTGCCGCCGCTCACTCCGAGCTTCACAAGGCTCTTTTTCGGCGCCTTCGTGCAGTATATAGGCACTTTCCGGTCGGCCTTCGCAACCTTCGGTACGTCGTAGATGTGGTCAAGATGCCCGTGCGCCAGCAGTATCGCGTCAAAGCCGGTGTAGTCGTCTACCGTGATCTCGTTGAGCTCGCTGTTCATCCTCAGAAAAGGATCGAAGAGCAGCTTCGTGCCGTTTTCGCTCTCAAGCCCCAGCGACGCGGTGCCGAACCATGTTATTTTCATTTTCTCATCCCCAATTATTTTCGTAATAAAAAGTTTAGCAGAAAATCCGGTGTGAATCAATAGACAAGTGTTGGATATTCAACGCATATTCAACATCCTTATTCTTAAGTGTCGGTTATTAATACAAAGTTTACCGAATATTAATACATTTCATCCGCGCGGCAGACTGCTTTGGCTCAGTTTTCAGAAAAGTCACATAAAATTCACAAGCGCGCGGTTGAATCGCGCAAAATCAAATGTTATCCTGTAGAAAAAAAGAAAAGAGGAAACCGACATGCAAACGTTACTTGCGTTTATTCTGACAATAGGGCTTATGTTCAACACCCTGTTCGGTCTCATAGGCCAAAAATACGACGTCTACGAAAACATCCGCTACGGTCAGGCGGAGCGCGACCTTGTGACCGTATATGTTCCTCGAAACGCCGAAGGGCGCGACTATAACGCCTGCATCCTGTTCATCCACGGCGGCTCGTTGACGGGCGGCGAGAAAGAGGATATGGCCGTTCACTGCAAAAAGCTCGCCATGAAGGGCTACGTCACCGCCACAATGAGCTACTCCCTGCTTTCAAACGAAACCTTCGGCGAGGTCACCGTGTATACGATGCTCGACGAGATAACTATGTGTATCGGAGCGATAAAGGAGTTTTCAGATGAGAAGGACCTGAATATCACAAAGCTCGCCACCTCAGGCTATTCGGCGGGCGGACACATCTCGATGCTCTACAGCTATTCAAGGCCCGGGGAATCGCCCATTGAGCTGGCGTTTACGGCAAACAGAGTCGGCCCCTCCGATATGACGGCAGCCGCTTGGGGCGAGTCCGCCTACAGCCTCACTTCAAGGCTCTCGGGCGTGAGGATCACCCCTGAAATGCGTGAAAACGGCGAAGCCGACAGGCTCTCAAAGGAGATATCTCCCGTTTATTATGTGAATGAAACAACAATGCCCTCTATTTTCGCATACGCCGGAAACGATCCCATCGTAACAAAGGGCAACCGCGAGGCAATGGAAAAAGTATTCGGCGAGGTCTTCGGTAAAAACGGGAACAACTACGACTATGTCTTTTATCCCTTGTCCGGCCACGGCCTTCTGCTCGACCCCGTAAGCGAGGAAATCTACTACAACACTCTCTACAGCTACTGCGAAACGTATTTCGGCTACTGAGTTCAATACATGATATAAAACGGTAAAAATATTAAACGGCTGTCGCGGATCGTTTATCCGATTCGCGGCGGTTTTTTTGTTTGATAGGAAACTGCTCGTTTCCTATCAAATAAAAAGATTATAACGCCCGCCGATTTCGCCCTGACGGGCGACGGCGATGGCGTAATCGAAAGCGTCATCCTGCGCTGTAGGCGCTTTCTTATCCGGTCGTTTTGTTTTTCGTCATTTTTACAGTTCATGTAGTATAAGCCACAATGATTTTTATACAAATTTTCAAATTGTGTGCAATTTGTTCATATTTGCTTAACATCTATTTGATATGATATACATAATCAAACATGTGTTGATTTACATACATGTATCTGATAATTTTAAGCTTTTTTTAAGGCGGTGTTTCTATGCAGCTTAAAAACGTTCCGAGCGTGCGCGATCTTTTGGACGCGGCTCCCGAAAAATTCAACAACAGGACTTTTATCAAATACAAACGATCCGGTGAGGTGGTGGAAAAATCCTTCGGCGAGGTCAGGCTCGATTCTCTTGCCTTCTGCCGGATGCTCAGGTCGACGTTCCCCGAAAAGGCTCATATCGCCATAATCAGCAAGAGCTGCTATGAATACATAGTGTCCCTCACCGGCGCCATCATAAGCGGCAACACCGCGGTGCCGGTCCCTCCCGATACCACCGACGACGAGGTCTGCGCGATTCTTAACGACGCGGATATCACCGCGGTTCTCTATGAGCCCGAATTCGCCGGAAAAACAAAGAGTATCAAGGAAAGATGCCCCCAGGTCAAAACTTTTATCGACCTCGGCAGCGAAGAGAGCTTTGAAAGGATCTACCGCGAATACGGTGAAGATTCCCCCTACGCCTCTCTTTCCGACTTCAAAACCGACCCGGAGGAATGCTCTCTCATCATCTACACCTCCGGAACCACAGGAGAAAAGAAGGGCGTAATGCTCTCTCAAAAGGCTCTTGTGGGCAATCTTATGTACAAGCCCTACAGCGATATCGTCGTCAGAGACGACGTTATTCTCTCCGTTTTGCCTCTTTATCACATTTTTTGTTTTGTTTCGGAT
>JAFSWN010000023.1 GCA_017450185.1 Clostridia bacterium | reverse complement strand
ACGTCGCCGGTAACGTTTGTGATGGTAACAACGCCGGTATCGGGATCGAAGGTAAACGACTCGACGCCGGTAACGGTCACGTCTGTTACGGTGTAGGCGGGATCAACGTTTACGGTGAATTCATAGTCGCCGTCATATTTCACTCCGCTGGGAGCGCCGTCAAGAGTCACGGCATTGGGATCCATATTATAGGTTATGGTATAATCCTTTGCCTGCCACTGGGCAAAAAGCTCAACGGTAGCGCCGTGGGTGGAGGAAAGAGCGTTCTGAACGGAGCCGGGAGCATAGGAGGCTCCGGTGCCGCCCGAAACGGTATTCCAGGAAACGAGGTTGTAGCCTGTTCTTGTGAAGGTGCCGCTGTCTTTAAGAGTAACGGTTGAAGCACACCCTGCTGTCTGAGAAACGTCATTGCCCTGCCCGCCGTTGGCCTTATAAACTATGGTATACTGCTTTTCGGTGAAAACGGGGGTAAGGGTGATATTGCCTGTGGAGCCCGCGGGGATCACGCTAACGGGGGTGCCGTTCTGATCTTCCCAGTGATCGAAATTATAATTGGGTTTTGAGGGATCGCCGAGAACGATGGCGGAATTTTCAACGTTGTAGGTTGAGGGGTTGGCGGGATCGTTCGTTTCATCGGACTTAAGATTATACGTGATGGTATAGGGGATCGTTTTGAAGTTTGCGTAGAAGGTGGTTGCAGCCGTTATAACAACGTTTGCGGGAGTAACGGCTGAAGTGCCGGAATCCTGCGTCCACTTATCGAAGGCGTAGCCGGCTGAAGCCGCGTATGCGGTGCCGGAGGGCTTTGCGCCGTAGCTTACGGATTCAGAGGTCTGTCCGGTGATGGAGCCGCCGGTCCTCGCGACATAGTTTACCGTGAATGAATCCCTGCTCCACTGAGCGTAGAGAGTAGTGTTGCCGTTAAGCGTTATGGTGTCGCCGGGAGCATAGGCGGTGCCCGTGCCGTTGGCAAGAGTGTTCCAACCCGTAAAGGTATAGCCCGCTCTTGAGAAGCCGTTGGGGCTGAGAGTTACAACGTCGCCGGGAAGACGGTACTGGGTTGCCACAGAGCCTGAGCCGCCGTTTCCGTTATACGAAAGCGAAACCTGCTGGACGGTGCCGTTACCGTAGAACGCGCGCACTTTATTTGTTCCGCTGGTGCTGAGATATCCAATGTTTTTGCCGGAGAAGGTGAAATAGATATAATTATAGTTGGAATCCATCAGGTAGCTGTTATATGAACTGCTGATATAATAGCCCGTGTAGCTGCTTGTAAGACTTGTTGAATCGTTTTTGATGCAGTGCAGATTTGCGGAATCGCTGGAGGGACGGAAGAAAACGTACTGGTTGGTGCTGTTTGTGTAAACGCCCTCCCAGTAGTAGGTGTTTTTGATTATGGAACTGTTGCCGGTGTCGACGTCTTCCGTCTGGAATTTCGCCGCGCCTCCGCTCGAGCCGGCCATTTCTATCCTGTACGCGCCGAGGTTATCCGTTCCGATCGACGCCAGAGCGTAGAGCTCATTGCCGATCTCAGCCACAAGCAGAGTGGTCCAGCCGGAGTTCGCGTAAGGGTACGGAGTCCAGTTATAGACGTTGTTATTGTCATTCTTTCCGGTTGCCCAGCCGTAGCTGGCGCTTGTGAAGCCGTAGTTTGCGGCTTTTGCTCTCGGGCAGAAGGAATTCAGCGCGAGAGTAACGCAGCCGAACGCCAATAATACCGAGAGAAATACTGACAGAATTTTTTTGTAAACAGAAACAGTTTTGCTTTGCATATTATACCTCCGTTTTGTCTATTTTTTCTATCTTTAAAGATATATCATAAAATGAAATATAAATCAAGCTTTTTTATACATTTAAAGGTGGTCGGTTTTACCAAAGATATCATGAGCACAAAGGAAAAAAGATGTAATCTTGACGAAAAGCCCCCGCTCATCATGTAAGGATGAAGGGAAGCGGGTGCGGTAAAATACTGATTCGTAATGCGTAATTATCGAGAGTTTAGAATATAGAGTTTAGTTTTTTCGATTTGCGTTTATTTCACGCACCCGGTAGCACGGATGGTCTCGCCTCCCGGCTCGGTCGGTGCTTCTGTGGCTAATGCCACAGAGATCGCCACCGGCGATCCACACCCACATCCGTTTGCGGGTGGAGGTGTGGTCGTCCGAGCAAAGCGAAGGATGGCCCGCCGAACAGCCGCCGAAAAACCTTCTTCTATATCGTACCTTCTTAGGCGCACGCCGCCGGGATATACGCCGCCACGGCGCCGCATACCTACGTCGCCGCACGCAAACGGATATGGAAGACTCCCCCACGGTGTGGGGGAGATGGATGCAAAGCAGACAGAGGGGGACGGGGGCTGTTGCCCATCCGTGCTACCAGGTGCGTTTAATAATCTAAACTCTAAAATCTTAAATCTGAACTCTTTTAACAAAGCTTCATCCCGCCGGCCAGGTGAACTGGCGGCCGGCCATCAGATGGTAGTGCAGGTGCTTTACGCTCTGCCCCGCCTGGTCGCCGCAGTTGTTGACGATACGAAAGCCCTCGTTAACGCCGAGAGAGCGCGCTATTTCGGGGATCTTCTCGAAGATGTGGGCGACAACGGCGGAGTTTTCCTCGTTTATGTCGTAAGCCCATTTGATGTGCTCTTTGGGGATGATGAGCACGTGAACGGGGGCCTGGGGGTCGATGTCGTTGAAGGCGAAAATCTTGTCGTCCTCATAGACCTTTGTTGAGGGGATCTCCCCTTTTGCTATTGCACAAAAAAGACAATCCATTTTATTCTTCCTTTCTTTATTTCAACATTGCGGTGACGGTTCCGGCGACGCTGTCAAGGGCTTCGCCGATCTTTGCGGCGTCCTTGCCGCCCGCCATAGCGGAATCGGGCTTGCCTCCGCCGGAGCCTCCGGCTATCGCCGCAACGGAGCGCACGATATTGCCGGCGTGTGCACCGGCTGCCACGGCGTTTTTGCCCGCCACGCACGCGAAGGAGCAAACGCCCTTTTCGGTGTTTTTACCCGCGGCGACTATGACGCTGTTATCGTTTTTAACGCCGTCGAGAAGCGTTCTGAGCGCACCCGCGTCGGCCTCTCCGGCGTTTGCGACGTACACAGTGACGCCGTTCTTTTCGGCAACCTTTGTTATAAGCCTGGAGGCGTTCGCGGACGCTATTTCGGCCTTGAGCTTTTCAAGCTCCTTGTCCTTTGCCTTGAGCTCGCTCTGGATAGCGGCGGCCCTTTCGGGAAGGGCTTCTATGCTGCCGCACTTTAGGGCGGCGGCGGTTTTATGGAGATTCAGGAGATTGTTATTGAGATAAGAAAGGGCGTTGAGGCCGGTGACGACTTCAACTCTGCGAACGCCCGACGCGACGGACGCCTCGCTTATAATTTTGAACATACCGATCTCGCCGGTATTTGAGACGTGAGTGCCGCCGCAAAGCTCGACGCTGTAGCCGCCGGCGTCTACCATGCGCACGGTATCGCCGTATTTTTCGCCGAACAGAGCCATTGCTCCGCGCTTTTTGGCCTCCTCGATGGTGGTTTCAACTGTATTGACGGGAAGAGCCGCCAAAATAACCTCGTTTACGTTTTTCTCTATTTCGGCTATCTCGTCGGAGGAAAGCGGAGAGAAATGAGTGAAGTCAAAACGGCAGACGTGCTCGTTCACGAGCTGGCCGGCCTGCTCAACGTGGGTTCCGAACGCGTTTCTGAGAGCCGCCTGAAGAAGGTGCGCAGAAGTGTGGTTGCGGCGAATGGCGTTTCTTCTCTCTTCGTTTACCTTAGCGTCGCACGCCATTCCGGAGGAAACGGCGCCGCTTGTCACCTTGCCCTTATGAAGGATGACGTTTTTGGGAGTTTTAACGGTTTCTGATACGCTGAACGTGAAGCCCTGCCCCTCGATAACGCCGGTGTCGGCGACCTGTCCGCCGCCGCCCGGATAGAACGGGGTCTTATCGAGCACGATCAATGCGCTCTCGTTTTCGGGAACGCTGTCGGCGATACTGCCGTCTTCGGCTATTACGGCAAGGACCGACGCGGCGCAGGCGGTACCCTCATATCCGGTGAACACGGTTTCGGGGATCTCGCCGAGATCGAGGGCGTCGCTTCTCCAGCCCTCCGCGCTGCCCACCTTGCGGGCGCTGCGGGCGGTCTGCTTCTGGATGAGGACGAGCTCGTCATATTTTTCTTCGTCCACTTCCATGCCTCTCTCTTCGATTATCTCTCTGGTGAGGTCTATGGGGAAGCCGAAGGTGTCGGAAAGCTTGAAAGCGTCTTCGCCCGAAAGAGTTTTTCCGTCGGACGCGGCTATCATATTTTCAAGAAGGCTCAGGCCCTGGTCGATGGTGCGGGCGAAATTCTCCTCCTCAACGGTGATTATCTTGATGATGTAGTCGTGCTTCTCAATAAGAGCGGGATAAGCGCTGCCGCTCTCTTTTATGACGGTCTCCGCCACTTTGCACAGGAATGTGTCCTCTATGCCGAGGAGCCTGCCGTGACGCGCTGCCCTTCTGAGAAGGCGGCGCAGCACATAGCCCCTGCCCTCGTTTGAGGGAAGAACGCCGTCGGAGATCATCATGACGGTGCTCCTGATATGGTCGGTGATGACGCGAAGCGACACGTCGGTCTTTTCGCTCTCGTTATAGTGCACGCCCGCTATACCGGAACCGTGATTCATGATGTTCCTTATGGTGTCAACCTCGAAGAGGTTGTCCACTCCCTGCATGATGCACGCGAGACGCTCGAGGCCCATGCCGGTGTCGATATTGGGATTGGCAAGGCGGGTATAGTTGCCGTTGCCGTCGTTTTCAAACTGCGTAAAAACCAGGTTCCAGAACTCAACGTAGCGGTCGCAGTCGCAGCCTACCTTGCAGGTGGGCTTGCCGCAGCCCTTTTCGGGACCGCGGTCGAAATATATTTCGGAGCAGGGGCCGCAGGGACCGGCGCCGTGCTCCCAGAAGTTGTCTTCTTTCCCGAGGCGCACCATGTGGTCCTCTTTTACGCCTCTGCGCTTTGTCCAGATGTCGAACGCCTCGTCGTCGTCCTCATAAACGCTCACGTAGAGCTTGTCGGCGGGCATTTTGAGCACGTCGATGCAGAACTCCCACGCCCAGGTGGTCGCGTCCTCTTTGAAATAATCGCCGAACGAGAAATTGCCGAGCATCTCAAAGAAGGTGCCGTGACGGGCTGTTTTGCCCACGCGCTCGATATCGGGGGTGCGTATGCACTTCTGGCAGGTGGTGACGCGCTTCCTCGGAGGGGTCTGCTCCCCCGTAAAATACTTCTTCATCGGCGCCATACCGGCGTTTATCAGCAGAAGGCTCTTGTCGTTCTGCGGCACGAGCGAAAAGCTCGGCAGACGAAGATGCCCCTTGCTTTCGAAAAAGCTCAGATACTTTTCTCTGAGTTCGTTCAGAGACGTCCATTCCATATAGAATCCCTCCGGAAATAAAAAAAATATCACGAAATATTTTACTTTAATAAAAAGAATTTGTCAATAAAAATATATTCGTTTCAAAAACGGGATAATAAAGAAAAGAGCCGGAGTTTTGATTTTAGGCTTGCCAAGCCGGTTAAAATATGATAGCATTAAACCGTATTATCCGATTTACGAAAGGCGGTTTTTTCATGTTTAACGCAGGTCTCGCAAGAATTATCAGCTTTATCACGGCGGCAATGTGCTTCTTTTTCCCCGATATTATAGCCGTTTCGGTTATGAACATTCCGGTTCTGCGCGACGCGCCGGCGAATATTGAACAGCCCGACAAGATTCACTTTCTGAAAACAGGCAGCTCGGACGCGATCATTCTTGAGAGCGACGGACATTTCGCGATGGTGGACGCGGGCGAGGACGCCAACAACCCCAGAAATTTCGACTGGCTCGTTTTCAGGGGCTATGAGAATGAGATCCTCCGCTACCTTAAAGAGCACGCCTCCGATGAAAACGGCAAGGTGCACCTTGATTTCGTGCTCGGCACGCACAGCCATTCCGACCATATCGGCGGTTTTGACACCGTGATCCTCGACCCGGACGTTACGGTCGGCAGGGCCTACCTCAAGGAATACAACGAGGAAAAAATCAACGACTACGAGATAGAGCAGTGGGACAACAAAGAGGTTTACGACCAGATGGTTGCCGCCCTTAACGAAAGAAACGTGCCCATTGTCAGACCGGACGGCGAGCCCTTTGCTTTAGGCAATTTCAAGGTTACGCTGTTTAACACCAACGATCCCGAAAACCCCGGCAAGGTGGGAGAAAACGACAATTCCCTGGGCGTTCTTATTGAAAAGAACGGCACAAAAATATTCCTCGCAGGCGACATGGACAACAACACGGGCGACGAGGAGAGGCTTGCTCCCGAGATCGGCAGAGTGGACCTGCTGAAGGTTGGCCATCACGGCTATTCGGGCTCGAGCACCGACGCTTTCATCAGCACGCTCATGCCGAAAGCCTGCGTGATAACTAACGGCAGAAACGGCCCCGACCGAAGCGTGGTGGCAAGCATAATCAAAATATGCCGGAACAGGAACGTGTATTTGACGGGAACCGAAAACGGCGTCCTCGCCGTTGTGGGAGACGGCGGGAGCATAACGTTTTACGGGGATATCTGCGATTATTGACCGGCATTTCAAGTTTCCCGCATGAAGTAATAAACGTTTTTCAGACCGTCCACAAGGATCTTAATATGAAGAACTATGGTTATCGCACTCTGTAGCACGGCTGACCACAGCCGTCAGGGAACTATAGTGCAGTTTAAAACTTCCGGATACGAACAGACTGCATCTGAATATGCTTTTTTACAATGGGCAACTCAGCTGACGGATGTGGTCATCCGTGCTACAGAGATAGCGCAGAAGCTTTTCTGCACAGACGAAGCATTGAAATACCCTCCGTCTTAACGGTTTAATGTATGAAAAATCTGAACAACAAATATTTCAGATAGAGTCTCATAAAGTCCTCTTTATGGGACTTTATTCTATATATAATATGATCAGGCCATATTATTATTTCGGGAGGTAAATATGGACATACTTGGATCGCTAAACCCCGAGCAGAGAGAGGCCGTGGTGAACACCGAGGGGTATATAAGGGTGATTGCGGGCGCTGGCACGGGAAAAACAAGGGCGCTCACGCACCGCTACGCCTATCTTGTGAACGAGGCGGGCATACTCCCGGGGAACATCCTTTGCGCTACGTTCACCAACAAAGCCGCGAACGAGATGAAAAAGCGCATCCGCGATTTCGGGGCCGACATCGATACCGGATATATCAGCACCTTCCATTCGTTTTGCGTAAGCGTGCTGCACGAGGATATACACATCCTTCACTACCCCAAAAGCTTTCTTGTTATCGACAACCCCGATATCGACCTGATGCTCGCCGCCGTTTACGAGGAGAGGGGGCTTACGAGCAGGAACATGACCTTTTCGGACGCGAGAGACATGATAGAGATGAAAAAGTGCAAATTCGAGCCCGACTACTATAAACCGATGCTCTCGCTCCCCGTTGAAGAGCTTAAAAAGAAGTATATGGACGCGAAGGGCGCCGCGGATATCATATTCTGGGGCTACGTCTACTACGAACGAATGTCGTACGCGCTCGACTACAACGACCTTATTAACTTTGTTCTGTACATCTTTGAGATATCGCAGGAAACGAGGGACAAGTGGCAGGACAGGCTCGAATACATCATGGTGGACGAATACCAGGACATAGACGACATACAGTACCGCCTTATGAGGGCGCTTTGCGGGAAGCACGGCAACCTTTTTATAGTGGGCGACCCGGACCAGACGATATACACGTGGAGAGGCGCGAACGTCAAATACATTATGGATTTCGAAAACGACTTCCCCGACGTTAAGACCGTGACGCTCAACAGAAACTACCGCTCCACGCCCGAAATTATCGCCGCGGCGAACAGCCTTATTGAAAAAAACAAAAGAAGGGTGAAAAAAGAGCTCGTATCGTGCGGGGAGAACGGTGAGAAGCCCGTCTACCACCACGCGAAAACGAACCGACTTGAAGCCGAGAGGCTCGCTTATGAAATAGAGGAGCTCAGGGATAAAGGAATAAAACTCAGCGATATCGCGATACTCTACCGCGCGCACCACCAGTCGAGAATGCTCGAGGAAGTTTTTATTAAGAGAGAGATACCCTACGTTATTTTCAGCGGAACGCAGTTTTTCGAGCGAAAAGAGATAAAGGACGCGCTGAGCTACCTTAGGATGATAATATATAAAGACGACCTGAGCTTTATTCGCATTGCGAACCGTCCTAAAAGGAACGTCGGAGAAAAGCGCATGAAATTCCTGAAGGGATTCGCCGCCGAAAACGGCTGCTCGCTTTACGAGGCGCTTAAAATGAACGCGGAAGAAGAGCTTTTCAGGGGCACGGGGGCAAGACGGTTTATCGAGCTTATCGATGAATTCGGCGGTTACGCCGAAACCATGAGCGTTTCGGAGCTTCTCACGCTTATACTGAACGCGAGCGGCTATGAGGATATGTTAAGGCTCGAGGGCGGCAGCGAAAGGCTCGACAACCTCGCGGAGCTTAAACAGTCTATTATGGAATATGAAAACACCTGCGGAGAAGAGCACAGCGTCGGGGACTACCTCGACAGGGTGGCTCTGCTCACAAACAAAGACGCCCCCGACAGGGGCGAGAGGGTGAAGCTGATGACCGTGCACACCGCAAAAGGGCTCGAATTCCCCTACGTGTTTTTATCGGGCTTTTCCGACGGCATCTTCCCCTCAAAGCGCGTTGCCGACACCGACGGGATGGAGGAAGAGCGCCGCCTCGCGTTTGTGGCGGTTACAAGGGCCGAAAAGGGGCTGTTTATCAGCGAAGCAGAGGGCAAGAACCCCGACGGCTCCTACCGCTACCCTTCGAGATTCATTTTCAATATAGATAAAAAGCTGCTGACCTACACCGACGAGCTCGACGAGAGACTTGTGGACGAGGCGCTCCAGACATACGCGAGAAGCGACAGGCTGCTTGAAGCCTGCTCCGCAGATAAAACGCTTAAACCCGGCGACAGGGTGAACCACTTTATCATGGGCAACGGAACGGTAACGGGGATAGACGGGCAGAAGAAGGCCTACAGGATACAGTTTGACGGGATGAAAACGGAGAGGATGATAAGCTTTTCGGCGAAGATGGAGAAGATTTGATTGTTCGCTGATGCGAACGGGATAGGGGATGATGTTCGCTGCGCGAACGGGATAATGCTCGCTTCGCTCACGGGATGGGGAAGATATAATGATGAAAGAGAAAAGAAAAAAGATGAAAGAAGGAAAACGCTTCGCGTTTTGATTATATGAAACCACAGGAAAGGATCCGCAGCGCCGCGTTATCGCCTGCCGGCTCGGTCGGCGCTTCTGGCTTGGCAGATATCTCCACCGTAGCGCCGCGCCCCCGAGCGGTACAGGAAATTACATTTTGTAACAGAAGCCTGTTTTTTTCATCATTTACCAGAAATAAACATATTAACGTCGGTTT
>JAFSWN010000190.1 GCA_017450185.1 Clostridia bacterium | reverse complement strand
AGGGCGAAATCGGCGGGCGTTATAATCTTTTTGTTTGATAGGAAACGAGCAGTTTCCTATCAAACAAAAAAACGGCTGCAGCCTGCCGGTTATCGGTTCGGTGCAGCCGTTGATTATTTTTTTGCGCCAGGAGCTCTTAACAGAACAAGGTCATTCGGTCTTTCCGAATTTCTGCTCGTCGGTTTTTATTATCTCTGCGCGTTTAATTTTACCGCCAACGGTTTTCGGAAGCTCGTCAACGTATTCGATGATACGCTGATATTTATAAGGCGCGGTTAGCTATTTAACGTGGTTCTGCAGCTCCTTCGTCAGCTCCTGAGAAGGCGAATACCCCTTCGCGAGTACGACGGTCGCCTTAACGACCTGCCCTCTTATCGGGTCGGGAGCGCCGGTTATGGCGCACTCAACAACGGCGTCGTGAGCAACAAGCGCGGATTCCACCTCAAAGGGACCGATGCGGTAGCCGGAGCATTTGATAACGTCGTCGTTCCTGCCGACGAAACGGTAGTAGCCGTCGGAATCCCTCCACAGCACGTCGCCTGTATTGTAGCCTGCGCCGCCGAGCTTTTCCTCGGTCTGTTCGGGATTTTTATAGTATCCGGTAAAAAGGCCGACCGGAGGATGGTTTTTTACGTCAAGGATGATAAGGGAGCCCTCTTCTCCGTCTTCACACAGCTCGTTTTCGGAATTAATGAGCTGGATATTGAAAAGCGGGTTCGGCTTGCCTGTGGAGCCCTCTATCGGCTCGAACCATTCGCTGCCGAAATTCGCCATCAAAACGGGGCCCTCGCTCTGTCCGAAGCCCTCGTAGATCTGCAGGCCGACCTTCTCCTTCCACTGCTTTACGACCTCGGGGTTAAGAGGCTCGCCCGCCGTTGCGCAGTGATGAAGGCAGGAAAGATCGAACTGTGAAAGATCCTCCTGCAGCATAAAGCGGTACATCGTGGGAGGAACGCAGAAAGTGGTCACTTTGTATTTTTCAACCTTTGAAAGCAGGTTTTTGGGGTTGAATTTGCCCATCATATCGTAGCAGAAAACGGTGGCGCCGCAGATCCACTGGCCGTAGATCTTTCCCCATCCGAACTTTGCCCATCCCGAATCGGAAACGCTCATATGAAGCCTGTTTTCCTCAACGTGCTGCCAGTATTTCGCCGTTACGATATGTCCGAGGGGATAGGCGAAATTGTGCTGGACGAGCTTGGGCATGCCTGTGGTACCGCTTGTGAAATACACAAGCATAACGTCGTCCCATTTTGTCGCGGCGTCGCCCACGGGCCTTTCGAAAACGTCGGAAAATTTTTCCATCTCCCCGTGCAGATCGAGCCATCCCTCTCTTTTTTCACCAACGAGAATCTTATTTTGAAGGGTGGGTATCTCGGGGGCGGAGGCCTCCATCTGACCTATTACGAAAGCGTCGTCAACGCAAATAACGGCCTTAATTTCGGCGGCGTTGCCCCGGTAAACTATGTCTTTTTTCGTAAGCTGCAGAGTTGCGGGAATAAGGATCACTCCGAGCTTGTGAAGCGCAGTGGCGCAGACCCAGTATTCCCATCGACGGCGAAGGATCATCATCACAACGTCGCCCTTTTTAAGCCCCAGGCTTTTGAAGAAATTGGCGGCCTTGTTTGAAAGCAGCTTTACGTCGGTAAAAGTGAAGGTCTTTTCTTCCCCCTCTTCATTCACCCACAGAAGAGCCCTTTTTCCGGGTTCCTCCTCCGCCCACGCGTCCACCACGTCGAAGCCGAAATTGAAATCCTCCGGCACGTTTATTGTAAACTTTTCTTTGAATTCCTCGTAGCTTGCAAAATCGATCTGAGGAAGGAATTTATTCAGCAGATAATTCAATTTGCTCTCGCTTCCTTTCGGTGAGATACGGTCATTCCGCGATAACCGTTAAAAACCTCGCTTTGACGTCGCCGCCGCAGCGCTGCCCGTGCGGAATGGTGGGATTGAAATAAATGGAGTCTCCCGCGGTCATCGAAAACTCCCTGTCTCCGAGGGTAAGAATGACCGTTCCCTCGAGCACAAGGTTAAACTCCTGTCCTCCGTGGGTTATGAGCTTCGCGGGAGTATCGTCGGGCTCCAAAGTAACAAGAAGAGGCTGCATAATTTTGTTTGCGTATTTATACGCAAGGTCCTCGAAATGGTATTCCGGATTGCGGTTGACCTCTTTGCCCCCGCCTCTCCTGATGAGGTGGTAGGTGTTAAGCAGAGCGCTTCGTCCCGTTACGATCTCGGCAAAATCAACTCCGAATTTCTGAGAGATCGAATAAATAACGCTTATCGGCACGTCCTTGCCGTTTTCTTCGTAGGAAGCGTAAAGCTCAGGAGAGATGCCGAGCTCCTCCGCAAGCTGCTCAATTGTATAGTCGCTTACTTCCCTGAGTTCTCTGAGTCGTGCGCCTATCTCGTTATACTCATCCATATCCATATCTCCTTTATAAGGAAAACTATTGATGGAAATTATATCACACGTAAAAGTCGATTGCAATAAAAAAATAAATCAAATCCGGGCAAATATCCGCAAAACCGAAAAAAAAATGTTGACTGATTATATCGCGTGCGATATAATTGTATAGAGGTGAATATTCTTTGGACGATAAATATTCCGCATTGAGGCTCAGAAACCAGCTTTGTTTTCCGATTTACGCGGTTTCAAACCTCATTACAAGAAAATACAAGCCGCTTCTTGACAGACTCGACCTGACATACACGCAATATATCGTAATGATGGTGCTGTGGGAAGAAAAACAGGTGAATGAAAAGCTTTTGTGTGAAACGCTTTGCCTGAGATCAAACACCCTTGCCCCGCTTCTTAAAAAACTTGAGCAAAAAGGCTACTTAAAAAGGCGAAGAGACTGCAAGGATGAACGTAACCTTGAGATCACCCTTACAAAGGAAGGTGAACAGATCGAAGAAAAAGCTCTGTGCGTACCCGAAACCATAGCAAAGGAATTCAATCTGACGAGCGAAGAAGCTGCTATGCTGTATCAGACGCTGTATAAGATACTAAACGAGGAAAGAACAAAAAAACCAACTAAAAGAAGGAAAGAATTATGAACATTCAAGCATATATGACGCGAGGAGTAACCAAGGTCGTGCTGAACTCTCTGCGCGTTACGGCGAGGAATAAAAAAGAAGCGGCGTTTATGCGCTCCTTTGCAAAAGCTTCGTTTGCGGCGTCAGTAAAACGAAGGGCTTCCGAAAAAAGAGGCGAACATATACCTCCTTTTCTTATAGCGAGCATAACAAGCCGATGCAATCTTCATTGCGCCGGGTGCTATTCCCGTGCGAATAACGCATGCGGTGATAAAGAGGCGTCCGGAATTCTGACTGCAGAAGAATGGAACCGTGTTTTTACCGAAGCGGAAGAGATCGGCGTCAGCTTTGTTCTGTTAGCGGGAGGCGAACCGCTTATGCGCCGCGACGTGCTTGAAAAAGCCGGCGGGCATCCCGGCATCCTGTTCCCGGTTTTTACAAACGGAACCTGCATGAACGACAAATTTCTTGATTTGTTTGACAGCAACAGAAATCTTCTGCCCGTCATCAGCATTGAGGGCGGCAAAGAGATCACAGATCAGCGCAGAGGCGAAGGCGTATATGAAAAAATCAAAGCCTCGATGCAAAAAATGCAGTCAAGGAGCATCGTTTTCGGAGCGTCGGTTACGGTAACCAAAGAAAATATGAGAACGGTATACTCGGACGAATTTGTTTCTTTTTTATCAAAAATGGGATGCAAGGCAATAATCTATGTGGAATATGTTCCCGTGGACGGTGAAACAGATTCCGCGCCGGACGAGCCGGAACGCGAATGGATGCAAAACAGAATACGCTCGCTGAGGCGTAAAAGGTCCGAGATGGTTTATATTGCCTTTCCGGGAGATGAAAAGAGTTCGGGAGGGTGCGTTGCGGCCGGCCGAGTTTTTTTCCACATCAATGCCGGCGGCGGAGCTGAACCGTGCCCGTTTTCTCCGTATTCCGACTGTAACGTTCGAGACGCTTCCATTCGTGAAGCGCTGCGCTCTCCGCTGTTTTATGCTCTGAACACCAAGGGACTTCTGAAGGACGATCACGCAGGCGGATGCACCTTGTTCGCGAACAAAGAACAGGTTGAGCAGATCATATCCGGGCAAAGCGTTTCATCCTGAATGGGTTCCGCCACAGCTAAAATCAGGCGGAATCAACCGATTATAAACTGCCGATTCTTTGAAATGCATCCTGACACCACGAAAACAAAAACGTAAAAGCCTTATCGAACTCATAATCATCCGGCAGTTCAGCCAATGTCACCGCCCTGTAATCGTCTTCCGGAACCTTTCCGGCCAAAAGGCTTTTTGTTTTGACAAATTCGCCGCTTTCAAGATAATGAAGGTTTTGTATGAGAAAGAACAGCCCCTTGCAAGTGACGCGGAAATTCGCAGAATTATTCTCACGATCGGTATGGATATATCGTTGGCATAATTCGTGATATAGATTTCCGAGGCTGAATTTCACATAGTTGATCTCATCCTGTCTTGTTGAATCCGGCAGATATTCTGATAATGTTCCGTACAGATCTTTTGTTGTATTCTTAAGCTGACTTATCTCCAAAGGATTCCACCGGGACATTTCTTCCCTCCCGCAGATAAACCCGCATGACTTCTCATAGTATCCGATCTTTTTAAGAACACCGCGATACCCGTCCATGTCTTTTACGGAGAAACCGTCAAGAATGACCATAACGTCAATATCGCTGTCTTCCTTTGCTTCTCCTCTCAGGTAACTTCCCTGCAAGCCCACATACATCAGCCTGCCGCCGAAAGCGGACTTGCACTCCGATATAAGTTCCTGTAGGTATTCATTCAAATCAAACATAGTGCCTCCGTATATACCTCATGAACATCATATCATATGGAACCTGAAAGAGCAACAGTGAAATCCGTCCCGCACCCCGCGAAGCGGGATTTCACCGCGAAGCGATTTCACCCACCGACGGTAGATTTCCCCCGTCCGAAAGGACGGATTTCGTTGAAAAAAGCGCTTTTGTCTGGTAGACAAAAAGCGCTTTTTTCATGGCAGAGGAATAGGGATTTTTTCGTCGCCTGCCGGCTCCTTCGCGTCGCTTCGCTCCTTGCCCGCGTCGGCGTAAACGCTCCCCCGGAGCGTTTCCT
>JAFSWN010000022.1 GCA_017450185.1 Clostridia bacterium | reverse complement strand
CTATATCATGTCGCTTCCGAACGGCTTCGACACCGAGCTCAACGAAGAGGGCTCGAACATCTCGCAGGGACAAAAGCAGCTCATAACCATCGCGAGGGCGATCGTTGCGAACCCGAAGGTGCTCATCCTTGACGAGGCGACCTCCTCGGTGGACACCAAGACCGAGCAGAAGATACAGGAGGCCATGGGCGAGCTTATGAAGGGCAGAACAAGCTTCGTTATAGCCCACAGGCTCTCAACCATCAAAAACGCCGACAACATCCTGGTCATGAAAAAGGGCAAAATAGTTGAACAGGGCACGCACGACGAGCTGCTCAAGGCAGACGGCTTCTACGCGCTGCTCTACAACTCGCAGTATACCGACGGCATCCCGCCGGAGGATTGATCGAAAACACAGGGAGGATAATGTTATGCTTAAAGGAATACCTGCTGAGATCTCTCCGGAGCTTCTCAAAATACTTTGTGAAATGGGCCACGGCGACGAGATAGTTCTCGGGGACGGAAACTTCCCCGCCGCGTCGAACGCGAAAAGGCTTGTAAGGGCGGACGGCCTCGGAGTGCCGCAGATGCTAAACGCAGTTTTGAAGCTCATCCCGCTCGACACTTACGTGGACTCCCCCGTCATGCTTATGGCGACGCTTGAAACGGAGCCAACGCCTGAAATTTGGGCGGATTATGAAAGAATAGTGACCGAAAACAACGGAAAAACGAACGTCACTCAGCTTGAGCGCTTTGATTTCTATGAGCGCGCGAGAAACGCCTACGCGGTGGTAGCAACGGGCGAGACCGCCATATACGCGAACGTCATCCTCAAAAAGGGCGTTGTGAAATAATGGGCTACGATCTCACCGACATAAAAACCGTCAAAAAGCTTCTGTCGGCTGCGGGCTTCACCTTTTCAAAGTCGCTCGGGCAGAATTTCATAACCGACCCGACGGTCTGTCCCCGTATAGTTGAAGCGTCGGGGATAGAAAGCGGCGACGGAGTGCTGGAGATAGGTCCGGGAGTGGGAGTGCTTACGGCAGAGCTTTCAAAGAAGGCGGAAAAAGTGGTGAGCGTCGAGCTTGACGCCCGCCTTTTTCCGGTGCTCGCGAAGACTCTCGACGGCAAAACGAACGTATTTGTTGAAAACGCCGATATACTGAAAACCGACCTAAAGGAGCTCACTCAAAAATATTTCCGCCCGGATATGCGTGTGCATGTGTGCGCGAACCTCCCCTACTACATCACCTCTCCCGTGGTTATGTACCTTTTGGAGAGCGAAGTAAAATTCACGTCGCTCACTCTGATGGTGCAAAAGGAGGCCGCCGACAGGATAACCTCACGGCTCGGCCGGAGAGAAGCCGGAGCGCTCACCGCGGCGGTCCAGTATAAAACCGAGGCCGAAAAGCTCTTCGACGTAAAAAGCTCCTCCTTCACCCCTCCCCCGAAGGTCGACAGCTCGGTAATAAAGCTCACCTTCAGGGAAAAGCCGCCGGTGGACGCGGACGAAAAAAAGTTTTTCAAAACGGTCAGGGCGGTTTTCGCTCACCGCAGAAAAACAACCGTAAACAGCTTAAGCGCCGAAACCGGCATTCAAAAAGAAAAGATAGCAAACGCTCTTTTGCGGCTCGGACTTCCCGAGACCGCGAGAGCGGAGGAGATAGATATAGCCAAAATGGCGGCGCTCGCGGAGCTTTTATTTTAATACATTTTTATGTAAGGATAACCGTTTATGAGCAGATTTATTGTTTTCGAGGGCCTTGACGGCACCGGAAAGACCACTCAGATAAAAAAGCTTGCAGAATATCTAAAAAACCGGGGCGAAAGTGTGTTCACCGACGCCGAGCCCTCGGCTCTTCCTTCGGGAAAACTCATAAGGCGCGTGCTTTCGGGCGAGGTCAAAAGCTCCCCGTGGGCAACGGCGGCGCTGTTTCTTGCCGACAGGATAAACCAGAACGCCGATCCCGAAAACGGAATAGCAAAGCACCTCGAAGCGGGCGACACAGTGATCCTTGACCGCTACTATTTTTCCACCTTCGCCTATCAGGGCTACGAAACGGATATGGACTGGGCGATGGACATGCACTATCTCTGCCCCGAGCTCAGAAAGCCCGACCTTGTGCTTTTTTTGACGATGCCACCCGAAAAATGCATTGAGCGCATAACCGAAAACAGGGGCGCCCAGCCTCTTGAGATCTATGAAACAACGGAAAAGCTGACGGAGATAAGCGCGAAATTCAACTCCGTTTTCGAAAAGCTCGCCGCAAAAGAAAACGTTTTTTACATTGACGCTTCGGGAAGCATAGACGAAGTGCACGAGAGGATAGTCAACGCCGTGAGCTCCGCCTTCTCAAAAAAGCTTGCTCTCTTCGATTTCGACGGCACCGTCATCGACAATTCCGAGGGCATATACAACTGCATAAGATACGCCTGCGAAAAAATGGGCGTAGAGTGCCCCGGAGACGAAACTCTTCGCCGCTTCGTGGGCCCGCCGCTCTATGATTCATATAACAAATACATTGAAGACGATAACGACAGGGCGCTTTACTTTGTGGACTGTTACCGCGAGCGCTACGCTCCGATAGGCAAAACGGAAGCGAAGCTCTATAACGGTATACCCGAGCTGTTTTCAGCTCTTAAGGCCGAGGGCTATACCCTTGCGGTATGCTCAGGCAAGCCGCGCGATTTCGTTATGTCGATAGCCGAAAACCTCGGGATAAGCTCGTTTTTCTCCGATTACTTCTGCCCGTCCTTCTCCGACACCGGGATCGACAAGGGCGGCTACATATTAAGGGCGATGAAGGAGTTCACTGTCCTTCGCGAAAACACCGTAATGGTTGGCGACACGAAAAGCGATATCCTTGCCGCTAAAAAGGCGAACGTCAGAAGCATAGGCGTGCGCTACGGCTTCGCTTCCGAAAACGAGCTCGAGGAATGCGGCGCGGACGTGACGGTCGACGACGTTTCCGGGATATTCCATGCCGTAACAGGTAAAAAGACATGAAAAAATGCGTGATCTTCGGCGCCGGGGAATACGACGAAAGCCTTCCCGTAAGAGAAGAGGGCGATTTTTTCATCGCGGCCGACGGTGGGCTTGAAGCGATGCTCTCGCGCGGCTTTACGCCCGATCTCATCCTCGGGGATTTCGATTCACTGAAAACTTCCCTCCCCGAAGGCATACCGACCGTAACGCTGCCCGTGGAAAAAGACGTCACCGATATGGACGCTGCCGTGGCGCAGGGCCTGAAGCGCGGCTATAAATTGTTTTTGCTATACGGCGGCGCGGGAGGCAGGCCCGACCACACCTTTGCGAACTACTCTCTTCTTGCAAGGCTCTCGATGAACGGCTGCAGCGCAAGGCTTTACGGCGCGGGGTTCACAGTGTCGGCAATAACGGACGGCTGTATTACCCTCAGAGGAGAAAAGAACAAAACGGTCTCAGTTTTTTCTTGGACGGACGTTTCAGAGGGCGTTTCAATAAGAGGGATGAAATATAACCTTGAAAACGAAACTCTCACAAGCTCCTTCGCTCTGGGCGTCAGCAACGCTTTTGAACGCGAAGAAGGCGAGATAAGCGTAAATAAGGGCACGCTGCTCATAATGCGCGAGCTGTGATTTTTATATTTTATATTGACATCCGAGTTTTTTGTGCTACAATAGAATCAAATTTAACAGGGGTGCTTGGGCGCGCGCTCAGGCTGAGACGGCTTAGCCGAACCCTTTAACCTGATATGGATAATACCGGCGTAGGGAGTTAAAGCATATTCGTGTGATTTTTTCCGTATGCCCGCATACGGATTTTTTATTTGAAAGGAAGAAAAAAAACATGGCAACCGAAAAAAACATAACAAATCTTATTAAGCTTGCCGAATGCGCCGTCATGCTCGCGCTTTCGATAGTATTATCGTTCATAACGATATTCAAAATGCCGATGGGCGGCGAGATAACGCTTTTAAGCATGCTCCCTATTTGCCTTATCTCGGTAAAGTACGGCTGCGGCGCGGGGCTTTCCACCGCCGCGCTCTACTCGGTGTTCCAGCTCATCCAGGGCATAGCCTCAGGAAACGTATTCGTATACACAAAAACCATCCCCGCGATTATCGTTTGCGTTTTGTTCGACTATCTCGTACCGTTCACCGTTCTGGGCCTTGCCGGCGCCTTCAGAAAACGCGGCAGGACCGCTATCATAGCGGGAATAGCGCTCGTTATCCTCGTTCGTTTTCTGTGCCACTACGCGACGGGCGTGTATATTTGGGGGCAGTGGGCTCCGGAGGGAATGTCAAAATATCTTTATTCCCTCGTATATAACGGCCAGTACATGCTTCCGGAGTGCGTTATGACGAGCGCTGCCGCGGCGATACTTATAAACATCAAGCAGATTCAATAGCTCCTTGGGCTGAGCTTCGGCAGCAGCGGTAAAAAAGAACCGGAAAACGGTTTTCCGGAAGAATAAGCATATCTGACCTTTTTTGCTCCGGCGAACTTATGCCGGAGCTTTTTTTTGCGAATTTCAGGCAATTTGAAAAAAATATTG